>CAJXOW010000016.1 GCA_913057825.1 uncultured Balneolaceae bacterium | reverse complement strand
GCAAAAACGAATTAAGAGGTTAAAACTGGAAGGTGTTGAACTTACCGAAACTTACCCGGATCAAGACGGGACCGTTTCCAATGCGGTTCTTACCTCTCCCGATGGTGGAAATATTTTCCTGTTTGAAGGTAGTTTTAAAAGAGAATCAGCCTAATCAGTCTTGTTTAATTTTTGGTATTAAACTTTTAATCACGCCCCAGAATCCCTTCGCCGGCTTTCGGGTATTTTTATTCCGTTGTATCGCTTTCTCAATCCTTTGCACCACCATGCGATCCCGTCCGTTGGACGAATCAGCTGATTTCTTGCGGCCCCCACTCTTTCTATTACGACTTCGTGTATCTGACTTACTCTTACTCGAACGTTTACTGGAAGAAGAAGAGGAAGAGGATTGATCGTGCTTGGATTTACTATCCTTCCGATTATTCCCCGAGTCAGATTTCTTCCGGGACCGGCTGCTTTTTGAGGAGCGGCTTTTCTTTCCGCCCTCAGATTTTTTGGACCGATTCGAGGCTTGAGCGGATTGTTTATCCGATGCATTCCCCGATCTCTTTTGCCTGTTTGAGGTAGGCGATTTTTCGCTTGAAGAACGGGCAGAACCTTTTGATCGCTTCTTATTCTCCGATCGACCAGGCCGATCAGCCTTTGATTCACCGGTGTCTTGATCTTTCTTACTGCGATCCTTCTTATTTACAGCGTTATCAGAAGAACGCCGATTGTTGGATTTCTCATCATCAGATGAAGACTGTTTTTTATCCTTTTTCTTGTCTTCTTTTTCTCTCATAATCTCTGAAGCCGAATACTCCTTGATCTCCAGTCCGACTTCATTTTTAATACCTTTATACTTTCCTTTCTCCTTTCCGGTCACAAAAGTGATGGCTATACCGGTATTTTTATGCCGTCCCGTACGTCCGATCCGGTGAATATAATCATCGCTGTTATGCGGAAGATCATAATTAATAATCATGGACACATCATCGATGTCGATACCTCGTGACAGCACATCGGTGGCCACAATTACCGGATTTTGTCCGCTTTTGAACTTGTGCAGGGACTCATTTCGTTCCTCCTGGGATCGATCGCCGTGAATGCTCACCGAATCGATACCCCGTTTCTGTAGTTTCTGATGCAGCTTTTCCGTCCATTTTTTGGTGGCGGCAAAAACGATAGCCGATTCCCATTCATTCCGATCAAATATTTTCTCCACCAGGTCCAGCTTTTCATTGTTTTCGACAAAGTAGGCATGCTGCTCTACCGTATCGACCGGTTTGGAAACCGAAAACTCGATCTTCTCGGGCTGCCTCATGAATTGCTGGGAGAGTTTTTCGATCTGGGACGACATGGTCGCCGAAAACAACATTGTTTGCCGGTCTTCAGGCATTTTCCGAATAATTTTGGAGACATCCGGATAGAACCCCATGTCCAGCATTCGGTCAGCCTCATCCAGGACCAGCGTATGGATCGAACTCAGTTCAAAGTTCAACACATTCAATATATCCAGCAGCCGGCCCGGCGTTGCCACCAGCACATCCACGCCCTGGCGGATGTGTTTGGCCTGTTCGCCAAAATCCTCGCCGCCAATTATCGTAGCCGATGACACCCCGGTATGGTATCCCATGGCGAAGATCATTTCATCCACCTGCTTGGCCAGTTCGCGCGTCGGCGTCAAAATCAAGGCATGAGGTGGAGATTCGTCGGTATCTCTTTTTTTGAGGATATCTTGCAATATGGGGATCACAAAAGCGCCGGTCTTACCCGTTCCCGTTTGAGCCAGTCCGACGAGGTCCCGGCCCTCCAGGGCAATGGGAATGCCCTCTTTCTGAATAGGAGTGGTTTCTTTATATTGAAGCGCTTTTAAACCTTCAAGAATACGTTCATCTAAATCAAAATCAGTAAAATTCACTATACCTTGTTATTTTAAATACTATTACAGAGTTTTAATGATCATGTGCAGGGAAATAGATACCTCGGGAAAATAATAAATCCCTCCGAGATAAGTTTGCTATTATTAGCCGGGAGGTATTTGCCCAATTTCTTCAATTTGCTTGTTGTTCAGCAAAGGGCGATACTTGCTCCCGGCACAGACCCTGTAAATAATCATTTTTTTCTATTAACCAAAAAATCAAATATGCTTTCATTTAAACGAAACTTAACCCTTTTCATTGCCTTTGCTACGGCTTTTTTAACTCTATACGGCTGTCAAGGCAGCGGATCCGGCGGCGGCGATTTCAATGCCTCCACGCCTGCCGACAAGAACGAAAAAGTAAGCTACAGCATAGGATATGACATTGGCAGCAACTTCAATAATCAATCGATCGATTCACTTAGCCTGCAGCAGATCATGCACGGGCTTCAGGATGGCGTTAATGAAACCGACCCCGCCCTGACTGATTCCGCTATGGGGACGCTGATGAAGTCGTTCCAGCAGGAAGTCATGGCCAAGCAGAAAAAGCGTCGCCAGCAGGAAGCTCAAACCAATAAGAAAAAGTCGGAAGAGTTTCTGGCAGAAAACAAGAATAAGGAAGGAGTCCAAACGACCGAAAGTGGACTGCAATACAAGATTATGGAAGAGGGAAGCGGCCCTTCCCCCACGGCCAAGGATACGGTCCGGGTTCATTACAAAGGTACGCTGGTCGACGGCACGGTATTTGACAGCTCCATTGAACGCGGCCAACCCGTGGAATTCCCTGTAGGCGGAGTCATTAAAGGATGGACCGAAGCCTTGCAAATGATGAAAGAAGGAGCCAAGTGGAAGCTGTTTATTCCGCCTGAGCTGGGATATGGACAACGTGGCACGCCTGGTCCGATTGGTCCGAACGACGTGTTGATCTTTGAAGTTGAACTCCTTGACGTAAATCCGAAATAAAATTTTTGCTCCGCGGGGAGCAAAAATAGCTGGAAGCTCGAGGCTCAAAGCGAAGGAAGGCTATTCCGTTGAAATGCCCTTGGTTATCCCCTGCTACCCGTACTTCAGCGAAAAATTTGAACTTAACTCGTTTTCTACAAGCAATATCATTTGTAAAACAATTCAACCTGCGCCACTTGTATTTACCTCTATCCGGTTCAAAAAATTTTCCGGTGAAGCACGGGTAGCAGGGGATAAAAACGTTATTTGCTTTACGTACAACTACTAACAAAAATCCCGAACTCCGCTTCGAGCTTTGAGCCCCGAGCTTCCGGTTAATAAAAAAGGCCCGTCGACCGACGGGCCTTTTTTATTATTCCAACTGTTTCATGAATTGATTCACAATTCCGCTTTTAATCGACCGAAATCGATCGAGGTAATCTTTCTGACTTCGCCGGATAACTTCGAGAGCTTCATCCCGGCCGTAGACCTTGGTAATTTCACACTGATTTTTGCGTCCGTCGGGCATATCCTTATACGTCAGAAAATAGTGGGTCAGTCGATCCACCAACGATTCGGGCACCTCCGAAATATCCCTGGCCTCCCCAAACAGGGCGTCATTTTTCAGCACCGCGATAATTTTGTCATCCGCCTCTTCCCCATCGATCATACGCAGTCCTCCGACGGGAATAGCTTCCATTATAAGATCGCCATGAGGAATACTGCGTTCGGTTACGACACAAATATCGAGGGGATCCTCGTCTCCCACTACGTTTTCGCGCTGTGTTTGCTCGGCACAAAATTCACCGACCCGGTCCGAACACAACGTCTGGGGAATAAACCCATAGGGCTCGGGAACAAAATTGGAATACCGCTGAGGACGGTCCACCTTCAGGTATCCGGAATCTTTGTCAAGTTCATATTTCATCGTATCGCCCGGCACAATTTCAATAAATACACGGATGCGCTCGGGAGCTTCCGAACCGATGTAGATACCATGCCACGGATGAGGCTTCGAAAACAGCTTGGACAGTTCCCAGAATTTCTCCAGTCGCTCTTCAACAGTCGATTTCATTTCGGATTCGCTCATTTTCAGCAGACCTTATTCAATTTCTATTGGGATTCGGTGTTGAGTTGAAAAACGGGCGGTATGCCCTCGTTCGAAAACTTTTCACCGACATTTGAACAGCGGTTTTGCTTATCACCTCAACAAGACATTCAAACAAATAGCATCAGATCTTTTGCCACAAGGTGAAAACTTCAATACTTCGGGAATACCGCCCGTTCTTCAACTCAACCTTTCGTTAACATTTTTAACTGCTCTTCCGGCAAGCAGCTTTAAAGTACGGTTCTGTCATCCAAATATTACCTGCAATCTCCAATCTTTACAAGAAGTTTTCTCCGGCAAGCCTTTTGCCTTGATCCAATTAATTTGTATTATGCATGTGTGATATATGTGTAACTGTTATACTATTCAGGCGTGGCAGATCTATCATGCAGACATCCAAACAGGAAAAACTGAACGTTGTAGCTACGTTTGCCAGTTTCAAACAGAAAGGTATTCATCGTAAAATTACTCCCTGGCGATTCGTACGACCCGACGGGCAGCATCATACGGTGGATAAAGTACGCCGAACCTATCTTGAACGGGTCGGCGATACTACCTATATCCATTTTGTGCTGCACACCACCGACGATCGCTATTTCGATATCGTCTTTGACAATCAGAAAATGTGCTGGATGCTGGTTCTGGAATTAGAGGATGGCAACACGCTTCTCAATGAATAGTATTCCTTGCAAGATAAAAACTCCCTCCTTCCTCGCAGTTTCCTCACAGCAGCTTAAATGCCCTCGTTTTCCTCCTACCGATTAAAAAGACCGCCCAACGTCATTAGCAGACGCCGGACGGTCTCAGGTTTTGAACCTATCCTTACCAGCCATACACTGCATTATGCAAGAAGAGCGCAGAAATAGCTGTGAAGTACGAAATCAGCTAACCGAAGCCTTTTCCGCTGTTTTATCTTTTTGACGTTTCATTTTTAACTGAGATTGAGCAGCTGACAAGCGTGCCACCGGAATGCGATAGGGCGAGCAAGAAACATAGTTCATGCCGATATTGAAGCAGAATTCAATGCTTTCCGGATCGCCTCCATGCTCACCGCAGATGCCGATCTTAAGATCTTCCTTGACACCACGACCTTTTTCCGTTGCGATTTGAACAAGCGCTCCCACTCCCTCCTGATCGAGCGATTGGAAAGGATCCTGCGGAAGAATCTTTTCCTGCACGTAATGAGGGATAAACTTGCTGGCATCATCACGGCTAAATCCGAAGGTCAGCTGCGTCAGGTCATTCGTTCCGAAAGAAAAGAAGTCCGCGTCCTGCGCGATTTTATCGGCTGTCATAGCGGCACGGGGAACTTCTATCATCGTTCCCACTTGAAAGTCCACTGACTGTCCAATCTCCTCGAAAAGCTCTTTTGCCGTCTGTTCTATGATCTCTTTTTGATTAATAAATTCGGCAGCAGATCCCACCAGGGGAACCATTATCTCCGGTACCACTTCTTTCCCCTCCTGGACCAATTCAACTGCAGCCTCTAATATTGCACGTGTCTGCATCTCGGTAATTTCCGGGTACACGATGCCGAGACGACAACCGCGGTGTCCCATCATGGGATTGAATTCCTTCAGCAGCTCTATCTTTTTGTTGAGGCGTTCCCGGGTAATATCCAGTCTATCTGCAATTTGCTCGATCTCCTCTTCGCGATCCGGCAAAAACTCGTGGAGCGGCGGATCAAGCAGGCGAATGGTCACCGGCCGCCCCTCCATAGCCTCAAAGATGCCCTTAAAGTCCTCTTTTTGATAGGGCTGTAGTTTTTCAAGGTGTTCACGTCGCTCATCGGAATTTTCGGAAAGAATCATTCGCCGCATGGCCGCAATGCGATCGTCGCCAAAGAACATATGCTCCGTGCGAGTTAATCCAATACCTTCCGCCCCAAACTCAATGGCTTTTTGGGCATCTTCCGGGGTGTCGGCGTTCGTTCGCACATTCATGGTGCGGATCTCATCCACCCACTTCATAAACTTCTTGAAATCCTCGCCGAATGTAGGTTCACTGAGCGGTTTCTTGCCGCGAATTACATTGCCTTCCGTACCGTCAATCGAAATCCAGTCCCCTTCTTTGACTGTAATGGTACCGTTTGTAAACGATTTGTTGCGATAATTGACTACGATATCGTCACATCCAGCCACACACGGTTTACCCCAACCGCGGGCTACCACTGCAGCGTGACTTGTCATGCCGCCGCGGGAAGTCAGGATGCCTTCGGCGGCCGACATGCCTCCTACATCTTCCGGGCTGGTCTCGATGCGAACCAGGATTACTTTTTCTCCTTGCTCATGAGCTTTTTCAGCGTCATCCGAATCAAATACCACTTTGCCCACCGCCGCACCGGGAGACGCCGGAAGACCGGAACCGATCCAATCTTCTTTATTGACATCCCCCTCTTCCAGCTGGGGATGTAATAGCTGCTCTACATGTCTTGGCTCAACCAAATCTTTAACTGCTTTTTCTTTATCCACCAATCCTTCATCCACCATATCCACAGCTATGCGAACTGCAGCAATACCGGTTCTTTTTCCGTTCCGCGTCTGCAACAGGTAAAGCTTTCCCTCCTGAATGGTAAACTCAATATCCTGCATATCCTGGTAGTGCCGCTCCAATTTCTGCGTAGCCTCGTCGAGCTGCTCATAACTCTCCGGCATAATATCCTTTAATTTTTCTATGGGCTTCGGCGTTCGAATACCGGCAACGACGTCTTCTCCCTGAGCATTCGTTAAAAATTCTCCATACAACTCGCGCTCGCCGGTCGACGGATTACGAGTAAAACAAACGCCCGTGGCACTGCTTTCTCCCATATTGCCGAATACCATGGCCTGGATATTTACTCCCGTACCCATTATCCCTCTAATTTTGTTAATCTGTCGGTATTTTACTGCACGGGGATTATTCCAGGAATCGAACACACCGGTAATGGTGAAGTGAAGTTGTTCCAATGGATCCTGGGGAAACATATAACCGGTATGCTGACGATAGATGGCTTTATAGCGATCAACCAGATCCTTCATTGCGTCAGCATCCAAATCGGTATCTACATCCGCCCCCTTCTCCTTTTTCAATTTCGAGATGGCTTGTTCAAATTGATCATGATCGATCCCCATGACCACCTCACCAAACATATCGATAAACCGCCGATAGCTGTCGTATGCAAATCTTTTATTATTAACTTTTTTAGCCAATCCCTCTACCACTTCGTCATTCAGACCAAGATTCAATACCGAATCCATCATACCCGGCATAGATATCGCTGCTCCGGAGCGGCCCGAGAGCAACAGTGGATTTTCGGGATCACCCAGTTTAGCTCCCATCTGATTTTCCAACGTTTTCAGCCCCTCCTCGACTTGCTGCTCCAAGCCATCGGGCCATTCGCCCGATTCAGAATAAAGGTTACAAGCTTCTGCAGAAATCGTAAATCCCGGAGGCACCGGGAGTCCGATCGAGCTCATCTCGGCCAGATTTGCTCCCTTGCCCCCAAGCAGTTGCTTCATGGTTCGATCTCCTTCAGCTTTACCCTCTCCGAACTGGTAAACAAACTTTTCATCTCTTTTCATAATTTACTCCGACTTTGGTTAGTCAATACTCATTTAATAAAAATCTTTCGTCTAAAAAAATCGTTCCTTTCTAACATTAAAAGACAAAATACACTTAAAACCTATAATATCAAATAAGCGGCATGTGCATTAACCAGTTACATCGTTCGTATTATTCATATAACCCGATTGCAATAGAAGTTTTAGGGTTCCCTGTATAAACTTTTATATTTACCCAGCTACCTGTATATTAGAGCGGTAAGAACGATCTATATTATCTCGGTCGAAGCCAGGAATTTTCGATTTTTCAGGATTTGAATTACTTGACAGTCCATACCTGGTTTGACATGATGGGCATGGTAACATTCCCGGATATCTGAAGGCTGTAAAAAATCGTTTAATGCAACATCATCCCAAGCAATTACTCGCGTATATAAAGGAACGCAAAGATGAGTTCGTAAGCCTTGTTGAAGCATTGGTATCCATCGAAACCCCTCCTTCTCATCCCGATCATCAAGTTGAACTTATTCAACTGCTGATAAAACAGTTAAGGGAAATTGATTTTTACACCCGTCACCTGGCCGGAAACAATAGTGGCGGCCAGTTATATGCACGACCGACCAATCGCAAGCACGGGGCCCCCAACCAACTGTTGATCGGGCACTGTGATACGGCCTGGCCATTGGAAACCTTAGAAAGAATGCCTTTTTCATTCAGGCAGGGAACCATTACGGGACCCGGATCCTATGACATGAAGACGGGTATTGCCATGATGCTAATGGCTCTTAAAACCTTGAAGCATTTCAACATACAGCCCTCATTAACACCGGTAGTATTTATCTACTCTGACGAAATAGCCGGCACTCCGGAATCACGTCCCACCATCGAACGGCTTGCGCGCTATGCAGATCGAGCCTTTATTCTGGAGCCTTCCAAGGAAAAAAGTGGTGAAATCTTTACGTCAAGTATGGGATTTGGAAATTTTCACATCCGAATTCGCAACAACTCCTCCAGCACCGACTTCATGTCGGAATCCGGCAACGGGGCCATGCTTGAACTCTCACAAGCCGTTCAACGTTTCTACGACTTAAACGATCCTGATCGTGATATTTACATCGAAGTCAGCGAAATCGACGATGGAATGCGATCCAATATTTTAACGGGAGAACACCAGGCCAATGTTCAAGTCAGACTGGGTAACCCCGATGACATTAGCTTTATAGAAGAGAGGGCCTATGAGATCGAATCCACCACCAGCGGAGTCGACATATCTATAGAAGGGGGCATTTATCGTCCGCCGATGCTGCAAAATGAGCGGAATTACCAACTTTGGAGCAAAGTCGAACGTCTGGCTGACCGCCTGGGGATACCACTGAATCATAGCAGACGGGAAAAAGCTTCCGTGGCCACCATAACCAATCCCTATACAGCAACTATAGACGGTTTGGGGCCCGTCGGCCTCGGAGCTTTTTCGTACCGGGAATCCGTTGATCTTGACAGAACACTGGAGCGGTGCGCATTATTGACCCTTCTCCTATCTATTGATTAGTGATTTTAGCAAAAACTCTGTATGATAAATTGACGATTTACTCGTTAGGAATTGCATAAAACCATAGTTTATCTCACAAATACGCTTACAAGGCATAGTTTGCAAAAAAGTGAATAGTAAAATTTAAATCAGTCATTTCATGGCCGAACAAGCTGTCCGTCCGGAGATCAAACTGCCGGAAGTCAAAATGAACATCTATTCCCCCCGGAACCCCGTGGAAGTTCCGGTCGTCGAAAACCGTATCGTAACGCGGGAGTCCAGTCCCAATTTTATTCGACATGTATCTTTTGATATTTCCGACACAAAGCTACAGGATAACATTCAGCTGGGCCAATCTTTTGGGATACTCCCTCCCGGCAAAAATGAAAAGGGTCGGCCTTACAAATTAAGATTGTATTCACTGGCCTCACCCTATCACGGCGAAAATGGAAATCAACGTATCATTTCCACTACGGTCAAGCGTATCATTGAAGAGTGGGAAAATGAAGGAGAATTGTATCTTGGTGTTTGCTCCAATTTCCTCTGTAACCTGCGACCCGGTGAAACGGTAAAGATGACGGGTCCTGCCGGACGACGATTTTTGCTTCCCGAGAACAGGAATGATTTCAATTATGTATTTTTTGCTACCGGCACGGGCATAGCTCCATTTCGGGGGATGGTTTACGATCTGCTAAAAGAAGGGATCGAATCTGATATCTATCTCATTTTTGGCACCCCCTACCGTACTGATATCCTATATGAGGATTATTTCCGAGGATTGGAAGAAGCTCACCCAAACTTCCACTTCATGGTTTATGTATCACGCGAGGATCGAAGAGCAGACGGGTCGAAAAAATATGTACAGTTTGCCATTGACGATCATCAAGAGCAATTTATTCCACTGCTATCGCAGGACAATACTCTATTATACATTTGTGGCCTTCAGGGAATGCAGGCCGGAATATACAAACAACTCGCTCGACATAACCTATATGAATATCTGGAACTAAAAGACAGCATCCAGGGAAAAGATCCTGATGAATGGACGTCAAAAGATATAAAGCGACGCATTAAACCAGGGACTCGTACTTTTGTAGAGGTGTACTAGCCTGCACTTCACTTCGTGAAAAATAGCGGGCCAGGCCCTTTTTGACTTCACCCTTTAAACTCGCCGGACTGTAATTTTATACCAGGAGTCTATCTGATATAGGGATCTGCCGCATAAAAGTTATCTCTCCCGAAACCGGTCAGGAGCTCGATGTTTGAACCGACCCGTACAGCATCCCCTATTTGTTTCCATTTCTTTTTTGCAGTCAAGATCTGATGAAAGGAATACTGTAATCAAATGTGAATCCGGCAAATTAAGCATTAAGCCCCGTTTTAAAGGTATTTTCAGTTTTCTATGTTGAGGGGTGGTTGACCAGAGATCCGGGGAGTTCAAGATTATCTTTTAATCATGAGCTCCGGTGGGTTGGTTAGGCTATGCCAATCAAACCGCTTGATCTGTCCTGTTACAGCAACACGGGGATTCAGCCCGGATCTCTCAAGAAATTTTTGTTCTGTAGATCTTCACTTTTAGTACTTGTTTACAAATACTCACCTGTTTAAATTTCACCAAAGTCCGATCTCCTCTCCAAGAAACGCGGGCTATGAGTCAAATGCTTCTATACTCCATAATAAAAACCGGTGCATCTTGACGGAAGGAAATAAATTAATCAAAAAAGAAATGATCAGCGAACTCCTGTATGGAGAAGAGAAGTATATCAAGGAATTTACAGATGCGACCAAGGATTCCTACAGCGATTTTATCGAACGTTATCGAAAGCATCTACTCAACAAAGATATGGAAAACCTTCGCAAGGCCGGCCATAAAATCAAACCCGTTTCACAGATGCTCAATTTAGACGTCATTGTGGAGGAATACGAGCGTGCCAAAGAGTTATTGAGAGACGATTCTACGAGTGAAAAACAACTCGAAGAATCGGTGCAGCGAATGGAAGGCCACGTCAATCAAATCATGGAAGAACTTGAGCAAATTTGACGATATTTAGGCAGACCGGTTTTAACTCCACAGCACATCCACCGCCCCAACTCCTATTAATACTCAACCGTATTGCCCAACAAATATCCATAGGGTCTGAGCGGTTCAAAATGATCGCATACCACTTTGGCAATACCTGTCATCGGTATAAACAGAATCATACCGGCAATACCCCATAACTGTCCCCCGATAAGCAATGCCAACAGGGCCACCAACGGATTAATACTTACCTGCGAACTCATCACATTAGGCGTAATAAAATTCCCCTCGAGAAATTGCACCAATCCGAAAACGGCAATCACCCCGACCGGATATAAAAGAGAATCATACATGAGCAGAGCAAAAAGCAAGGGAGGAATGCTTCCGATGATGATTCCCAGATAGGGTATCAGGGCCAGGAAGGCTGCAAAGCCGCCAAAAAACAGGGCATGATCTAGTCCCACCAGCAATAATCCCAGGGTGTTCAGTATGGCCATAATAAGAATTACCGCAATCATACCTATAATGTAGCGCTGCACCACTCCTCTTATATCCAAAATAATCTTTTGAACATCTTTGAAATTATGCCGATCGGCCATTTTCGTCATAAAGGTCTGCAGTCTATCGCGATAGTAGAGCAGGAAAAAGGTATAGATGGGCAATAAAATCAGGAAGGTGAAAATATTTGTCGTGGCACTAATGATAGTTGAAGCAAATTGCCCGCTACGGTCAATCAGATTATTGATGCCCCGGTTCAGATACTGTATTTGTTGTTCCTGCCCTATGTTAAGCTGCTGTTCAAGCAGACGAACAAACTGATCGGTATACAGTTTCAGTCGATTGGTCATTTCCGGAATCTGGTCTGTAAATTCCAAAAATTGTAACGAAAAGAGAAACAAAACTCCCGCTATAACCAACAAAAAAGCGAGCATACTGACCAGAACCGATCCGATGCGTCCCAACTTGTACTGTTCCAGCCAACTGCACATTGGATCCAGCAGCATAGCGAATAAAGCACCAAAAGCCAACGGTATGATGATGCTCTGGCCCAGATATAGAATATGAAAAAGCAGATATATCCCGATAAGAACAAATATATATTGTAGCCAGGTTGGGAGACTGTCGCTCATATATTAACGCATAGGTTTAAAAAGTGGACTTTATAAAATATATAAGGTTTAGTTTTTTTATAATAAAAGATACGAGATAGTACTAATATAGATTTATACATGCGGGTCTGCAAAGCAACTGTTATAATAATAGTATGAAAACTTCAACCGCGGTGGATTACACTTTTGAGGAAATATTGGATTGGCTGCCGGAGCTGGAAGCCAACCTGGAGGAGGTTGGAGAGATTATCATTGCCAATCTCATCATGCTGGGTGAAATTCCCGCTCCCACCTTCCATGAGGAGAGGCGTGTCAATTTTCTGACCGACCGCTTCAGTGAAATTGGTCTGCTTAACAGCTCTACCGATGAAGTGGGCAACGGAGTGGGTATACTGGAAGGAGAAAACGATGACGACAATATACTTATCGTTGCTCACGCCGACACGCCATTTTCGGAGAATGTCGATCACACCCTTTCGGTTGAACAGAAGTATATCCGGGGGCCAGGCGTAGCCGACAATAGCCTTGGATTAGCGGCTGTCGCCTCTTTGCCCAGTATTTTTGAATTCCTGGATATCACCCTGAAAAAAAACCTGATCCTGATGGGGGCCACCCGAAGCCTGGGGCGCGGAAACCTGGAAGGCCTTCGCTTCTTCCTCGACAATAATGAATTACCCATTAGCGCGGGGTTATCGGTCGAGGGAGCTCAATTAGGCCGATTAAGTCACGTATCGATCGGTATGCTCCGGGGGGAAATCACCTGCACTATTCCCGAGGAATACGATTGGTCGCGCTTCGGCGATGCAAGTGCCATTCTGACTATTAACGAAGTGATTAACAAAATTAATGACATCCCTCTTCCAAAACGTCCCAGAACAAGTATCGTTTTGGGATCCATTGAAGGGGGCACGACTTACAATACCATTGCTACAAATGCGTCATTAAGATTTGAGATACGATCTGAATCGTCCGACATGGTCGAGGAAATCGGTCATAGGATGGAAGAATTTGTCGCCGAAATCAGTTCTAAAACCGGGGACGAGATAAATCTCGATATATTTGCGCGGCGCGAACCCGGAGGTATTAAGTTTTCGCACCCCCTGGCACGTAAAACGCGCTTCATTATGGAAGAGCTGAACGTCCAGCCCAGACTGTCACCGAGCACGTCTGAACTGGCAGCCTTTATCGACAAAAATATACCCGCTATAACCCTGGGTATCACGCGGGGCGACAATATTCGGGAACTGGATGAAAATATCCTTATCGAGCCTATATACAAGGGCTTAACGCAACTAATAGGAACCATACTAGCGATCGATGGAGGATACTGTGACACAGAACAAGATTGAAAAATGGCTGAGTGAAAATACGTATCACCACTCGGAGTTCTGGGACCTCAAGAAGATGGTGGAGCGGAAGGAAGAGCAGAATTTAACAATTTCCCTTTGCTTACCTACGCTCAACGAAGAAAATACGATCGGGAAAGAAGTGGTATTGTTCAAGTCCGAGTTAATGTCGCGCTATCCTCTACTTGACGAAATAGCCGTAGTGGACTCCGGGTCGGATGATAGAACCCGGGAGGTTGCCGCCAGTTTCGGGGCGGATGTGTACCTGGCGAATGAAATACTGCCCGAACTTGAGACCAAAAAAGGCAAGGGGGAAAACCTCTGGAAAGCCATCTATCAATTAAAGGGGGATATTATTGTATATGTTGACGCTGACATTAAAAATATCCATCCCCGGTTTGCATATGGTCTTATAGCGCCTCTTATTTATCGACCGGAAGTACAGTATGTAAAAGCCTTCTATGATCGACCGCTGGCCGTTTCCAATGAAGTTCGTCCATCGGGCGGCGGCCGGGTAACCGAAATCCTCATTCGTCCGCTGTTTTCCCTATTCTTTCCGGAGTTGACAGCCATTATTCAACCGCTTTCAGGGGAATACGCCGTACGTCGAAATGTGCTGGAGGAGATTCCCTTCCCTATCGGCTACGGGGTGGAAACCTCGCACCTGATCGATGTTTACTCCAAGTATGGACTGGATGCTTTTGCCCAGACCGATCTCGACCAACGTGTTCACCGTAATCAGACCACCCGGGCGCTCGGACGTATGGCATTTGGATTGCTGCAAACATTTATTAACCGGGCGAAGTCGCTCGGTATCGTAAAAGAGATGGCTGAATACAATACAATTTTACGACAATTCCAGGTGCAGAAAGAAGATTATCAACAAGTGGAATATGAGATCGAGGAACACGAACGTCCCCCGATGATTGAAATCGAAGAATATCGCAAGAAATTCCAGGTGGAGACATGAGCAATGATCTTAAAATAGGTATCATTCACTATCATCTGCGCGGGGGAGGAGTTACCCGTGTAATAGAAAATACGGTAAAGGCGCTTGACGCTACCTCCACAGATACCGTCGTACTTATTGGAGAGGACCCCCCGGTAACCTGCTCCATTCGTTCATCCTGCCGCATCGTGGAAGGTATAAGTTATGGATATGGAGAAGATGATGTAGAGGTTGACACGATTGTGGAGGAGATCAAGGACCAGGCAAGGTCTGCACTCGGATCTTTACCCGACTTGTGGCATATCCACAACCATGCGCTGGGAAAAAATGTGAAACTGACCCGGGCCGTATTAAAACTAGCTGAAGAGGGACATCGGTTTCTCTTCCAAATGCACGATTTTGCGGAAGACGGCCGGCCCGGTAATTACAAGAAGTATCGTGAATATGAGGTAGATGAGCGAAACCTGGACCTCACTCCCTATTTGTATCCGCAGGCAGATCATCTCCATTATGGCGTATTAAATGGACGCGACTACCGCTTCCTGTCGGATGCCGGCCTTGAAGTTTCGCGCCTTCATTTAATTCAGAATCCCGTTTTTGTGGAAGAGGAAGAGAACGATTTCGAGGGTGAAGCACCGGATACATTGAAAGATAATCTCTTCGATCCCGACAAAGAGCTTTTCCTGTACCCTACGAGAGCAATACGAAGAAAAAATATGGGGGAATTCCTGCTATGGTCCATTTTATCCGATGCCAACAAGGAATTTGCCGTAACCCTGGCACCTAAAAATCCGGAACAACGCAGCAGTTATGCTACGTGGACCTCGCTGGGTAATAAATACCAGTTGCCGCTTCATTTTGAAGTGGGCAGGCGCTGGCACGGGAGCTTTCCCCAACTAATGCGAAGAGCCGATTATATCGTTACTACCAGTGTGGCCGAAGGTTTTGGGTTTTGTTTTCTGGAGCCCTGGTTATTCGATCGCCCCCTATTCGGACGTGATCTCCCCTTGATTACCGACGATTTTCGCAAGGATGAAATTGAACTTCCAGGATTATATCGCTCTCTAACCTTGCCCATTGAATGGTTTACCGAGGAACGTCTTTTTAACGCACTTGAGGAGGGGCTTAAACAAACATACCAGACATATGGAAAATCCATCAGCAAAAGAGAGATAAAAGAAGCTATTGCCCTTTTAACTAAAAATGATCAAATAGATTTCGGGGTGCTGGATGAAACAGCGCAGGAACAGATTGTCGAGTTGCTTATTCACCGGCCCGATCTGCACTATCACTTTGATCCCAACGAGCTGATACCTCCTGAAGGGGCTCCATCCCAATCCTTGATCCAGCAAAATCGAGAAAAGATCCAATCCCACTTCTCGCTCGAAAAATTCCGGGATCGGCTTATCAGTCTTTATAAAGAAGTCGCCGAGTCCACTCCCTCCTCTGTTGAGTACGGATTGTCAGAAGACTTGTTAGATCGTTTTCTAGACCCGGAAATGTTTACTTTACTTCGGACCTAACAGCGGAAAATATTACATGACACCTTCGAATTCAGGTTTAAACCAGGTATTGAAAAAGCGCGTAAAGACCCTGGCCCATCCATTGGATCCTCTCCCCACCCATATCGAACCGCACATCAATTCTCTACCCTCCGTCAAAGCAGTTCTGCTGGACGTCTACGGCACGCTGCTTGCCGCTGATTCCGGGGAAGTTGGAACCGAGAGTAAATCAGACAGAGGTAACCGGGTTTTCGAAGAAACGCTGCATGCCCTGGACCTATCCGCTGATTTGGAAGCCGCCCCCCACCATCCCTTTAAATTGCTAATGGATACCATTCGCCGGCAGCGGCAGCAACTATCCAGCCGGGGAGTCGATGTGCCCGAAGTGGATATCCGGGAGGTATGGGGCTCCGTTTTTCAAGAACTGGAAGCGTCCAATATCGTTACACAACGAGTGTCAGACGACCGGGATTTAATCCATAAAATAGGAGTCGAATTTGAACTTCGCTTCAACCCTTGCTGGCCTATGCCCGGCACTAAAAAACTTCTTAAATTTCTAAAGAATGAGGACAAGGTCATGGGAATCATTTCAAACTCCCAGTTCTACACCCCTTTATCGCTGGAGGCCCTCTTGGACGACTCACTCACAAATCTTGGGTTTACAGATTCGTTACTGTTCTGGTCGTACGAACACCATCGGGCCAAACCCGACCTCGATTTCTACCGGCCGGCTGTTCAGCGACTACACCATGATTTTAAGATCCGGGCGGAAGAAACACTCTATGTGGGTAATGATATGTTGAATGATATCTACCCGGCAGACCAGCTCGGTATGCAGACGGCCCTATTTGCCGGAGATAAACGCTCATTGCGATTGAGAGAGGATGACGAACGGGTATCCGGGGTGGAGCCCACTCTTATTGTCACGGAGCTGGAACAACTGGCTGAATGTGTGTGAAAACGATGGAGCTCGGAAGCTGCTTATTTTAATTTAAGCCATACGGTTTCGAATGATTCAAGAACTAGATCTCCATCCTCTATCTTTCGCTTCTCTTCTTTCAGTAAATTCGGATAAGCACTGTCCACCTTAACCGGTAAATCAACCTCATTAACAGGAACCTTCTTTTTACCGCTAGACAGGTTACTGATCGACAAGACCGCTTCTTGCTGATCCGTATTCTCTCTAAGTACAACAAATAAGGATTCTCCCACATCATATACTTGTTGCCGGGCATAGGGATTGAAGGCGGGGTGTTGACGTCGAATATTCAGAATCCTCCGGTATTCATTAAAAACTTTCGAAGCAGTTGTTTCCGAATTATTGAGCCGGTCCCGCAACTCGTCTGGATTCCACCGTCTACGATTTATCGCCCGTTTTTCGCCTCGCTTCTCTACGCCTTCCTGGCAGTTGGGAGTAGCCGTGAGACTGTGAAAATATATACCCGGCAATCCCTGCAGGGTTAGCATGATAATCTGCGAACATATGAACCGTTTAATTTGCAACTGATCATCCCCATGTTCAATATCTTTGAAAGCATCAAAATACGTGATGTTGAGTTCATAGGGACTTTCGTTACCGTCTTCATCCGTTTTATAGGATACATATCCCCCTCTTTCCTTCGTACTCTGGATCAACCGGTCAAATTCCCGATCCGGCACCAACCCCTCGAGCGGTCGCACCCCGATTCCGTCGTGGGAGGCTGTAAAATTGAAATAGAGACATCCTTCGGGAGGATCATCCAGGTTTTGGGCCCACTCGGTCAGATAACGTCCGTTTTCATTGAGAATGGCGTGCAGCAAGAGTGGGGGAAGGCTGAATTGATACACCATATGAGCCTCATCTCCCTCACCGAAATAACTTATATTCTCTTCGTGGGGAACATTGGTTTCGGTGATAATCGTGACGTGCGGAGCAACCAGTTCAATAAATGCCCGTATCAATTTAACTACTTCATGCGTCTCCGGAAGATGAATGCAGGAAGTCCCGATCTCTTTCCATAAATAAGCAATCGCATCCAGGCGAATTACACTAATGCCCTGAGAAATGTAGAACAACAGGATATCCAGAAACTCGAAGAATACATCCGGATTGGAAAAATCGAGATCAACCTGGTCGCTGCTGAAGGTCGTCCACACATGGGCTTTTCCACCACGACTGCGTACCGGGGTTAATAGGGACGTGTTTCGCGGCCGAGTCACTTTAGAAAGATCGGTTTCGGGATCCACTTCAATAAAGTAGTTCTTGGCCGGTTGAATGTCGTTGATAAAATCTTCAAACCATTCACTTTCGCTCGATACGTGATTGATAACCAGGTCGGCCATAATATTATAATTGGCCTGCATCGTCTGCCTGGTCACATAATCGCTTGAATAAACGGTATGACGTTGTATTTGCTCGTCAAACCGGGTTGTTATGGCTTTTATCGTAGACCAGTCTCCCAAATCCGGCCGAACCTCCCGGTAATCAACAACCGAAAACCCCTCATCCGACGAGTAGGGGAAAAAAGGCAATAAGTGGATTGTACTGACGGCCTCTCCAACAAATTCGTTCATAAACCCGCATAGATCAGCCAACTTATTTTGCTCGTCCCGATAGACCATATCTCCATAGGTAATGAGAACTGCATCTTTTTCATCCCAATCCTGGACCTGCGTTCGATACAGATCTTCTCTCAAGCCGACTCCATATCTACCGGTCATATATACCAACCGGCGAAGACATCTATCGGCCTCATCGCCATACAAACGCTGAAGACGCTTATAAAAAAGGGACTTGATATCACCGTAAATTTGTGTATGCATAAAATTAAGGCGTTTCTCCTTTTTTTGTATGGATCAAAAAGTCCAATTTCTGCTGAAGTACCTTGTAGCTGTAATATCGGCGCGCTATTTGGTAGTTGTGTTCAGCCACTTCCCGACGTGCCTCATCGTTTTCAATCAGCCGGCTGACCCGCTCCGCTACATCAGGCGTCACAAAACCGTCCATCGTAACCACTTGAAAACCTTTCGGCTCAATATCCCTCATAAAAATATCGTAGCGATTCACAAGCATAGGTATTTTAAAATAGACTGCTTCCAGAAATGCATTTCCAAACCCTTCGTACAGGCTCGGGTAGGTGACAAAATCAGCCAGCGGATACAGATCCCATAAATTATAGCTATTCTCCCCCTTATCGTTCACATTACGCTGGGTTCCGACTTTCGACGATACAAAATGAAGATCTACTCCCGATCTTTTGGCCAAACCCCGCAGCATATATTCGTATTCATATCCCTCATCGCCTGACTCATGGGATATAACCAGCTTGCATTTGGGGTTTTCCATCAGCGAAAGCAGCTGGATTGAGTGCTCAATACCTTTACGGGGAACTACCCGGGTCGGCTGCAGAAAAACTATATCATCCTGCTCCAGACCCAGTTCTCTGCGCAAATCTTTGGCATAGGGATCGGATTCGGGCGGCGGTTTTTCAAAGTCCAACACATTGGGTATCAAATGGGAGGAGACCCCCTTGCGCCAGGCGAGGTTATCTTTTGCATTCTGATTAATGACCACATGGTGAAGTTCCTGTTCACGCGGGGGAAATGCCATTTCCAGGTAATCGCTCACGGCATTAACCATAAATCGAGATCGTTCCCAGTAGAAATCGTGATGGTGGGCGATAGCCGGCACTTCCGATTCAAGCAAGAACTCGGCGATAGCCACTCCCAGTGGCAGGTTCATCGGAATCGTCAACGCGTTCTCCACTATCAACAAACTGATATCATATTCGCGCACAAAATCCCAGATGGTCTCTTTAAGATACTGGGAAAGATCCCGGATTCGTCGGCTTACTATCGGTGCCCGTTTGGTACGACCCCAGATACGTTCGTTGATCCACTGTACTTCAGGATGTTGAAAATGAGCCTCCGGAGCGCAGTAAGAAAGATGATCCGGCTTGTCCAAACGACCGCCATACCAAAACAATTTATGATTCTGTCTTCTAAGTACCTCGGCCCATTTAATGGCTTCGAGCGACACGCCATCCGTTCCTGAAAATCGAGTCCCTAAAAAACCGATGCGTTCGGTTTCCATCTCCAATTGAGTTATGAATTCATTTTCGTTACAGGAAGTTTGCTAAACTTATCAATGATCCACGAAAAAGTCGAAGTAAAATCGTCCAGAGTGGTCACCGTAAATGACCCTTTGTAAAATGTAACAATCTTTGACCAATTCATTTTTTTATATAATGAAATGGAATTTAATTATCATGGTTCTTGTATTGGCAATGTAGTCAAATTGAAATACGTTGTAAGACCTAAGTAATCGGAATTAAAAATATCTGTTTATGAATCGTACCTATAACTTGTTTATAACGCACGGTTGGTCTTACGAAGATTCCTATTATCGAATTCTCGATTATCTTGATCAAATCAGCAATAATTATGATTTCAGCTATCTGAACCTGGCCGAACCCGAACCTGAAGCTCCCGACCACAGTTATACAGAAGAGTTGAAGGTTGAATATTCAGATCAAGTCAATAATTCGGAGGTCGTTATTTTGTTAGCCGATCTATACCGTGAGCCGGAACCGGATGAATCCAATTACATCTACTGGCTTGATAAAGCCATTGATCTTGCTAAAGAAAACAATACGCCCATAATAGGCATTCGTCCATGGAATGAAAATCAAACTCCGACTCCAATCAAGGATGCGCCGGAGACCTGGGTCGACTGGGATCCGGAAGCTTTAAAAAAGTCTATCGAAAATATTCTATAGTGACCATTTAATTATTCAAACCTTATCCCAGCAAACAGAACGATATAAATGTCAACCAGCTCCAATCAAGAACAGAATAACTACCGCCCCTCTGTCAATCTCGACCATATACAAACCCGCGATGAAGCGGAAGAAGCGATAGAAGAACTGAGACAGGCGCTTCGCTTTCATAACTATAAGTACTATATCGAGGATGATCCGGTAGCTTCCGACACCGAATACGATGAATGGATGAATCAGCTGCAGGAACTGGAATCGCGGTACCCGGAATTACTAACCCCGGATTCTCCCTCGCAACAGGTTGGCGGTGAACCCCAGGAAGAGCTGGGATTGGCCGAGCATCCCATCCCCATGCTCAGCCTGCAATCCATCAGCGAGGAAGAAGAAGCCCGTCATTTTGATAAAACGTGTCGTAAAGAGCTGGGAGTTGATAAACTGGCGTACTCCTGTGAACCGAAGTACGACGGATTGGCGATTGAGTTAATTTATAACGGCGGTTCGCTCGATCAGGCTATCACGCGAGGAGATGGAGAAACGGGGGAAGAAGTCACCGAAAATGTCAAAACGATCAAGGAAGTCCCGTTGAGATTAATTCAACATGGCGACATTCCGATCCCGGAACGCCTGGTGGTCCGCGGCGAAATATACATGCGTAAAGATCGATTCGAGGAGCTGAATCGCCGACAGGCCGAATCAGATCTTAAAACCTTTGCCAATCCCCGAAATGCTGCAGCCGGATCTATCCGGCAACTTGATCCCAAAATAGCCGCATCCCGACCTCTGCAGATCTTTTTCTATCACGTGGCGCTGGCCGACGGTATTGAATTTACAAATCAAACGGAAGCACTCCTGTCCCTTCCTGCATGGGGACTCAAAATCAATGAAGATTTAAACCGCAAATGCAATAATATAGATGAAGTCATCGATCAATATAATCACCTGGTCGATATCCGTGACGAACTCCCCTACGAAATCGACGGTATGGTCTGCAAAGTCGACAATATCTCTCACCAGGAACAGCTCGGCTACCGTACCAACAATCCCCGCTGGGCGGTAGCGTATAAATTTCCAGCCCGGCAATCTACTTCAACAATACGGGAAATCAAGGTGCAAGTCGGTCGTACCGGCAGACTAACCCCGATTGCCATCCTTGACCCGGTAAATATCGGGGGAGTGGAAGTGCGCAGAGCCTCGCTGCACAATCAAAGCGAAATCGATCAAAAAGACATACGTATTGGCGACCGGGTGGTAGTCGAACGTGCCGGCGATGTCATCCCCTATGTCGTCAAAGCGATCACCGAGGAACGAGGCGGCAGTGAAAAAACTTTTAAACTCCCCGATAGCTGTCCGGTATGCGGATCGGAAGTCATTATGAGCGAGGATAAAAAACAAACCCACTGCACCAACAAAAACTGTCCCGCACAACTCCGCGAGGGCGTCAAACATTTTGTCTCGATTAACGGTATGGATATCGAGGGACTCGGAGCGAAACGGGTGGAAAATCTGCTGGACCTCGAGCTCCTTGAACGGGTTTCCGACTTGTTTTACCTTAAACGCGAAGAATGGATGCGGCTCGAGGACGTAGCCGAAAAATCGGCCGACAACATACTTGCCGAGTTGGAGGTAGCCAAAAAGCAGCCCTTGAAACGTTTTTTGTTTGCCATTGGGATACCACACGTCGGCCAGCATCTGTCGCGCGTTCTGGCCGAACATTTCGAAACCATTGACGACCTTGAACAAGCCCGGGAAGAAGAACTTCGTCAAATTCATGAAATCGGTCCCGAAGTAGCGCGATCGGTATGCCTATTCTTCAAGAACGACCAAAACCTCCAGGATATCGAACGGATGCGTAAAGCCGGACTGACCCTCGAAAACCCCCATTATAGCGAACAACCTCAACCATTGGCGGGGCTCCGGTTTGTTTTCACCGGCAGTCTCGAGAACTGGTCGCGCAATGAGATCCAGGAGATTGTAGAAAAATACGGAGGTCGAACAACCTCCAGTGTGAGTGGACAGACCGACTACCTGGTTGCCGGTCCCGGAGCCGGATCAAAACTTGACCAAGCCAACGAACTGGGCGTCACGGTCCTGGATGAAGATGAATTTATACAGTTGATGGAAGAAAAGGGGGTTGCCGTTTAATCCTGTCTCCTGGTTTGACAGTTCGGGCAATAGGTTGCATTGCGGCCGGATACTTTGACCCGCTCCAACCCGGTGTCGCAGCGGGGACACTGGCGGCTGTTGTTACGTTCGGGAATCAGAAAATTAGCGGGCATCAACTCATATTCCATGTTGCTTTTCACAGCCTGGGTCAACGTCTTTTTAGTCATATCAAAGAGAGCACGGAGCTCCTCCTCGTTCAGGGCTTTAACCTTGATTTTCGGGAACCACTTTAACTGAAACAGGACTTCATCAGAAATCTCGTTCCCGATGCCCGACATAATTTCCTGGTTCATCAAGGCCGATTTGACCATTCCTCGCCGCCCCTCCAGCTGCTCTTTAAAGTACTCCCAATCCATCTGGTCAGACAGCGCATCCGGCCCGATATCATTTTCTTCCAAATAAGCCTCTATACTATCGATCAGACGCACCTGCCCCAACATCCGTTTATTCATGAAACTCAGTCGATAGCCATTTGAAAAGACAAAAGCCGCCTTTTCATACTCGGGGCGTTCCTCGCCATTCGACTGGTAACTGAATCTACCGCTCATCCCCAGGTGAAACATGAGGGTTTTGGGAGCATTGAGCGTGACAAACAGGTATTTACCATGTCTTCGTATGCCTGTAAACTCCTTGCCTTTGAGCGTTTCGGCAAAATCCTTTGGGTCGATATCCTTGATAATGCGATCATCGTTAATTTCAACCTGTTCAATAACCAAATAAAGGGCGGTGGAATCCAGGTAACGGGTGTAAACTTCAATATCCGGTAATTCAGGCATGGCTATGAGTGATTTTTTAGTTTGGGTTAACTCCTTGTGAATTTCTTGTTAAAAATACTCATTGGGGTGAGATTGCAATATTCTGTTCTCCCCCCTTTCTTTCCAACAATGG
Source organism: uncultured Balneolaceae bacterium (assembly GCA_913057825.1). GTDB lineage: Bacteria > Bacteroidota > Rhodothermia > Balneolales > Balneolaceae > CAJXOW01. Next base: position 35,255 of record CAJXOW010000016.1, on the reverse strand, counting down.
TCAATACAGGCATCCAAGAGGAGACATATAAAATTTATTGAAATACGATCCTGATTTTAGTATAAATTTTACATTGAAGTTTGTATCATATGAGCTGTCAGAAAATAATGTGTACTAAAATATATTACTTCCTTTTTAATTAAAATACTTTTCCGATGTCCGTATTAGTAACTGGTGGTGCCGGGTATATTGGCAGTCACTGTTGTGTCGAATTATTAGATGCCGGCTATGACGTTGTCGTTGTGGATAATCTTGCTAACAGTAAAAAAGAAGCACTGAACCGGGTTGAAAAGATCACCGGCAAATCCCTGCATTTTCACAAAGTCGATTTACTCGACCGAGAGGGCCTGGACGAGGTATTCAGCCAATATGATATCGAATCCGTTATACATTTTGCCGGACTCAAAGCCGTCGGCGAATCGGTCGAAAAACCGCTTTACTACTATTATAACAATGTAACGGGCACGATTCGTTTATGTGAAGTTATGAATGATCACGGCGTCAAAGACATTGTGTTCAGTTCTTCTGCAACAGTGTACGGCGACCCTCACGAGGTGCCCATTACCGAAGATTTTCCGCTTCAACCGACCAATCCCTACGGTCATTCTAAACGAATGGTCGAACAGGTACTGAGCGATGTATACCAGGCGGACACAAGCTGGAATGTCATTTTACTGCGTTACTTCAATCCCGTCGGTGCCCATGAAAGTGGTCGAATCGGGGAGGATCCCACCGGAATTCCCAACAATCTTATGCCTTATATCTCCCAAGTAGCCGTCGGAAAACTGGACGAGTTGAAAGTATTTGGCGACGATTATCCGACCCGTGACGGGACCGGTGTTCGCGACTATATCCATGTAGTGGATCTTTGCGTGGGTCACCTGGATGCCCTGGAAAAATTGAAAGAAAACCCCGGCGTGGAGACATACAACCTCGGAACCGGTGAAGGATACAGTGTGCTCGAAATGATCGATGCCTTTAAGGAAGCTTCAGGCAAAGACATTCCCTATACCATTACCGATCGACGTCCCGGAGATATTGCGGAATGCTATGCAGATCCCTCAAAGGCTGAAAAAGATCTCGGGTGGACAGCCGAACGGGGCATCGCGGAGATGTGTCGAGATACCTGGAACTGGCAATCAAAGAATCCGAAAGGGTACTAAGACGGGTATCCTATGTAACAATACGTGATTTTACGGCCTCCCCTTTCCCTCTCTTTGATTTAGCGGGTTTTGCACCCTAAGTTCTTCCTCACTGCCCTCGTATAAAGGTCAGCCGAACGTGCGGTCGAGTCTGGTTTTGCACTGTAGGGTCCTCCCCCTTTCCCCCTCCAAAGGGGGATGTTTTTTCACCTCGGTCGCCTTCAATTTCACTCTTTGGAGGGAAACGGGGAGGAAGCAAAAATCAGCCCTCATTCAGCATATATAAAGGTAGTCCGGTCCACGCCGGTGTTGTTTACGTCCTGATCATACACCACCAGGTGTACCTCATAGGTACCCGGGTTTCGCGGCGTATACGTTCCGTCATACAAGCTGGTCTGCCCGCTGAACTCCATCGGAACCTTGTCGACCAGTTCCTGATTTTTATAGATCCAGGCTTCCATCTCATAGCGTTTGCTATCCCACAATCCGCCGGGTCGCGTCGGACATCCGCACATCATGACGACATTTGCTTTAATCGGCACATCCTGACCTTTTTTGAACAATTGATGAGCACGAGGTTCCATGATATCCACTGCAAAACCCGGGAAATCCAGGATAATCCCGTCCCCTTCGATGTGCTTGCCCGGTATCAACCAAACCTGGGTACTCGTAATAATGGAAGACTGCGGTTGATTCATCGGCCCTTTAGCCTCGATGGTAGCTAAGACCGGCTCCTGGAGCATCAATGTGGTATCAAATTTAGCTGCCTCTCCCCGGCTTAATTGCGTTCCTCGTTCATGAGGCTGCTTCATCAACAATTGCGTATCGCCCGTCGACCCTTCGATCGATCCCTGGGCCAACAGTGCTCCGGTTTTAGCTTTGCGAATAGCCACTACCACGCCTCCCATCGACGTACCGATAAATTTGGCATCATGCGCCTTTGCTCTTACAACAATCCTGGTAGGAACAGGATCCTGGGCTTGTAAATCCGCTACGTTTGTCCAACCAACAACTGCAATCAGTAAAACGACTATTTTCTTCATCATTATAATGATATTTTAATTTATAGAGCGATACATCACCCGCGAAGTTACATCCGGTGTGGCGGGAGTTCGTCAAAAACAAGATATTGTCAAACTTCTGACATTCATAAAATGGACAAAAAACACCGCAATATCAGCAAATATTTAAGTTTTCTACTTCGTCATCAACCCCGGGCAATCGGGTTGCAGGTCAACGCACATGGCTGGGCCGAAATTGATGAGTTAATCGGGAAAGCCCGGAAAGACGGTCGTGCCCTTGATCGATCCACTATTCTAAAAGTGGTTCATGAAAGCGACAAAACCCGATTTGAAATCAGTGATGACGAGCAAAAAATACGGGCGACCTACGGACATTCCATTCCGGTCAATCTGGATTATCAAGCAGAAAAACCACCCAAAACGCTATATCACGGAACCGCTACGCACAACCTGGACTCTATCCGGCAACAGGGTCTGGTTGCAGGCAACCGCCTCTATGTGCATCTCTCGGTAGATACAGACACAGCCACAGAAGTGGGTAGTCGTCACGGTCAGCCTGTACTTTTAAGCATACGGGCAGAAGAGATGCACCATCACGGGTATGATTTCTATCCCACGCCAAGCGCCATTTGGTTGTCAAGCCACGTGCCGTATCAATATATCGACGAAAAAGACAGTGCATAACCCCACTGACATCCAGCCCGACTAACCCACCGTATACACCTTAACTGTATTCACCCGTTTCGGCCATTTTATTAAGTTTTTCGATTCGCTCTTCCGTGGGCGGATGGGTCGAAAAAAGGCGCATCATCTTACCGCCTGAAAACGGATTGACCGGAAACATATGAGAGGTAGACTGCGCCGTACGCTGCGAAACCTGCATGGGAACCTGTTGTGCAGCAGCTTCTATTTTCTTCAGCGCATTGGCCAAACTTCTCGGATTGCCGCTGATTATCGCACCCCCTCGATCTGCTTCATATTCCCGGGTACGGCTTACGGCTGAGTGCAACATACTTGCTGCAACCGGGGCCAGGATAAGTACCAGCAATGCCACAAGCGGATTACCCCCTTCGTCATTGTTTCCAAAAGGAATAAATATGGCGAATTGGGCGAGCATGGTAATAGCACCGACGACCGTTGATACGATAGTTTGAGTCAAAATATCGCGGTTTTTGATGTGAGCCAGCTCGTGAGCCAGCACCCCTCTGAGTTCATCCCATTCCAGTACATCCATAATTCCGCGCGTAACTGCAACGGCCGAATGATCCGGATTTCTACCGGTGGCGAACGCATTGGGTTGTTTCTGGGGGATAATATAAACCTTGGGCATCGGCAAGTCCGCCTCTTCCGCAAGCTCTTTCACCATCTTGTGTAATTTTGGCGCTGTCTGCTGGTCCACCTCCTCGGCGTTATACATACGGAGAACCATTTTATCGGACTTCCAATAGCTGAAGAAATTCATGCCCAGTGCAAAAAGAAATGCGATAATCATGCCGCCTTGCCCGCCGATTAAATATCCTACAAAAACAAAAAGGACAAAAACCAGCGTCATGAGAAAGACCGTACGAAGAGTATTCTGTGTGGTCATCGGTGTAGCGTTAAATCGGTTTATTTAAATTAACTCTGAACGTTCCATTAACGTCGGTTAACCTGTTTTGTTACTTATTCATTGATCAAAACAAACGGTAGAACTTAAAAGTGATCAGCTTTTGCCGTAAACAGGCACTACAGCTCCGCGAGTTACCCGATTAGTCGGGGATAAAAGATACAAAATGTGGGAGGCTATATCTTCCGGTTTCACCCATTTATCGTGGTCAGCATCGGGCATAGCATTACGATTCGGTTCGGTATCGATAATGGAGGGAGCAACGGCATTGATCAGGATATCCTCGTCCACCAATTCGGCCGCCAATGCCTCTGTCAAGGCCGCGACAGCCGCCTTGCTCGAGGTATATGCCGACAACCCTTCCCCCTGCCGGGGCTCCAGGGCCGGACGTGAAGCAATATTGACTATACGGCCCTTTCCATCTGTTTCCCTCATAGCTTTAACAGCGGATCGACAGCTATTGTAGCAGGTATATACATTAATTCGCATTTGATGTTCAAAGTCATCGAGCGACGTCCGCTCCAGCTTCCCCATTCCAAATCCGCCGGCTGCATTTACACTGCCCCAGAGCGTGGACTCACGCTCAACCAATTCATCAAAAAAGTATCTTGCCTGGTTTTCGTCAGCCAAATCGATTCCCTTGACAAGCGCTACCTGTTCGTGATCATTAAAAGGGAAAGCATCCAATTCCGACATATCACGCAATGGAACAACACACCTGGCTCCCTCGTTGACCAACATACGTACAATGGCCGTCCCCAATGACCCAGTTCCGCCGGTAACCGCTACCACTTTATCTTGAAGATCTAAATTCATGCTTTTCTTTTTTTGTCTTTTTGAATGATTACATGCTTGTATAACATGTACAAGTTTCTCCCTGCAAAACGTTCCCTCTGAAAAATTTTATGGTTTTCCTTCGAAAACCATTCGCAGCTTGTAAATGTTAATAGTTTGTTAACATTAGATCGATATTCAAATATTATATTTGCTATGGATTCAAGTTCATTAACGACAAATTCATATAAGCGCCAATTTACGGTCAACTAAAAAATATTCCTATGCGCATTAGATTATTCATGTTCTTATTCCTGGGCAGTTTCATAGTGCTTTCCTGTGGTTCCGGTGGTGAAGACAAATTGTCCGGTCGAATAAAAATTGACGGCTCCAGTACCGTGTACCCGCTAAGTGAAGCTGTTGCTGAAGAGTTCCGGGCCGTTGCCCCCAATGTTCGAGTTACGGTGGGACTTTCCGGCACCGGTGGTGGTTTTAAAAAGTTTATACGGGGAGAAACCGCCATCAACGACGCCTCCCGGCAAATTTCTGCTTCAGAAATCAAAACAGCCAAGGAAAACGATATAGAATACCTGGAGTTAAGAGTGGCCTTTGACGGCATTGCTGTCGTCGCTAATCCGAAAAACGACTGGGTCGACCATGTTACCGTCGCGGAGTTAAAGAAGATGTGGCGAACGGAAGCCCAGCAAGAAGTGAATAAGTGGAGTGAAGTGCGATCTTCCTGGCCTGACCGACCCTTGAATTTGTATGGTCCCGGCGTTGCTTCCGGCACTTACGACTACTTTACCGAAGTCATTGTTGGCGAAAGCGGTGCAAGTCGCGGCGACTTTACGGCCAGTGAAGACGACAATGTTTTAGTACAGGGTATCGCCAATGATGTAAACGGACTGGGTTTCTTCGGCCTTGCTTACTTCGAGGAAAATAAGGAAAAGCTGCGACTGATACCGGTCGACGACGGTAAGGGCGAGCCGGTCAAGCCTACTACCGAAACCGTAGCCAGCAACAAATATAAGCCGTTATCTCGGCCGCTTTATATATACGTACGTAAAAATGCTGCTCAAAAGAAACATATACAGAAGTTCATTAACTTCTATCTTGAAAATGCCGGCAAACTGGCCAAAGACGTGGGTTATGTCGCTATGCCCGACTCACTGTACAAAGTCGAGCAACAGAAATTTGAATCCTTTACCTCATCAACTTCTGAAAAGCGAACCGGCACTCAAAATTCAGACTCATAGCTGATTATACAATACCCGCCAACAAGTTAGCAGCTTCTTGGCGGTTTTTTTATGATCAGAAGAAATTCATTTGTTATCTATGAGGACCAAAGAACGAATTATTGAAGGAGCACTGGCATTTTGTGCCCTGGTTACTATACTAACCACGGTGGGTATTATACTGGTACTTCTGATTGAGGCAATCAATTTCTTTGAACAAGTCTCCATCATCGAGTTCCTCACCGATACCCAGTGGACTCCTCTATTTGCGAACAAGCATTACGGTATTCTTCCCCTTCTATCCGGGACATTTCTTACCACGTTGATTGCCATGATTGTGGCGTTGCCCATCGGACTCACCATAGCGGTATATCTAAACGAATATGCAGCCCCGAAGTTTCGGAAAGTTATCAAGCCTGCCCTGGAGATTCTTGCCGTGGTACCCACGGTGGTTTATGGTTTTTTTGCCTTAATGATTGTAACGCCTTTTCTAAAACAATTCATGGATCTGGCCGGGTTTAATGCACTATCAGCGGGTATCGTTATGGGAATCATGATCATACCTTTTGTGTCGTCCCTAAGTGAAGATGCCCTCAGTGCAGTTCCCGATTCACTCAGGGAGGCCTCCTACGGTATGGGCTCAACCCGGTTGCAGACGGCATTCCGTGTTATGGTACCCGCCGCTTCGTCCGGAATCGGCGTCTCGGTGATTTTGGCATTTTCCCGTGCTATCGGTGAAACCATGATTGTAGCCATTGCCGCTGGGTCCCAACCTCGTTTGACGATGGATCCCACCGTACCGATTCAGACGATTACCGCCTATATCGTCCAGGTCAGCATGGGAGATGTGCCCCATGGCTCAATCGGATACAACACCATTTTCGCAGCGGGTATAACCCTGTTCATTTTTACATTTCTTTTAAACAATATCAGCTATTGGATAAAGCGAAGATACCAGGAACAATATGAGTAAAGGTCGATATAATCGCATAAAAGACAAGGTTTTCCAGGTTTTCGGGATCAGTGCGACGTTTTTCGGACTGATACTACTTGCTATCTTTATTGCGATTATACTATACATGGGACTGAATCGGCTGAGCTGGGATTTTCTAACGGCCCTTCCCTCCCGATTTGCCGACCAATCCGGCATCTATACCGCCTGGATCGGTACCTTTTGGATTCTGATTTTAACCACCCTGATTTCTTTTCCGCTGGGGGTTGGAGCCGGCATATATCTCGAGGAATATACCGAAGAGTCCGGGTGGGCCACCTTCCTGGAAATCAACATATCCAACCTGGCGGGGGTTCCCTCCGTGATTTACGGACTGTTGGGACTGGAAGTTTTCGTACGAATCATGCAATTCGGAAGCAGTGTACTGGCCGGTAGTCTTACCCTCTCCCTGCTTATTCTTCCCATTATTATCGTTTCCACGCGGGAGGCAATCAGCGCAGTACCCAGTTCCCAGAAAGACGCCTCGATGGCCCTCGGGGCCACCAAGTGGCAAACGATCTGGAACCAAACGCTCCCCGCCGCCATGGGAGGCATACTTACGGGAACCATTCTTGCCATTTCGCGGGCAGTGGGAGAAACCGCTCCGCTTATTGTAATCGGTGCTTTGGCCTATGTCCCGTTCGTACCGCAAAGTCCCATGGACCAATTCACGGTTCTCCCCATTCAGATTTTCAATTGGGTTTCACGACCACAGCACGAATTTGTCATCAATGCAGCCGCCGCGATTATCGTATTGCTGATATTAACATTTTCAATTAACGGTATTGCCATTTACCTTAGAAATCGATGGCAGAAAAAGCTCGGATAATAAAAAAAATCAACGTATACACCGCAGTTATTTAAATAACCCGATTCTCCATGGAGCTTGACATACAGGCACATAAACAGAAGAAAGGTCAGACTGTTCATACGGCGAACAAGAAGGATAAAATTCGCACTCGCAACCTGGATATCTTTTATGGTAATTTTCACGCCATTAAGGATATCACGATGACCATTAAAGAAAATACGATTACCGCTTTCATCGGACCCTCGGGTAGTGGTAAGTCTACCTTGCTGAGGATTTTCAACCGTATGAACGATTACATCGACAACTTTGCCATGAACGGCGAAGTCTTTATCGACGGTGAAAACATTTATGATCCCCATATACGGGTCGAGGAGCTGCGTAAAAAAGTGGGCATGGTATTTCAAAAACCCAACCCCTTCCCCAAATCGATATATGAAAATGTGGCCTACGGGTTGAAAATTCAGGGTATTAGAGATAAAGATCTAATTGAGGAACGAGTGGTGGAATCTCTGAAACAGGCTACTTTATGGAATGAAGTAAACGATGATCTTGACCGCCAGGCTTTATCCCTGTCCGGAGGACAGCAGCAACGCCTCTGCATTGCCCGCACATTGGCTGTTAAACCCTCTATCCTGCTGATGGATGAACCTACCTCCGCCCTCGATCCCATATCGACCGGAAAACTTGAGGATTTAATTTATGAGCTGAAAAAAAATTACACTATTGTCATTGTCACTCATAATATGCAGCAGGCAGGACGCGTTAGCGACCTAACGGCGTTTCTTTACATGGGAGGGTTGGAAGAATATGACAAGACCAATAAAATCTTTACCAACCCTGAAAAAGAGCGGACCCAGCGATACATCACCGGCCGATTTGGCTAGGGTTGGTCACATTATTGGTCATTATTTATCGATTACAGGTAGAGAGCAATAAATCTTCAGCATATCTCAAATTTACAATACATGAATCATTTAGAAACAGAGTTAAAATTACTCAAACAAGACTTGCTTGAAATGATGAGCCTGGTCAGTTCCCAGCTCAAAAAAGGGAAACAGGCAGTCTTCGAATTTGACAAGGAACTTGCCAATGAAGTGGATAACAACGAGCGGCGAGTGAATGCGCTCGAGCTTAAGATAGATCGGGACTGCGAGAATATTTTGGCTCTGTTCAACCCCGTTGCAATCGACTTGCGCTTTGTGCTTGCTTCCTTCAAACTGAGTGGCGACCTGGAGCGTATGGGCGACAATGCACAAAGCATTGCTCGCTATATGCTGGATTTTGAACATCCCATCCCTGAAGAATATATAGAGACGCTTCAGCTAAATAAGATGTTTGACAATACCATCGGCATGCTGGATGAGGTATTTAATGCCTTTGAGGCGGAGGATTCCAACCTGTCACGCAAGATTTTTTCCCGGGATAAAATACTAAACGAAATCAACCGGGAATCGGCCAAACGGGTGGCCGAACTTATTGACGACGATCCGGATGACCTTCAAACCTACTTGTACCTATTCTCTATCATCCGAAAACTGGAACGGATCGGGGATCTGGCCAAGAATACGGCTGAGGAAATTGTATTCTATGTGGAAGCTAAAGTACTTAAACACCAACGCCGCAAAAACCGGACTTCCAGCAGCAATTAGAGCAGCTTGAAGCTACTAGCATATCAGCACAAAGATCTGATTTAATAAAAACTCAATAACTGAAGGAGCATACCTAACCTATGTTAAAATTCCTCAAATTATCCATTGTTTGCAGTCTGATTTTTGGGTCTTCGAGTCTATTGCATGCACAAATTGAAAATGCAGGCACCTTCAGCGGGACTGTTTTCGGTGACTATTACTGGATGGCAAGCCACCACCTGGATGGACCTTCACCACAGCAAGATATTGAAGGAAAACACGGCTTCCGCTTTCGTCGCATCTATTTTACGCATGAATATCAGTTGGGAGCTGACTTTTCGACGCGCCTCCGACTCGAAATGGAAAACCCGGGAGACTATACCACGCAAGCATCGATGACTCCCGGGGTCAAAGATGCCTACCTCAAATGGAAACCGGGTCGTCACTCCCTTTATCTCGGCATTTCCGGTACTCCTACCTGGGATGTGGTTGAGCGAGTCTGGGGATACCGGTCATTGGAACAAACTCCCCTGGACCTGCAAGGTTACGGGAGTTCCCGTGATTTCGGTATTGCCGCCAAGGGGCCGCTGAACGAAGAGGGTACCCTGAAATACCAGGCCATGTACGGCAACGGTGCCGGTAATGCTTCTGAAATCAACCGTGGAAAAAAGTTCATGTTCTCCCTCGCCTATTATCCCGATAATTACTGGACTTTCCAGGTATATGGAGATTACAATGATCGTCCGGACAATTCCGAGTGGTACACCTACCAGGTGTTTGCTTCCTACGAATCTGATGCCTTTAGCGTGGGTAGTTTATTGGCCCACCAAGTCCGTGATAATAATGTAGGAGAGGACGACCAAACCATCGCTTCCGTTTTTGCCCATTTCCCTTTTGATGACCAAATGAAAGGTGTTTTACGCCTTGACCATACCTTCAACAACAATCCGAACGGCAACAGTATTGACAACCTGCCTTTCAGTTCTAGCGCCGATGCCACGTTCTTCCTCGCGGCCGTGGATATCCAGCCGGTAGAAGATGTAAATGTACACCTGATGCCGAATATTGAAACCGTCTTTTACAATAATTCTCAATTACCCGGCAACAATACGCCCGATGCGAATCTGCTGGCACGGATGACCTTTTCCTATGGATTCTGACCTGTGAGTGTTCAGTTTATCGCCCTCATTAAGAGATGATGGAAACTTCATTAAGCCCTCTGTTGTTATGATTAGTAGAATTCTAATCATAAGGGATATTAATATGGAAAGTTTCAAGCAATATACAAGGGATACGGCCGATAAACTCTCAAAAACGGCGGGAAAGCTTATTGCTGCACCGTTTAAGATCGAGCGGGTTCGCCGACCGCTAAAAGAAACGATCAAAGGTGGAATTTTACTCACCCGCTGGCTTGGAAAATCTCTTGAATATCCTCAAGAAGAACTGGGAAAAATTTTCAGAGAAGCTCAAAAAGAAACGCGAGCCGCCTCTCAAGCCACGGAGAGCAGATCGATCCCCATCAAGGAGGAAGATCCACTGGATAAACTTGAGGAGAAGAGCCGCGAAAAGCTCTACCAGATGGCTCAAAAATACGATGTCAGCGGCCGCTCCGAAATGAATAAACAAGAGCTTATTCAGGCTATAAAAAAGGCAAGAGATCAATAGAAAGGTTCGAACTTATTAATTGCTCCCGTCGTAATAGCATTAAGGTCCACCTCAAAATCATTTATTTATGCAATTAAGTACGCGGTTTCACTATCTCAGCTATTTATTACTGATTTCACTGGGATTTCTAAATCTTCACTGTAATAGTCAGGCTCAAAAAAACAAATTGGGTGATAACGTTCCCTCTTTTGATGTAAGACCAGGCTACCGGGTTGAATTGGCCGTTGATACGATAGATAATGCCCGCTTTATGATATTTGATGAAAAAGGCGTGTTGTACGTGACCCGTCCCCAGAAAGGAGATATTCTTTCCCTCAGGGATACCAATGGTGATGGCTATTTTGAGCAACGAAACACCTTTGTGAGCGGTTACAAAACGGCTCACGGCCTCGACTATGAGGAGGGATGGATTTGGTTTACCCAGACCGGCGCTATTCACAAAGCACGGGATACAACCGGTAATGGTCAAGCTGATCAATTGAAGACAGTGCTATCTAAACAGGAACTTTTCAGTGAAGGGGGCGGCCATTGGTGGCGATCACTGCTGGTGACTGATGAATGGATATATACATCTGTTGGTGATCCCGGCAATATTACCACCGATACCACCACCCGGCGTAAAAAAATCTGGCGTTTTTCCCGTCCCGACCACAAACGCGAGCTTTTCGTCACCGGTATTCGCAACACGGAAAAGTTACGTTATCGGCCGGGAACCCAAGAAGTGTGGGGAGCAGACCACAACAGCGACTGGTTTGGTCGACCACTGGGTGAAGATCCGAAGCAACAACCAATCACTGATGAGAACCCCCCGGGAGAATTTAATCATTATAAAAAGGGAGGCTTTTATGGTCATCCATTTCTCGTCGGCCGGGATGTCCCTCGAATTGAGTACCAGGATAGAGAAGACATCATTGATTTAGCCAGCCGCTCGATTGTCCCCGAGTGGCTTTTGGGATCTCACTGGGCCCCAAACGGCTTTGCATTCCTGGGATTGAAAAATCGTCATTTCTCCCGTGATCATCGCGGGGATGCCTTCATAGCTTTTCATGGATCCTGGAATAGCAGCAAACGTGTTGGTTATCGGGTAGAAAGAATATTATTTGATGATCACACCGGTGACCCCTATGGATCTTTACGCATTGTAGGCACCCTCGGTGATGATGATAAAATATTGGCCCGACCGGTGGATGTCGTTGAAGCTCCTGGCGGAACCTTACTGTTCAGTGATGATTACAATGGCAAGATTTACCGGATCGGGTTTACCGATAAGTAAATTTTTTGCGTTTCTAATTATCATACAGAAAAGCCGGGCTCAAAAACCCGGCTTTTCTGTATTACATATGTTTATTCGATTTTATCCTGGCAGGAGCCAATGCCTGGTCACAACGGCCCTTGTTCTGTTCTCAAAGATAGAACATAGGTGTCTGTGTTAGTTGCTGCAAGCAACGTTTTCAAAATCAGCATTCCAGCAGGTTTGGACATCTCCTTCGACCATATATCCGACACCGGTGTTTGTATTCCAAACTACTTCGGTGACTGACTGGTCACTATCGTCTTCGATCGACATTTTGAAGTCGTCTCCATTCTCCTCGTAATTCACCACCATACTCCAGGCATCATCATCGTAGGCGGTAAATTTCATGGTTTTTTCCGTATCACTCACCGCTTCCCATTGAAATGTCAAAGCAGGATTGGAATCCTGTTCCGGGTCAAAGTCGAAAATCGACCACGAACCCGAGTTTCCATCTGCGGCAACGGTTCCTTCCATATATTTGTAATCCTCAAAATCCGGACCATCGCTGCTTGAGCTACTCAAATACATTTCCCATTTCATATCCCCATTATCCTGTTCAGCAGCTATCAATTCGATACTCATTGATTCGCCCATATATGAGTAGGAGTATTCCCAGTTCCACTGACCATCATCTTGATTTGCCTGATTATTTTCAGCGATGGCCAGGAAGCCATTAGCTAATTCCTGGGTAAAAGTCAACGAGCTGGCACTGCTTATTACAACGAGAGCAGCCGTATTGAAATGAGTATATTCGGCAGCAATGGCTTTGTTCGATCCAGCCGGATAGTTATCGTCAAAGTAAGCTGTTTTGGGTTGGTGGTTCTTTATTTTTGGCACACTCGGCGGATTACCGGTATCCGAGCTTGATGGGTCGTCACTACAACTAATCATTCCCCCCGCCACAAATAATAAAATCATAGCGGTCCATAATCTGTATGCGTGCTTCATATTTTTTCCTCGTATTAGTTAAAAGTAACTATAGGCAAGAAATACTGATGGCCTGGTCTATCCTCTCTGGATAACTTTTATATCCCCGGCAAATCAGTGTTAACCAAATGTAACAAATATTTCAACAAAGAAGAATTTATATTTCTTAATAATTATTCCGGCTTACGGACCGCATAGTGCTGCACCGTACCGATATAGCGATCATGCTCTTTGTTTTTCTCTCTCTTGGGATCTTCTTTTCGATCGTAAGTTTCCTCAATAATCCCGCCGCCCATACATTCGGGGCCGTCATAAAACACAATGGCCTGTCCCGGTGCTACCGCTCGCTGCGGCGATTCGAACCAAACTACAAGCCCATCACCGGTGGGATGTTTTTCAACTCGACCATTCAAGGCCTGCTGATTATACCGGTATTGCAGCTGACAATTCATCGGTAGTTCCGGTTCAACTCCCTTGATCCAATTTGTATCGGAAGCCCTCAATCCCCAACAAAACAAGGCCGGATGATCATTACCCTGTTCGGCATACAATATATTGCTCTCAACATCTTTCCCCACCACGTACCAGGGTTCGCCGTTACCGCCGATTCCGAGTCCTCGTCGCTGTCCGAGGGTATAGTACATCAACCCATCGTGTCGACCCACTTTTTCACCGTTGAGTCGTTTTATATCGCCAGCCTGAGCAGGCAAATAGTTGCTTAAAAATTTCTTCAAATCTCTTTCGCCAATAAAGCAAATACCCACGCTGTCTTTTTTATCGGCCGTAGCCAGCCCTTCATCTTTGGCTATTTGACGTACTTCCTCCTTCTGCATATCTCCCAGCGGGAAAATAACATCTTGCAATTGCTCCTGGCTAAGAGCATTCAGAAAATAGGTTTGATCCTTGACCGGGTCTACGCCTCTCAACAAACGCCTGTGATCCTCTTCATCCACCAGACGTGCATAGTGACCCGTAGCAATATAGTCGGCCCCCATTTGTTGTGCCCTCTCCAGAAACGCTTTAAACTTGATCTCTTTATTGCACATGACATCGGGATTGGGGGTACGCCCGGCTTTGTATTCTTCCAGGAAATAGGTAAACACACGATCCCAATATTCATCGACAAAATTAACACTGTAGTAGGGTATCCCTATCTGCTCGGCAACTCGCACTACATCCTGGTATTCATAGGTAGCCATACAGTCGCCGTTTTCGTCCGACTCATCCCAATTCTTCATAAAAAGTCCGACGACATCATAGCCCTGTCGCTTCAACATAAGTGCCGCGACAGATGAATCCACGCCACCTGACATTCCTACCACTACTCTTTTATTTTCTTTTTTGCCTGTCATGGGATTCTGAGCAGTTATTCTTAATGGATTTGTGACCTATTTACGTCTAAAACATAGGGTTATTGTCTTATAGGCACAAATAAAGAACCCCGGACCTGCAAAACAGGCCCGGGGCCGGGAGGGGGTTGGTTGACGGATTCAGGGCAATGAGCCCTGAACTTCTTCATGCTTAATTTTTGGAGGGAATGTTAATGGTTCCCATATCTTGAGTTTCCCTGGCACTTACTTGGACATCCGCAACGGTCGTATCAGCATAAGTTGTGTCGGTGGGTTGAAATACCACGTCATATGTGCCGGTCTTTAATCCAACCAGTTCAAAATCGCCACTGGCGGAATCAGCCAGCGTGGTACTTACGGTATCTGTCCCACTCATAGCCAATATCCAGGGACGACTACTGGCGGGTGACACCGAACCTTCGATATCACCCGTCAGCGTACGTACATTAGCGTGAATTACAGGTCGCATTATGTACGTTTGATTTGCTCCACGCTTATGCACGGATTGTTGAGCATCAAAATCGAGCAGTAATTCGGTGGTAGTTCCGCTTTCAATAGTAAAGTCCACATTGAGTTTCAGCCCGCTTTGTTGTGCGCTGGGCACCTTGAGCGAATAGCTTTGACCATCAACCGTAACCGAATTGTTGCCACCTAGTATTAGCCGGATTTGCTCATATTCACCGGCTTCGAGTTCCACGGCCCCCAGTTCGGCAAAAGTACCATTTACAAGATCGAGCAGGTTAACTCGAAGCGTCGTATCCATTACGGGCTTCCAGCCGTCGCCCACATTAACCTGTACCTGTTGTATTTCCACGTTCACAGAATCATAGAGTACCGGCCGATCGTGCATTTTAACATTCAAGGTTCCGTTTCCTTTATCTGAGTCAGACACGTCGCAACTGGCCAACGTAAGCAGCAATAGACCTGTCAGAAGCATACTTGTATTTCGAAAAAAATATTCCATAGCTGAGATTTGATTATTGAAGGTCAAATAGTTTCCCTGCAATTCATTTCACATGGTATGACGCATGAAATAGAGGAAGGTTACAGAAAAATTTAGCAAAGCTTCAAAAACCCCGCAGAGTGGCAAATAGAGACTTATGATAAATATCAGATAAAGCACTTCACTTAAGTATACGATCCAATAAACGCTGCGTCTCTTCTTGATTAATGCTTAATGAATCAATGAAAGCATGCAACCTGGAATGTATCTCGTCCAAGTCCAGCGGATCGCTCTCATCGATATAGTTGTGCTCCAACAGGTAAGCATGAAGCTCTTGAATTTTAGCTTTCTGGAATCGGGTTACCTCCCCTTTTCGCAACGCTTCGAGCAACCTTTGCGGATTCCCTTCAACTTCGTAAAGTTTGTCAGCCACCGCCTCCTGGAAATTTTCCGTCACCGCATCGGTCTCTTCGATCACTTTGCGGTCGATGGGCTTTGAACGTCCCTGGCTATAAAGTTCCTTAAATCTCTCCAAAAACTTCGCCAGATCTTCCATTTTTAGCCATTTATCCTCATTCAAACCCTCTATTGCGCCTCCGTGTTCCATAAAACTGGACAGCCCACCCCAATATCGAATATTTCGCCGCAGACATTTATATAAAATGTTCACATCTTCAATGACATACCACAGATGCAACTGATCTACCCGATGTGCGAGCAAACTAAATGGGGGAACCTGTAGTTGCTTACCATAATCAGCATGATTTTGCGAACCGGGTTCCGGGACCTTACCTACCATTTGCAGAGAGCCGGCCGGCGGACGATATGAATCATAGAATGCAAATCCTTCGCCGCTAATCTGTCCCAATTCATAAAGCTCATAGCCAACGCTCTCTTGCTCAAGATACGATTTCCACTTATACACCTCATCCGCCTGTGCAGTAAAATAAAATATTTGTCTTCCCTCTTTGCTTAATTGCACCAGAGCCCTGATGATGGCCTTTGCCCGTTTTTCATCACTATTCGCCAGTAATTCATCTGCGATAATAGGCAATTGAAGCGATTGTTCCTGGGTCTCGATAAAGGCCAGTCGAACCGACAGCAATAATTGAATTCGCGTACCCGTCGAAAGTTGTTCAAGCGAAACGCCTTGTCCATGAACATTATCATAAGCACGAAAACGCTGGTCCTCATCTTCGATAAGCAACTTAAAACGTCCTGCAGTGATCCGGTTAAATAACTCGGTCGCTCGTTTAAAAACAGCAGGTCGATTCTGGTCACGCGTAATTCGCTTAAGCTTTTTAACCAACAAGTCCCCTGTAACAGACTGTATATTCTCCTCATAAAGCTCCTTTAATTTTTCCACTGCCTCCTCCTTATCCTGCAGTGCCTGTTCGAGGTCGTGATTCTCCTGAACCTGGCTGACCCGCGTTTGAATATCCTGGATATCCTGCTTGAATTTGTCACGCTGCTCTGCTTTCCGTAATAGTTCTTCCTTTTTCCTTTTAAGGCGATCTTTATCCAACTCGCCCAAATCCTTCTTATACTCATCATACTGTGGATGTGCTTTTAACTTCTCCTGAACCTGGGAATGGTTGAATTCGGCCTGGTTAAATTTCTTTTTCACCTCCTGATAATCTTCCAGTTGATCGATGCGCCGCTCAACCTCTTCCACTTGCGGATTCTCAAGGCCGAATTTCTCGCCTATTTTTTGTTTTTGTGCCTCGAACTGATCGATCTCCTGTCGATTTCTTCGAATATTTTCTTCATTGGATTCTATAGCCTGTACCGCTTCTCTACGCTGTTGTTCCCGATTCTTCAAATCTCGAACAAAAGCCTCCACGGCTTCGCAATATTCCGGCGGATCCTGCTCCAGATATGCTACTTCTTCCTGTATCTTCTCGAGCGTTTCCTGTTTCTTTTCCTGAGCTTTCTCCAATGCTTTATCAAGCCCCTGTACTCTCTCACGGGCAGTTTGCCACTGATTCAGTCGGTTTATAAACCAGTAAAATCGACTATACCCCTCTTGTCTGTCCTCCAGCACCTCGGGCATCGTGCCCAACTGTTCCATCCACTCGTCCCGTTGAGCTTCCACATCCTGCAGTTTTTTCTCTTCTACTTGTCTAATATCGGATTGCAGCTGCTTAATCCGGTAATGTCGATATTCTTCCCTTTTTGATCGTACCAACTCACCGGTTAGCCGGTCCAGGGTTTCAATCACTTCCTCAACCGTCCACTGTTGTGGTGCCGGCAACCCGGTAGATTCATAATTTTCAATAATCCGGTTTGCAGCTGCACTGCCGCTGGGCTTTTGCTTCGACCACTTTTGCATCACCAGGTATCCTGTCAATATAAATAGTGCAGCCATGCCCCCGACCAAAGCTCCCAAGCCGGCCACATAGGTTGCCAAAGCCGTCAAAATACCGATAGTCAACAATCCCCATACTCCCCAATCCGGGAATCCGTCGCTGTTCCCGTCATAGGTTTGCAACCATTCTTCCAACAAACCAAGACCCTTTTTAACTTCATCGCGGTCCGGGACCTGCTGATCGGATTCCTCTTCGAGCTGATCAACCTCAACTTTCAAGGAATGCAACCGACCGGTGACCTGGTACGCCTGTTGCAGCCATTCTTCCAGGTTTGACAATTCTTCCGGAGCTATTCCATTCCATTGGTCTGCCTGTTCTATGTCGACATTCAACGATTGAAGGGCTTGTCTTGCTTTTTCTCGCTCCTCCTCCCGGTCGGCTTCCCTTTCATCGACGTGTTCCTGTAACGTTTTCAATCGTTCGGAGAGCTTTTCCAGCAGGTCTAGCTTTTCTGAAGACACGCCTTCCTGGGGCAAGTCCAGGTTGTCCAATTTTTTTTGAGCGGATTTTTTCTCACGCTCAAAATCGGCAATTTCAGTTTTCTTTTTCTGAATCGACTGATTTATATCCCGGAGTCTTTCCGCTTCTTCCCCCGAAGCACGATCAAGTCCCTCGGGAAACTGTTTCAACTTAATGCGGAGTTCATTCAACTGCTCCCCGGCTTCCAGGTAATTGATCTGGAGGTCAAATAATTTTGCCGCCGACTCCGCACGCTCGGTTTCCCGGACCTTTTGTTTCAACTCATCCAGCCGTTCATATCGATCCTTAAGCGTTGATTGTCTTTTACGGGTATCATCATATTTTTCGATGGCCTCGCGAAACTGAGTAAACGGCTTGCTGCTTCGGTTGAAAATTTTGCCGGCATATTTCAGGTCCTCCGCTGCCTGATCCAGATCATAGCCCCCGATCGATTCCTGTATCATCAGTTGAGCCAAATCCTGGTCCTCGACCTTGATCAAATCGTGTAGAGATAACACGTACCGTTTTTTCTCATTAAACGACGGACGTACGGGCAGCTCTTCATCCATACCTTCGCGCTGAACAGACAGACGACTCAAATTTTTCTGAATTACCCATTCTTTCCCATTGATGTGGAGACGGGCGGTTGCCTGCAGCTCCTTGCCCTGGCGCGGCCAGATCATTTGCTGAAGTGCGTGGGCTGTCGAGCTTTTTCCCGAGGCGTTCGGACCGGCAATGATATTAATTTGCTCATCAAACTCTTCATAATGATACAAACCGTCAGGAAAGCCCGGCATTTGCCGGATATCAAGAGATTTAAAACGCAGGGAATCATTGCTCATGCGATCTACGCCCCCTCTCGTTGATCTTGCTGGCTAAACAGCTTTAATAGCAATTTTTCACATTCTTTTTCCAGGTAATTCCGGGCTTCGCCCTCATTGGGCGGAATCTGACCATTGTGGTTCATCAACGGACGGAATATATCCGAACGATTTATGCGGTCCATCTCCAACTTCCATTGATCCATCATCTCGTCAACCAACTCATGATCCTCTCCCTTGCGCAAAGATACGAGCATTTCTGCCAGCAAAGCTGCAGGATTGTCCTGGCCAATCATTTCTTCCAATCCATCCAGGGAAGGACTAAAATTGTATTTAACCTTACGCACCGAGAAGATCAGATCCGTCCCGGGAACCTCCTCACTGTACCCGTTTAATTCATTGCCCCATCCTTCAAAAAGCTGTGCATATCCGGTTGACCCTACTATCCATACATCAAATATCAAATGGTGCACCTGGTCGAGAGAGGGAGTAATCTGATCGACAAATTCAGTCAGGCGCGTACGAATGGTATCCCGGAATTCATCCTTGCTTTCAATATCTGATACATCTATTTCTATGTCCTCATAGCGGATCGGGGAAAGGGATACGTGTTCCGTGTTGATCGATCGATCCTCCCTGATTTTAAAAATCCACGGACCATGATCGTCCTTCTCGGATGCGCTGAAAGCATGCGGGGATCCCGGATAGCAGATGAGCGGATTTTTCTTTCGCAGGATGCGAGGTTTGTGAATATGTCCGATAACCCAGGCATCCAATCTCGAATCGATCAGCCTGTCCCGGTCTATCGGACCGTAAATACTCTCTGGCTGCTCCACTTCTCCATGCACCAATCCAATAGAGGGCAAATCCGGATCAATCTTGTCGGATGGGAAGTCTGTCAAAGGATCTGTTTCCTGCGTAGTACCTGCAAATGAACGGCCTGCAATTTGAAGTATACTCCTATTCAGTTCAAGCGTATCAATCTGCCATTTGCCGTTTTGTCCCATCAACATAATCCATTCGGAATCGACCTGCCGAACGGCCTCCGACAGCACATTGTAGTCGTGATTACCCGAAACCAAATACGTTGGAATCTGCTGTTCTGCAAGGGTGGTGAAGCCACTCACCAGCGGTCCGATCGACTCAAAAAAGTCGTTCTCCTCGTCGATCACATCTCCCGCAATCAACACGGCATCAATATTTCTATCCTGGCAGAGCTGCACTATTCGCTGCCACGTTGTGGTCGCAGAAGCAAGCGGACTATTATCCGGCAGCCCGGATGACCGGCGTCCCAGGTGCAGATCAGATGTGGCCAACAGCGTAAAGGCCATATAATTGCAGAGTTAAAACATTGATGTTATAAATTTTTCTTGTTGTAATGTTACGGCACAAACCAGATCAACTCAAGATTAGTTTTAAAAAATGATCGAATCAAGGCGTGTATTACGGACCGGGACCCTTAAACAAAAAGCCCGATACCTCCATATTTAAGAGGCATCGGGCTTTGAAAACTTACAATCGAATTTGAATCCTATCTATATTGGGGCTCGATCGGACCGCTATTGGTGGTATCTTTCATACTGAGCTCAATCTCACCGATGTTATTGGTTTCACGCGCCTCAACTTGAACATCGGTAATGGTCGTGTCATTATAGAGTGTATCGGTCGGCTCGATATACACATCATACGAGCGCTCCTCAAGACTCGACAGTTGAAACTCGCCGCTGCTTGTATCGGCCAGCGTGCTACTCACGGTATCCGAGTTATTGAGGGCATAAATCCAGGGTTTGGCTTTGGCCGGGTCGACCGAACCTTTGATATTACCGGTTTGTTCGGCTCGGCGGACTTCAATAACAGGACTCAGAACAAATCCGCTTTCCAGGTCCAGTGCAGCTTGAATGGATTTACTCAAGTCAAAATCGAGCAAAAAGGTTGCTTCGGATTCCGCATCGACATTCAGGTTAACATTCATGACGACTCCCTCCTCCGCTTCGTTTGAGAGCTGCAGATCATAGTTGGAACCCGACATTCTGAGCGAGTTATTCGTTCCGAATATAACGCGAATCTGCGAATAACTTCCCGCTTCCAGGTCGGCATTCGCCAGCGTAGCGAAATTACCGTTAATAAGAGTGGTCACGTCGACGGTCATGGGTTCGTTGGAAATAGTAACCCATCCTTCACTTTCGCCTTCACCGGAAGATTTAACGGCCACCTCTTCAATTTCAACATTCACTTCCGAGTACAAGGCGGGATTATCATGCATCTTGACCTGTACATTGCCTTTTTCCCCATCACTGCCAAAAATGCCGCAGGAGCTGATAAATAGCAGTACCGTTAGTCCCAGAATCCATCTTTGCAGTTTATAAGTCATCATTGAATACATAACTAAGAAATAATTTATTTAAAATTAATTTACTTGTGTGACAGGTAGAACAATTTTGATTCAGTAAGAAAGACGACTTAACAGTCCTTTCGTTACAAACTTAATTGAATGAGCCTTAACAAAAGGGTAGGAAAGGCCATTGTAAAGTTTTTTTGCGGAGTTATCGGCATACATTAACTGGGCCATAAAGAAATAGCCGGTGGTAAGCATCTCGCTTACCACCGGCTAATGTTATAGCGGGTATTAACGAAGCTGTCCCTATTCTCTCAAACCGTAAAAATTACCGATCTTACATTCAGATCGCTCAAAGATTAATACAGATCAATAGGTATTAACTTCGAACTTCCAGCTTCGAGCTTCAGTCTGAAATAAATACCGACATCCGGAATTTATTTCACTAACAGCATTTTATGCGACTTGGTCACCTTAGCAGTTTTCAATTGATACAAGTAAACGCCGCTTGACAAGCCTGAGGCATCAAATGTGACCGTATGTTCACCGGCTGCACGCTTACCGTCAACGAGCGTTGTGACCTGTCGTCCGAGCACGTCATATACGGTCAGCTGAACCTCGGAAGATTGCGGCAGTTGGAAGTCGATTTGGGTCGTCGGATTAAAGGGATTCGGATAGTTCTCTCCCAAGGTGACCTGTTGCGGTAATTCGGCCGGCTCTTTAATATCGGTATAAACTGAATCCGCATATCCGTCCGGCACATAATTACGGATTACGACATCATCGATCAACCCGTTGAAATAGGGAGATGCACCGCCGGAACCACCAATTTTCAAGGAACTGGAATTATTAAATGCCCCCGACTCAACATCATGGAGGCGCTGCGCGACGACCGAGTCACCCTCCACGTCAATGAGGCGTGCAAAGAGGGTTCCCAATGAATCGCTACTTACTTCCGGTCCTTTCACTCCTATCTGAACTTGATACCATTTCTCGGCCTGTACACGTTCATTTTGTCCGTCCATGAGCAAACAGTTGCCGGTGAAAGAACCGCACGGATCCAGATTATTGTCGGGCATATAGATGGCCGGACGCAGAGCTCCACCGGGATCAAAGTAAACCTGGTAGTTACTCCAGTAAAAAGCACCACTGGACCCTTTCGCGATCATGCGCGTACCGCTGGCCGGAACGGAATCCTGTGCGTAGAACTTGAAGTCAACGGCGAAATTCGTGAGTTGATGGACCGACGACGAAGTTTCCAGCCAGGTGGAATCCGAGGCGTTAAATTCCAACGCCATATCATCGCCTCCTTCATCTCCGGCAACATACGTGGGGCTGCTGGTATAGCTATGATATATGATATCCGTGCCAAATTGGGATTTGTCAGTCGGTTCGCCACTCTCTTCGTCAAAGTCCATGACAAAAACCTCGGTACTATCGGTCCAAACGGCAAAACTGTGATACGTTGAATCGGTTTCGGCCGTAGTTGGGTTGGTCGATCTTAATCCACCTTCCGTTTCAGCCTCAACCCAATATTCAACTTCATCGCCGACTTCCTGGGCCGGTATCGTGGCCGAATAGGTCTGCCCGGATCCTTCAGCCATACCGAGGGTTTGCCAGGATCCGTCATTCACCCGGTAGTTAAGATTCGCATTTCCAATAGTTGCATCACCAAGGGTTTGAACGGTCGCCTCAATCTGATAATCTTCTCCAGCCTGCTGGTTACCGAGAGAGGTCACATCCTTAATAATCGGCGGCACCTGGAAGTTTCGGACGACATTACTGATTCGAATTTCGTCAATAAATCCATCCAGCATTCCTATAGAGAAATCATTCTGCGGCGATGCGCCAATATACAAGGGTTGATCATTCGTACGAGGCGGGTGATCCGCGTCATCGTAACCCAGGCTTTCAAAATAGGTAAGCTCCAATTCATCAGGATTATCGGTCAGCGTCTTATCCGGCGTCTGGTGAATCATCTGCAGAATCACGTTTTTGGAGGTATCTCGAATAAACGTCAAATGATACCATTCTCCCACTCGGAGCAAATTTGACTTGGACCGAACCTCAATCCACGTCTGCGTTTCATCGGAATAATATCCAGTATTAAAGTTTTGCTGAACACCGTAGATATTAAAAAAGTAGTTTGAGTAGCAATAACATCCCTCATCCGGATCTCCCGGTTTAAAAATCGGTCGCGGACCGATCCGCCAGTCCTCTTCTGTATTCCCATAGGTAAAGACATTAATCCACAGTTCGAGGGTCCAACTACCGGTCAAGTCCAGTGCCGAAGTGTCGGCAACGGTCATCCAACTGCTGTCCTGCGGCGAATCGTTATCTATACGCAATTGCTGATCCAGGGCTCCGGCTCCCGCCATACTACTAACAAAGCTCAAATTTCCGCTTTGCCGGGGATCGGCGGTGCGGTCAGATGCATTCTTGATATCCCCATCAAAATGAAGCAGCAAAACCGTAGCAGAATCGACCGTATACGGTCCGCCCAGTGAATCCTGTGATTGAGCCGAAAGCGGATGATATCCCATCAGCACGAAAAACATCAAAGAGAATAACGTAATCAGTATCCTTCTGTTCATATTGAGTCCGTGGTTTAATTAGAATTAAACTTCCCCCCTCACCGTGGTATTGTACACATCATATCTACTGAATTCAATACTTGTTGCCACATATGTTTATCTGAAACGACTTATGAGCCAAATAATCAACGTAAGCACGATGCTAAGAATAATGGACGTTGTAATGGGAAAGTAGAACTGGAAATTTTTCTTTTCCACGACGATATCGCCGGGAAGGTGGAAAAGGTTAAGCTTTTGCAAATAAGGCCAAAAAAAGCCGGCCAACAGCAATACTACTCCCAGCGTAATTAACAATTTTGACATGGAAAAAGATGTTCTTTTTTGTTTTGGAACCGGGTTCTCCATACAAGTTTTAGTGGATTGTTAAACTGATGATCACCTTATAAATAACTACAATTGATACCATTTGATTCCCAAATTTTTGACCGGTTTATGATCCATATATAGAATTTGTGCGCAATTAGGGATAAATCTTGTGAAACCTTTTGCCCAGCCGTAGTCACGAAAGTCCTGACGTTGCTGGAAGGAAGTAGGAAAGCAATATACTCATGAAGTTAAAAATCAGCTGGTTCAATCGGAATTAAAATAGATAAACCGATTTCTAATCCGGCCATAAATATTATACTTTTATAGTAAGACTGTTAGATAAAGTAATGTCAAGAACCCTAAAGAAAATAAATCAGTTATCTATTTTGACTGCCGAAAATTATGATTCGATGAAAGAAGCTGTTAAAACGTGGCAGTATGAAGGATTCTCCCTATCCGGAGCACGTGAACAAGGGGGCTATTTTGAGCTGGAAGCCGAACATCCCGACCATAATAATTTGGTTGCCCGGGGGCGAACCCTTGCAAAAGCCATAAAAGGCCTGCAGAGACAAATCGATACGATGTATGGAGAAGAGCATGAATAAGGAATTATCCGGGTCGATCGTGGGTCTTTTACCAGTCAAAGTAATACAAAATGGGAGCATGGTAATCCAAAAGGATGAAATCCAAAGATTAACCCAAAAATCTATTGACCATCACAGGAAATAAATCTTATATTAGGGCCTTTCACCTGCCGACCATATAAACACATGCCGGAGTGGCGGAATTGGCAGACGCGTGTGACTCAAAATCACATGTCCCTTTGCGGACGTGCGGGTTCAAGTCCCGCCTCCGGTACTACTTGCAACCCCCTATATGCAAGCGTTTTAGGGCTTCGAGGGGTGTTTGTCATCAAGGAAGATGTGATAGCAAGAAATGGCCTGTGGGTAACACATGGGTAACAAGACTTACTCCTAGCCCCCGTTTATATCATATTTTTTGGCATACTCTCTGATCGCTTCGTTCACCACATCTGAAAATGTAATCCGGCCTTTTTCGGTTACGCGATTAAACTCTATTTCTCCCAGTTCAGCCTGGAGCTGAATTTTCTTCAACAGCTTATCGGCTTCCGGGTCAATGTAGTATGTTCGCATTAATCGATTGGATTTCGGACCGTTTTTGTCTTTTGCCATAAATTAGGGTTTATATTTGCGATTTAAGAGCCGATCACCCCACCCGGTGAAGGGTAGGGATCGGCCTATATTTGCTTATTTATCCATGTGATAGTTGATGTATGTCTCAACAGCATCTCCCAGGTCTATCAACCTCTCTGTGGATTCCATAAAGCTATCAAAAGCGCATATAACTGTATCGACATCTTCTTCCATGTTTTTGGCACGTCCAGCGTATTGGGTCATCATTTTCAACCCCTCTAATAAGAGCCTTACCTCAGCTGACTTTATGCTAACCTCCCCATGTGCCCACAGAGAGTATCCTCCTGGATCATCTTCAAGTTCATAGACCGCCTTGACCAATTTCCGGCCAATGGCCTCATAATCGAAGTCATGTTCCGTATAGGAAGGTTTATCGGTCTGATTTGCTTCTTTATGTTCTTTATTGGTAGATTTCATAATAGATCGTGATTTTTATTGCGGTTTGTGAAGGGCCTGGGTGTCATACCACCTGGGCCTTTTCTTTTATGTATGGGGAAAAGCTGCCGATATAAGCCGGTTCAAAAGCCTTTCAAACCGTTCTGGCTGCGTATCCTTTATTTCGTCTAGTTCGTTCAATATATGGTTCAAAAGCTGTTCATCGGATAACTCTTCTATATTTGGTGATTTCATATCAACGGGATTTAGTTTTGGTTCTAATGCTAGATAAGCAACGTTATCTGTTTAGAGCCCCACGTTGCCAGAGGCATTTTCTTCAAATAAATTCTTACTTCGGATATATCCCATAAGGACCCGAACTGATTTATGGCCTGTCTGTTCCTGAATTTTTGAGACTCGCGTCCCATTCATATCTGCCTGGGTAATAAAGCCCGCTCGGAGACTGTGAGCCCCGTAATCAGCTGGATCCTGACCAATACTTTTAACACACCTTTTTACTACCCTATTAACCGTATTTGGGCTAACTGCTTCACTGTAAATATTGCCATGCCGATCACAACGCCGAAATATAGGGCCTTCATTTATATTGGCTACATCTAACCATTGTTTCAGGTTTCGGACCGGACACGTTTTGCGATAGGATCCGTAAGTAATGCCAATTTCACGCCCCTTTCCTTCCTGATCGGTTTTGGATTTACGAATAGTCAACCTTAGCCCTTCATCGGTAAACTCAATATCTTCATACCTGATATTTACAATTTCCGATCTTCTCAAAGCCCCAGCATAGCCAATCAAGAGTAATGCACGGTCTCTTATATGGTTAACCCGATCCTCTAGCTTGTCAACAATTAATTTGATGTGAGAAGTAAGCAACGGGGCTTTTTTATCCTGCTTAGCTCCCAGGTCTCGCTTAATACCAGCCAAAAACTCTCTTACATTTTCATCATTAGTTGGATTATGATCTAATTTGCGGTGCCGGTAAGTTATAGCAGCAATCCGGCGTTCAATGGTTGATGGTTTATACCGGTTTTTCCACAAATAACGCATATAAAGAATCAAATGCTTAGGATCTGCCGGATACGGATTAACCCCAGAATGAGCGCACCAATTTTCATAACATTGTAGATCCTTAGCATATGCCTTTCTGGTATTTTCCGCCCGGCTTTGTCTAAACAAATAATTTACATCTTCAAATATTACTTTGGCCGGATCTGGTAACTGCCGCTGCTTATATATTCTTGCTGGAAGTGCCATGATGAACCCCGTTTTTAGTGTTAGATAAGTACGATTATCAATCCTTCAACAACATGTTACATAATGTTGCAGAACTATGCAAACTATATCGACTATATTAACTATGTTGTAATGTCATTGAAGTAAAAAACCCCGGCCACTCGATATGAATGACCGGGGTCCAGGAACCGGGCCTCTACACCCGGTTGGTGGTTCATCATGGCGGCATTGCCGCTGGCTTCCAACTACATCTAGTCGCTGGCTATCATTTCGGTTTCTTCGGCTTCATCAATCACATTATGGTTGAAAATAGAATACTTGGATCCGCTTTCCTGGTATATTTGACCTAAGATTTTGCGGCTTCTCAGGTTATCATCCAGGGCCCGCTCCAACGCTTTAATCCGTTTGATCTTATCCCCGTGGATCCTGTTACGGTAAATCTCTTTCAGGTTCTGGTGTTGCTCTTTACTCAAACCGCTCAACATGGCCGGGGCTCCCAATACGGCGGCGGCGGTCTGCTTGTCCCCTTCATTTATGGCCTTTAAGACGGCCTCGGTCCGCTTTTCCTCGTCCAGGTCTTTGATATTGCGGCGGATTTCAGGTGCAAACCGGCCTTTCTCGGCATGTTGGGTAAGCTCCTGGTTAATCTCACTGTTTAGTTCCTCGATTTCCTCGTTGGCTTTATCAGCGGCCTTTTGTAGGCTCTTGTTGGCCTTGTCTATCTCTTGCCGCGCAAAACTCCGGCTCATAGAAGCCCGTTTTAGCGGGGTGTGCATTTGATTCTGCATAACCCGGTTGTGCTTATCCTGGACTTGCTCCATTGTATCGGCTGCCACTTCCTGGGCGCGTTTCAGGCTATCCCTTGA
The DNA here is from genome assembly GCA_913057825.1 of uncultured Balneolaceae bacterium. Classification (GTDB taxonomy): domain Bacteria; phylum Bacteroidota; class Rhodothermia; order Balneolales; family Balneolaceae; genus CAJXOW01. The sequence goes on along the minus strand of CAJXOW010000016.1, from coordinate 7,275 downwards.
CCGGGCCTTAATTTGTTCTCCGCTTTCAGTCTCAAACCGCTTTTCTATTAGGTCCGGGTACATATCACCGGGAACAGTTACCTGTACGCTTTCCTTTGCCGGTTTATTAGACTTTACAACTTGCTGCGCTGATTGCTCACTCTGTTGGACTTTCTTCGGTTGTGCCATGATGATCTCGTATTTGTTGTTCGTGATTTCTGGTTTGCTCGTTTAAATGCTTAATACTTTCCCTGCCATATTCCAGCATCTGGTTTGGGTCCATATCACTTTTATTTAAATCGTGGTGGAGCCTGGCAATGCCTCGTTGGTGTTTGCGGGCCACTTCCTCAAACTTATCAGCTGATTCAAAAGGCTCTATGTTAGCAATCATGCCACCCGCATGTCCGGTTGCCCGGTCCACCTTTTCTTCTATACGGTCCAATCTTCGTTTATTCAGACTCATTGGAACCCTCCAATAGTTCGTACAGTTCAAATTTGTCAATTAAATATGCTTCCGTAACCGTGTCCACGAACGGCTTATATTCCTTCAACCAATCCGGCCACAAGTCAACGCCGCCGCGAATACACACCTCTTGGTGCATCGACTGGTAAGCAACCCACTCAATAGCTTCCTCTCTGGTTTCAGGCATCCGGCTGATAAAATCAAGCTGGTCCTTATACCGGTCAATGAGTACCAACTTTGTATGTGAATCCGGCCCTATCCTTTCCCGGACCTTTCGCTCCAACCGTTTTAATCTTCGCTTACTCAATGCTGCCATTGTTCTATAACTGTTCTTATCTAACGTTAGAATTAGCCAACTCTCCGCATATTATTATGGCTTTCAACGCGTTCCTCAAGTTTCTCCAGGCGCTTTTCAAGTTCATGGTCCTTTGTAATTTCCCAGAGCGTTGAAATCATGCCTCGGAGTGCATACATGGCCTGCGTACGCTCTCCGACAGACTCTGCCTTATGCATGTCCCGCTCGGCAAACTTAATCGCGTCTGTAAGCCGCTTTTTCATGGTTTCAACGTCCATCGGCTTACGGGATCGAGAGTATTTATAAGATGAAGCCATAATTTCGGTAACTATTTGATTTTCAACCGATTAACCATTAACCCCCAGGGGGATCCTGCAACCGTAATTTGAAGGCTGTTAGCTATCATATATACTACCTTTTAGGGCTTTTCCTGTTTAGCTTCGCGGGTCGCATCTTTAACAATAAGCGGGTAGTCTATCAAGGTTGTCTCAACCATTCCATTAGGTGCCTGGGTGGAACTACCACGCTCCAGGTATTTTATATATCGTACATTATTGGTGATATACAGCGTATCACCCCAGATAAGCCGTGCAATTTCCCGCCGTGCCCTATTAATGGCTTTCTGGAAGGCCCCAGTTTGGGACATGCTGACCTTTTCCGGGACCATGCGAGTATCAACGTTGTTGACTCCCACATTCCAAGAGGCACGCGCCCGACCGGTGTCGACCGGCGTTTTTAGTGTTACTTTTTTGGTAAGGTCCAATGCCACCTTTTGCAGCACAAGATCAAGGCGGCCTTCCACCTTATCCTTAAACTTTTCCAGTTGTAAGCTGAATTTTCCCATACTGGTTAGTTTTTAATGCTTGGTGGTAAATCTTGCCAGTTAATCATTCCGCGCTGATACATTTCCCACATAACAGTATCTTTCCAATCGCTTAACTGAATTATTTGCGCATAATTAACCTGTATTTCCCCGCGCTTCGCTTTCATGATATTGGATCCAATATTCAGCAATTCCTGGTAAAGCTCGGTATCGCTCATATCCGACACGTCCTTAACTTGGTCCATATCAGCGGCGCTTTGGTTTGCGGCTTAGGCCAAATTTGCTCTGCATCGCTTGAGCTGTTTTACCGTTGCGATTTACGCTTTCAGCAATAATACTGTCAACCATGATCTCAAGATCACGCCCGCCATCTGGCCGCCTTCTACTTTCAGCGCTTACCTTTGCTTCTGGTGCGTTATTAACGACATTTACATTCATAGTGGTGGACGGGGCCTTTGTTGCACCGGTTTGCAGGGTAGGGGTACTTTGCGGACCTGCCGAGGCCAACCCTAACCCAAACCCGGCTGCACTGCCGGTTTGAGGGGTGTTTCCGCCCATCATCATACCACCACCCATCATCATGCCGCTACCGGGTAGTAGTGCGTTCATCAATGGGCTAACAATGGCCTGTGAAACAAACTTTCTCACCATCATTCTCTGTATCTGTTGCAAGAATCCCTGGAGCGCCGTTTCTGCCGAGGAAGCGCCGGTAACAACACTCATAAAGGCATCTGTAAAGGCATTACCCATTTGGTTGGCTGTATTCCGTAACTCTCCGGAAGTTTGGATCATTTGCCGCTCTGTCTCATTCATCTGGTTAAGCATACTTTCGGCTTCCTTGACGCTTTGAGAGGCACCACTCGGTATAATCACATCTTCCGGAGCTTTCCCGGCACTGCCTCGTACGGAATCACGTAATCCCTGTTGGGCTCGCAATGCTGAAAGCTGTCGCTCAAGCTGCTGAAATGCCTTGTTTGAGCGCTTTATCTCATTCTCTATCATTCGATTGAGAGCGGAGCGCACCGTCTGGATCTTCTGGGTAAGGGCGTCAAAATCAGCAAATACAGCATCCTTAAGTTCAATACGATCCATTTGCCGGCTTACTCCTTTCAATACCTGCGAAACGTTAAGCGTTTCGGCATCCTTTAGGGCCTTATTCAGATTTTCAATCGCAGTCTCGTAAGCACCCAGAATATTAACCTGGTCCCGGCTAAGCCCTCCCTCCATATTGCGGACCATGCGCCGGTACGCTTGGGCGGTTTGTTTAAACGAGGTTCGCAGAGTTCGCAAACGTTCTTCTGCTCCAGGGAGTCCAAGATTAGCACGTTGCAGGGCTCCGCCTATTTGGTCCTGAAGGGCCAGACGCGTTCCGAGGCCCGGATCAAACTCTGCCATAGCCTTATTACGGAGCAGTTGCTGTTCAGTCTGTTCAATCGTTTTATCTATGTTTTTCTGCTTTATATCCAGCAGCGATCCGTATTTTTTAATCAGACTTTGCAACTGACCTTCAGATCGTTTCCCCATTTCAATCTGCTTACGCAAGGCTTCTATCTGGCTTTGCGGGCCGCCCTGTCGTTGCAGTATCTCCAGTTGGCGGCGGACTTCCTGGCCGGCTAAATTAGATACATTTTGCGTTTGTGCCCGCAGTGCTTTAACTCGTTGAAATTCTTGCCGGAATTGCTTCAACGCCTCAAGTCTTCGCTGTTGGCTAGTAATATCAAGGGGGTCAAATACTGGATCGGCCTCCATTCCACTGGCTGCTTTCGCAAAGCTGTTAAGCTGTTGCTCCAATTCTTCCAGCTGTTCCTTTGCAGATTTTGAAGCAGATCCAAAATCGAACAACCCGGCCTGTGCAGCAACTAAAGCTGTTGGAAGTATCGTTCCAAATAGCATGGTAGCCGGGCTTACGGCTCCCATCATAGTCTTAAATGCGGCCCCCGTGGATCCGGTTTGTTGCTTTAACCGTCCAAACGACTGGAGTAGGGGGTCAATGTTGTTTGCTACTCCCATAGGTCCAAAGGGTGCATCCTGGAGTACCTGGCCAAAGTTCATGGCTACATTACGGGCGCTTCTCATACTCCGGGTAGACCGCCCCATACCTCTTGCCATGCGACTCATACCGGCATTGGTACGCCGCGCCGACTGTCGGAGGTCATTCATTTGATCTTCAGCAATACGACCCGACTTAACTAGCCGGTCAAGCCCTTGAGAGGCATCATTCGCCGAACTGCTTTCTACTCGTATCCCAAGTTCTGCAACGTCAGGCATTGTTCAGCTCCCTTAATTTCTTTTTATAGGTTCCACGCTCAACCCGTTTGATAGAGCCGCTAAAACGGGCTTTTTCCAGTTGCTCCCACGCCCAGGACCGGGAAAAGCCCAGCTTGTAAGCAGCACGAACGGCCTCGGACCAACTAAACTCGGAAGGCAACCGGTTAAATAGTCTGTGATCGGCTTCAATTTGCTTGGTTGCTGGCATAACTAGAATTAGGTTGTTTGAATATTAACAGAGTGTCCTATAATTGCCACGGATCCATCAACGCCGGACCCTCCGGCTCCCAGCTCCGCACTTATCAGATTACCTCTAATGCCTTCCAGGGGAACTGCAAACGGGATCACTATTTGGTCATGCACATCAACAGTAAATAAGGTCTCATTACCATTTTTTACGGCCAGTTTAGCCGCATTACCTCCGCCGGTGAACGAGGCAATAATGGTATCGATGTAATGCTTTTTACCCGTTTCAGCGGCGCGGGACGCGGTGGCCGCGGCATTGGTCTGGGTATCGCTTTCGGTCCAGTCAGACTTTTGGTGCTCGGTAAAATTAACTTCCTCTCCGCTTTCCCGCTTTCCAGTAAATTTGTAGCGCTGCGATCCGTTATCGGACATACAGTAAAGGGTACATTGTAATTATTTATATATGTTTAACATATGAATACATAGTAACAATAACAATAATAACAATGTTATTAATTAAAATGGTAAATCAGGGTCCTCACTAACTCCGGTATCTCTCTTATATTCATCTACTATTTTTTTATTCTTTTCTGCTTCTGACCTATGATAATCTTTTTTATCTCCCTCTGACTTTTGTTCACTTTTGTTGCCAGTATTAGGGTTAGGATTATTACCCTTATTAGGATTATTATTATCTCCCTTATTGTACCCTTGTCCTACCCTAGTATTACCCTTAGAGTTGCCTTCATAAAGGGAATCTTCGTATTCATCAATGTTTACATGGTTTTCAAATAGATCAGGATCGTTTTTAATAGCTTGCTTCAAAATTCCATGTTCTTTTAAGGTTCTAACTGCATTAACATGTGGAGGTGCAGAGTCAGAGAGTGGACCACCTTTTGGTTTTTGTTGAAATCGCACGAATGAAATAATCCAAAGACGCTGACCCTTCAAAGGTCTAATTCTCTCTTCGTCTGAATTAACTTTACCCAAGAAGTCTTTAATAAACTCCCTATCGATATCGAAACCTAGGTAAGCAGAATCAACTGGGTAATGAAGTTGGTGAACACCTGAAATATCTGCCTGACTCCACAAATAAATCCAGAATAGGCGATCTTTCAGAGATAGTTCTCCAAAAAAAGGACGTTTCCAGAGTGTAGATCGGATAAAGCGCCTGTCATATGCCATGATGAACCCTCCCTTTAATTTGTGGCAAGCTCTTGGTCACTGGAAGTGCGTTCCTCTAACCATTCTTCTATTACATCGGAGCGCCAACCCACGGCACGGTTAGACATCTTGATTCTGGGAGGAAGATCACCGCGTTTCTCCATGCGATAAATGGTGGTGCGAGACACACCAAGTTTCTCTGCTAGTTGGGAAGGACGTATGATATGCCAGGAAGAAGTTTCCATAGTGATACGTGATTTAGTTTACGGATTATTTTCCGGCGGGCTTGCATCACGCATCACCGCTTTGCTCCTTCCTGAAAAATACTTGCACTACGAAAGGGCATCACGCCCTTTCACTTTCTTAATCAGGTAGGTTGAAATACAATATATAAACTGTTACGGAATGTTACAATAACAGTCAACTTATCTTGGTGATTTTCGCTTCATCCTGACCGTAGATAAGGTCATTTATATGCGCTGACCATTTAATCATCGCCCGGCGCTTTTCATCCATGTACTCATATCGATCATATACGGCTGTGACCTGACTATCCCCGGCCAATCCCTTATGATTTAGGAGTTTGCCCAATACAGTACGATCCACGCCCAATTTAGCCATATAGGAAGCAGCGGACCGCCGTAAATCATGGATTCTGAAATCTTTAACCTCTGATTCGTTCCTTATTCGACTGGCAACTTTGCTGAATGATACCAACGGGTTTCCTTTGTTCATCTGTGATTCAAACACATACTGGCTATCACCGGTTAACGGTGCCAGGTTATCAATGAGATTGAAGGCAAGATCCGAAAGGGGTACATAATGAACCCGTTTCGCTTTGGTGTTTTCGGCTGGTATCTTCCAGACCCCGTTATCAAGATGCTGCCATTGCATTTTCCGGGTCTCTGACAGCCGTTGACCACAAATAAGCAGCATTTTTAACAGGGACTGCATGGGCTCTGCCTGCTTTTCAAATGCCTCCCATAGTGCTTTTAATTCCTGCTTGTCATAAATACGTTTACGTGATTTCTCTTTTGTTACTGGCTTAATGGCCTGGACCGGATTTGAATCCACATAACCGCGTTCCATAGCAAATGTAAACATACTCGAAAGGACCGCCCGGACACGGTTTGACTGTGTGGGATTTCCCTGTTTATTGGCTATGCGTTCCAATAGGTCTAATATTTGGTGTTTCTCAATAGAACGGATCGGTGTGGATCCCAGCGCCGGGACTATGTATTTAGTTATCCGGCTCCTATACCCGCGCCGGGTGCTTTCCCGGAGGCCAGGAAGGTGCTTCTCCTTAAATTTTTCCGCGACTTCCTCTAATGTGGCCGGTGCCTTTCTATTTTTACGGGCCTTTTTCTGTGCCTGGGGATCTTCCCCCTCTGCGACCTTTATTTTCAATTTCCATACTTTTTTCCTGGCTTCTTTAAGTTCAACCCCTGGAAATTGGCCAATCGTATATCGTTGAATTTTATCTCGCTGATTTTTCCGTTGTAACCGATACCGATAGAAAAAGGAAATATATCCAGACGGCATTATTCGTACACCTAATCCCTCAACCTTTTTATCCCAGATTTCTTTTTGCTTTTCCGGGGGGTCAAGGTTCTCTAAATACTTGGAAGTAAGATTAACTTTTGGCATGGCAAATTAGTCTCATGGGTAACATGTGGGTAACAAGAAAGCGGTCTGTTATGAAACAACCTGCTACAAATATATTCTTAATTTGCCGGTATATCAACTTTTTAGGAGGGAAAGCGCTAAAACGTGGAACAACCAGAAACACGACTTAATGTGACTCAAAATCACATGTCCCTTTGCGGACGTGCGGGTTCAAGTCCCGCCTCCGGTACTTATTTTAGCCCTGTACCTCCTAGTATTATAGAGTTGCAGGGCTTTTTTAAATGGGTACTTATTCAATTGTGATAGTTGACCTTCATTCCAGGCTGGTGCAATAATGGTGCAAGGTTTAGTGCCACTACCCTTAACAGCCATTGCAAAATTATTATTTGTTATATTGTAAAATTACATTCCAACTTTTGTACTATAAAGGTAGCCCAAATCTAATTGATTATAAAACCAAAGCGGGAATAT
>CAJXOW010000015.1 GCA_913057825.1 uncultured Balneolaceae bacterium | reverse complement strand
GATAAATGCCTGTCAACTACAACATATTTTTTATCTATTTACCGAAAAACTTAATACTTCGGAACCGCCGCCCGGTTGTTCAAAGGCCTCTGACAGATTAACAGTTGGAGAGCTGCGTTGTTTATTTGGTGATTCTTTTCCTTATTTTTATAAGTACCGAAAATTAGTTTAGCAACAGTCAAATCGTTATTCAGTAATTTTTTTGATATTTTAACTTCTTGCATTTTCTAATTAACTATTCAGAGTGAGGCGCTATGTTTACCACTAACAACGTACAGCAGTTTGATAAAAAAATGAGCAGGACGGCGTTTTGGGTGACACTGATCATGATTGTGGTCGGATTGACGGGGTGTGACCTGGTCTCCTCGATTTTTGAAAGCAAAGAGGAAGGCTTCGGGTCGACTGCCGGACCTGTATTATACATTGGTAAGAAGAACAAGCCCTTTACCACTTTTCATGCCAAGCAATTGTATAGCATGGATAAAAATGGGAATAATGTTAAACAGTTGACCGACAGCGATAAATTTGAGGTTGTTAACGCAAAATGGTCACCCGATGGGGATCGGATTGTTATGGTAAAAAATAATCTGGAGTCGGGGTATAGGCAGAATATGTTTGTAGTAGATCACCAGGGGAAAAATGAACGTACCGTAATTAAAAGTGAGAATGACCGGTGGGGGATACAAAGTACGGCGGATCCGGTTTGGTCGCCCGACGGTCAAAAGATTGCTTTTGTTGGAGCTACCGATATTACAGATGGATCCCAGGGTAAATATGATATCTATATTGTCAATCTTGAAAAAGATGAGATAAGGAAAATAACAAATACTCCCCGCGTTAGAGAAGTATTAGGAAATTGGGGAGTTGATGGAAACATCTATGCCAGCGAACTCTACCTCAATACGAGTCCGATGCGTACACAGATGGTAGCTTTCGATGAAACCGGAGAGATAGTGAAAAACTGGGAGCGTTACCTGGAGGGGTATAATTTACCCATACTTTCGCACGACGGGAATTACATGATGTTCATGAAAGGAAAATCGCAAAGCAGTCCGTCAAACAATACGAGTGATCAGACCGATCAGCGGGTCTTGGTGATGCCCGAAAACGGTGAACCGGAACAGGCCGATACCTTGACACGGGGTTCATTCAAATCCTACAGACCGGTGACGTGGTCGCCGGATGACAATAAAGTGCTGGTGATGGGAACTACCGATAACCAGGATCGTGAACAGGATGAGGCTCCCACCCGTTATCATATCCTCAAAGTGAACCGTGACGGAACAGGGCTGCAGGAAATTACGCCGGAAACGGTCGATTTCTACTACATGCCAGTCAGCTGGATAGCTGAATCGGCCATCGGACCGGGACGCAACGAGTAGGAGGGTTTTTGCGGCAGGCTCGTGAATGTACCCGACGTCCATTCGGCTTCATCAGACCTTGCGGATATGTAATATTACTGCCTTTCCTGTATTCGATACGGGTCACAACTTAACTTGAAACCTCGATTTAATACCGTTCTATGGATGTTATTACACAAGCCGCCCTGGGAGGGGCGATTGGAGAAGCGTCATTGGGCCGCAAGTTGGGCAGCTGGGGGGTGGTCTGGGGGCTTGGTTTTGGTTTGCTGCCGGATTTTGATGTCTTTGTCGAACCGCTGTTTAAGCCGGTTCACCAGTTTTTAGTTCACCGCTCGCTCTCTCATTCGCTTCTATTTATTGCAATTCTTACTCCTTTGGCAGGATGGCTGCTGTACCGGGGGTATCGAAGTAAGAATATTTCGTATCGACGATGGAGCTTGACGGTATTTGCGATATTATCCACCCATGTCCTGTTGGATTGTTTAAACAATTACGGTACGCTGATATTTTTTCCCTTCAGTACTTACCCGGTCAACTTAAATACGGTTTTTGTCATTGATCCCCTTTATACGCTTCCTCTGTTACTGGGGGTCCTGATTTCACTATTCCTCAACCGACAAAGCCAAAAGCGTAGATGGATAAATGGCACGGGTTTATTCATCAGCAGTCTCTATCTGGTGTGGGGCGGAATTGCCAAGCTTTATGCAATCGAACAGTTTCGGCATGCATTAGACCGGCAGCAGGTGGACTATGAGCGGTTAATGACTACCCCCACTCCCTTTAACACGCTGTTGTGGACCGGATATGCGGAAAAAAATGATACGTTGCATGTTGGCCTTTACTCATTACGGGATGGGGAGGGACAGATAGAATTTCAGGCAATTCCTAAAAATAGCTACCTGTTGCGTTATACCAGCCATGAACTTCCGATGCAACGGGTACTCTGGTTCTCACGCGGCTACTACCGGGCCGAGCGGATGGCCGGAAATTTGTTGGTGTATGATCTGCGATTTGGGCGCAGTGATTTGTGGATGAAAGAAAAAGGTGCCTACATCTGGGGATATCGGTTTGAACTCGGAGATGATGGAAAACGGATTCTCAATTTTAATCGCAAAAACCCCAACTTCAATCTTGATAATGGCTTTTGGAGCCGCTACTGGCAGCGAATATGGGGGATAAAGCATAAGAATTGAAACAATATTTTACAAACATTAAAATTACTTAATTTTAATGTTAATAATTGTATATTGGGGTGTGCAGGGTTGAGATCTATATCAAACAAAAGTGAGGAGTGAAATTATGGGACGTGCCACACTAATACTGACGACTCTTTTTATGGTGGTTTTTGGTATTATACAAATTAATACCATGCAGGATCGTGAGCAGGCTGCTGAGAGTAATACGGAGAAATACAATAAAACCCAGGCCAACAACCTGGCCATGACGGGTATAGAGCTGTCGATCAGGAAGTTGATAAATAATGGAAGTTGGCGTGGGCCAAGTACCCTTACTATATCGGGCACGGATATTACAGTGAAAGCGATCGACTATACCATGAATTCGAGCCTCTCGTATGGATATATGATCGTAAAAGCCTACACTCCTGTAAATAATGGTTATGATTCTACGCGGGCTTTGGTGCACCGTAGTGGCGTAATGCCGCCAATTTATTCTTCGTTGGGTTTTTACAGTGATTCACTGGGTTTTAATGCCAGTGGCAAGGCATTTGAAATCAGCGGCCAGGATCACAATCTGGATGGCACCCAGGGACCGGCTGGCGATCTGCACGGGATTAAAACGACCAACCAGGATGCTCACGACACGGTTTACGACGAGTTGAAAAATGCCAGCCCGGATCAGACGGGTAATGTGACGGGAGAAGGGGGAACACCCAGCATGAGCGTGGACCAAAGTATGAACACTGGGGATTTAAATAAACTGGTGAACGAATATATGGATCATGCTGATGCACATTATTCGGACGGCAACTATTCATCCCAAACTCTGGGTTCCGATGACAGTCCGGAGATTACAATCATCGATTCAGGCGCAACGGTGGAAATGGGCGGAGGGTCCGGATCAGGCATACTGGTTATCCGGGAGAACGCCAACTTTAAACTGACCGGGGATTTTAACTATCATGGTCTGGTACTGAACCAGGGAGAATTAAGTCAGACGAGCGGTAACGTGACAATTTACGGAGCTTTTATATTCGGTTCTAACAGTTCCTCTTATCAATCGCTCGAAATTAACGGAAATGTAAACATTTTCTACAGTACGGAAGCGCTGTCAATTGTGGAAGAGGCATTGGCTTCGACTATGGACCAGAAGTATAAAATCGTTAATTACTACGAGTAAGAGGGAAATAGTGGGGGAGAAAGACCACCAGAGTTATGGGAAATTGTGCCATAAATAAAGAGAGGGCACCTAATCAAACATCCGGCGTATTTCAAGAAACGGGAGGTTCGATCAGGCTTCCCGAATCGTGTCGTTCCAGAGGGACTGGTTAATGATGGTGGTGTTTTCGGAGGGGAAATGCAGTTCGCTATTGTCAACGCCTTTCCCGTGAAATATTATTCGTTTGCTCTCTTCATCGATTCGAAACCAATCCGCTTCAATTTCAAGAGTTTTTCCGCTGGCCAATATAACCTTATAGGTGTTCATAAGAGAACGGATCTATTGTTGGGATGATTGAATGTGCTATCTAATTTAGAGGCCGTACAGGTGGAATTCAATAAAAAAAGGCCTCTTCGATAAATCATCGTCGAGGCCCCTCGCATACCTTTGAGTTCCTTACCATGTGGGAATGAATCTAACCTTAACCGTAGGGAGTAGTTACAGTTAAGCAAAGGTATGGATAAAAAAATGCGGTTTTACGAACCGTAATTGCTGTTAATCCATTCTGACTCGTTAAATTTTTAAATCTTTCTTATATATGATATACGTTCCAGACGTGTAAAAGTTGCAAAAATATGATGCTGTAATTTTTAAATTTTTGTTAACACGGCGGACGGTTATTTTAAGAATAGTCAAATGGCAGGGTGTAAAAATTCACTTCAACTTTATGACTCGATTAATACGATACTTTTTCGGTATTCTGGCAGCATTTTTCATGATTGCCGGCAGTGCTTCGAGCGTTCAGTCGCAACAAACGGGCAGACAAGATTCCTTTCACACGTTACCATTTCATCCCGATTCAGTAAAGATTGAGGGAGAGCTGGATCCGTTTCATATCGACCGCTCGGTTCGCAAACTGGACAAAAACCTATACGAGCTAAAGCTGACTCTGACGTCGGCTCAAACGGTAATACCCCCGGAATTTACCGTCAAGTGGCGCTTTCCGTCGAACGATTTATATGCTTTTTGGAATAGTAAAACGGGAGTCGACAAAGTTAATTTTTTTAACAGTCCCATTACTTCCAGGGCGGCCCGGAATATGCCGGTCCTGGCTTATCTGAATCATGCAGATCAGAATCGTTTTACGTTTGCTATTTCCGACGCCCTGCGCAAAGTTGAGATCGACTCGTATATCAAGGAAGAGGACGCCCATGTACATAATGCGGTGACCTTCTTTTCTGAAAAGGTGCCGGAACGCAACTCATATTCTGTACGTATCCGGTTTGACTTGAGGGATATCCGATATGAGAAAGCTTTGAATGGAGTTGCTCGCTGGTGGTCTGATATGAATCGGTACAAGCCTGCTTCCATACCTGATCAGGCCATGAAACCGGTCTACTCTACGTGGTATAATTTTCACCAGGTGTTGGATCCGGATACCTTGATGCGTGAATTGCGAAAAGCCAGGTCGCTGGGCTTTGAGACGGTTATTGTTGATGACGGGTGGCAGACGACCGACATGAACCGGGGATATGACTATACCGGCGATTGGAAACCGGAGGGCATACCGGATATGAAAGCATTTGTCGAGCAAGTCCATTCCCTGGGAATGGATATTATGCTGTGGTATTCGGTCCCTTTTGTGGGAAAAAACGCGGATAACTTTGATCGCTTTAAGGGGAAGTATCTACGTGAAGGCCTGGGGGGAGCGTATGTGCTGGATCCGCGCTACCCGGGAGTTCGCAGGTTTTTGATCAATACTTACGTTGATGCCCTGAAAAAATGGAATATAGACGGATTCAAACTGGATTTCATCGGGTGGTTTACCCCGGTTGATTCGACCCGGATGACGGCTACCGGAGGACGCGACTACGCGTCGGTTAATCGGGCGGTAGATCGATTGATGACCGATATTATGAATAGGTTAAAGTCTGAAAACGAGGATATCATGATCGAGTTTCGTCAACCCTATATCGGTCCGCTGATGCGTAAATACGGTAATATGTTCAGGGCCGTGGACGCGCCTAACATGGAGGTGTTAAACCGGGCTCGTATTGCCAATCTTCGCTTGATGGCCGATTCAACAGCCGTGCACTCGGACATGTATATGTGGCATCCGTCGGAGTCGGTGGAATCGGCGGCCCGCCAGTTATTAAACACCTTGTTCGCTGTGCCCCAGCTGTCGGTTCGTCTCAAACGCTTGCCTGATGATCACCTGAAAATGGTGGAGTTTTGGACCAAGTACCAGAAAAACTATAGTATGGTTCTGATGGATGCCGAATTCAGGGCTCATGCACCGGGATCCGTATATCCTCTTTTGGAGGCCCAAGAAAAGGATCATACGATTTACGGATTATATGAGCCGGTGGTGATCAGCCAGGAGGAATATCAGCCCAATATTCACGTGGCGAATGCGACCACGCGCGACGAAGTTACGATAGATTTTGGTTATGCCCCCAAAGCGATGATTTATCAAGTTTATACGCCCACAGGTGAAGAGGTGCGTACCGAGCGTGTCGATCTTGAAGCCGGGGTGCATCAGTTCGAGGTGCCGGAATCGGGCATGTTGAAAATCAAGGATTTTTAGGCGCATTTCGCGGGCCCTGATTCGGACCTCGATTCGACTGGTCATGTCGCCTGAACATAGGGCCGCGTCCTCCGGGAGCATGGGCCGGCCCCGGACCAATACGCTGCATGACCATGTTTAACATCCGATCAAAATGCTGGAGTTGATCGGGTCGACACAGTTGTCGGAGGTTTTTCAGGTGATTAAAAATGGCTTGTTCCATCTGCATGTGCTGTCGGGCAAGTACAGAAGCCAGGCTGTCTCGTTTCTCACGGTATGCATCTACGGAGTCTGAACTCAAAAGAGAAAAAAGCTCTTTGCGCGAATTAAAGGATGCCTGTCTGAGCGTCTGCATCCGTTGCATATGTTTTTGGTGTAACTGGTGGAATTGTTGTCTTTGCCGGCGATCGAGGTTCAATTGGCGGACAATAGCTCCTGAAACTCCCGCGCCACGTTGTTGGCCGGAGGGCGTGCGTTGAAAGTCAATTTGCGGCGGCTGCCGGTACCACAACGTTCCGAGGATTACCAGATTGAGGACTACCATAACGATGAGTCCACCGGCAAGAATGCGTGTTTTGGTCATGAGTGCCATAGTCTATTCATCTAACTTGTCTTCCAGCTCTTCATAATCGTAAAGTCCCGGTGCGGAGGTCATGTACTGTTCCACATAGGCATTAAAACTGACGGTATCGTCCACCGTTTGTGCGTCACTCAAGTAATAAAAAATGGAGAAACTGTTGAGTACGATTAAAATCAAAAGAGCCGCTGCCAGGTAGGAAAATCTTGGCCAGAGCACTAAAGCGGTCAAGGGGGATTCCGTGTACCTTTTTTCAGGATCTTCCCGGTTCATACGGGAAAGGACCCGGTCGTAGAATCCGCTATCCGGACGAGCACGTTTCACATCCGACAGCAGGCTGAGGGTGTGATTCACCTCATGCTCCACCTTGTTATTTTGATTTTGGTTTTTCATCGAAGAAATATCCAGTACATCAATTTTGAGTGTAATATGATCGCAATTTATCCTGCAGGTTCTTGCGAGCCCGGTGAATAAGAGATTCCACAGCCGACAGGCTGGTCTCCATGATTTGAGCAACTTCCTTGTAAGATAAGTGTTCAATTTTGTTCAAGGTAAAAGCAATACGCTGATTTTTGGGGAGTGACTCGATCGACTCAAACAGGATCCGAGTCCGCTCACTGTTTTCAGCCTCGATGCCCGGATGATTGAAAAACTGTTGGTCCTCCAATTCGTCGGGATTCTGCTGAAGGTTTAACAATGATTTAAAGTATGCCATTCGTTTCTTGCGATTTCTTTTGCGTTTGAGTTCAAGCGACTTGGTAACTGCTATTCGATAGATCCAGGTGCTCAGCGATGATTCTTGCCGAAAATCCCCTATCGATTGAAAGACCTGGATGAATACTTCCTGGGCCAGGTCCTCTGCGTCTTGCCGGTTGTGCATGAACCCATAGCAGGTGTTGAATACTTTGACTTGATATTCGTTTACCAGCTCTTGAAAGGCTTTTTGGTCGCCTTTTTGTAGCTTCTGTATGAGTTCGGATTCCTGCAAGGTTGACCATCTTGATAAAGGGATAACACCGTCTTAAAAGATAAAAAGAAAAAAGACACCATTCTTTAATTTCGCTATTACCTGTAAAATGCTGTTTATAAAGTATGCAGCATCGAAGTACGGCCGTTTCATCCTGATTTAAAAGTTGAAGTTTTACCGTGTTTGCATACCGGCAGCTAATCTAGCTGCCGGTATGTGTCAGACTTTTAATTGTTGAACCAGGGGCATACACCACGGGGTCCCATGCCGCGTTTGCCGGCCGGACCTTGCCTGGGTATCATGCCTCCGCGATTGAAACCGCCACGACGTCCTTGTCCCATTCTAAGGGGGCGAGCGTCAAACCAGGCTCGTTGCTCTTCGGTTAGCAAATTTCGAATATCCTGGTGAGTTGCCATTCGTTTTTTCATAATTTGCGTGCGAAGCTGGCTAATTTTGTCAATTTGCTGGTTGACGGCAGACTTATCGGCATTGTCACCGGTAGTCAACGTCCTCAAATGAGCCGCAGCCTCTCTCACCTGGTTGCGAAGAGGCATGACCTGTTGATGGGTTTCCAGCATGATGTCTTTGATCTTTTGCTGTTGTTCATCTGTTAGGTCAAATTGAGCAAAAAGTCCGGCACCCGGCCCCATGCCTTGAGCGCCCATCATAGGACCTCTTTGCATTGGACGGTTGCCACGCTGTGCATAGGTATCAACCGTTAATCCCGCTGTAAGCAGGCCAATAACGAGTGCTATAAAGAGTGTTCTTTGTGTTTTCATAGTTTTGAAGCATTAAGATTAGTGAGTACATGAATCAATATTTTATTTAAGCCTTTCTATTAGATTTAGATGCGAATTGATTGAAAAACTTGTGCGGGAAATGGGATTTTATTTATGTGAGAGATTCTTCAGGGTTTTGTTATAGTTTTGTGATACAGTATAGAAGTGGTGTTCCCATTTTGATGTATTGATTTCGAACAAAGTACAATCAAACGGGACACAACTATGAAATTGCTTAAATATATGTTGGCGGTGTTTTTAATAATATCCACCGTCGTTCACTGTGATGACAATGATGACGAAAAACCGACGGGTACGTTTAAAGTGACGCTCTCCAATACCGGAGAAGTCTATCAGGCGGTTAAAAGCGGTGCATTCACCACCCCGGTCGGTGCCTCAGAGCCGGCTCCTATCGGCCCTGGTGGAGCCTATGAGTTTTCTTTTGCAGCTCCTCCCGGCGCCCGACTTTCGTTGGCCACCATGTTTGTACAATCAAACGATTGGATTTATGCGAGCGGTGAGGAGGGAATTCCCTTGTATAACCAGGATGGATCAAAGAATACCGGTGACGTGACGGCGATGATCGACTTGTATGATGCCGGTACCGAAATGGACCAGGAAGCAGGTACCGGGTCCAATCAGGCTCCGCGGCAGGACAGCCCGGCTACCGGACCGGAAGATTCAAACAGTAATGTACGGCAAGTAAACAAAAGCGATCTACCATCCGATGAAGAGGTTATCAAGGTGACCATATCCTCGAATTCCACGTACGGCTTTACCGTACGGATTGAAAACGTGTCCACCAGCAATACCCTGGAGACCTCTGAAGGATCAAAAGCGGTACCTCTTTCACCCGGCGTATTTGCGGTGCATCATGCTTCCGAGTCGGCCCTGTTGTTTGAGACCGGTCAACCGGATTACGGAGAGGGGCTTGAAGATATAGCAGAAGATGGCATGCCGTCGATGCTGGCTGAACACCTGGGATCCATAACGGGAATTACACCGGTTTACGCACCGGGAGCTTACGCTGTTTATGAAGGAGAAAATCCGCTGTTTATGAGTGGTAGTTCCGCTACGGGCAATGGTCTCGAAGCAATGGCTGAAGACGGTATGCCCGGAATGTTGAAAGCATCGTTGGATGAAACGGACCGGGTTCATACATCCGGGGTGTTTAATACCCCTTCAGGCAGCCAAGATCCGGGTCCATTGACGCCGGGAAGTTCGTATAGTTTCACCTTCGAAGCCGAAGAGGGCACGAAACTGTCCTTCGCCACGATGTATGTTCACTCCAACGACTGGTTTTATGCACCTGTGGAAACGGGCCTATCCCTGTTTGAGAACGGTACGCCCAATACCGGTTCATTTACTGATCAGGTCCATCTCTGGGATTCCGGAACAGAAGCCAATGAAGAGCCGGGCATTGGAGCAAATCAGGCCCCGCGACAATCGGATGTGGATACGGGTCCGGCCGATCCGAACTCCAATGTGCGCAGGGTCGGAAATGAGTTCCCATACATGAAGAACCTGGAAGTTGAGATTGAAATGGTGCAGAATTGAAGACAGCCGATTTTTCTAAAGTGGCATATTGGTAAATTTCCGGTAATCACAGTAGCATAAATCGAATCAATTAAGATGCCTGTCCAAGTCGTACCATTTTACGGGCAGCATCACGAAGCCCCGGGAGAGTCACCGTGCAGCAGTGACCAGGTATCCCGGGGTTTCATTTAAATTGGTAAGTCGAAAAAGATTTCTGCGAATTCAGAGACACTGGCATTTACGATTAAATTTTGTGTATTATATATGAATAAACCAACACATTTAACTTCGGTCGACATGAAGGCTGAATCGCCGCGTGTACTTATCGTCGAAGATGATACTGAAATTGCTCGCCTGGTCAAGATTAACCTGGAGGATCAGGGGTATGAAGTCGACCAGATCTA
This sequence comes from uncultured Balneolaceae bacterium, assembly GCA_913057825.1. Classification (GTDB taxonomy): domain Bacteria; phylum Bacteroidota; class Rhodothermia; order Balneolales; family Balneolaceae; genus CAJXOW01. Next base: position 49,947 of record CAJXOW010000015.1, on the reverse strand, counting down.
TGATGGGGCAGAGGGCTACCAGCGAATCAAGGAGCAACCATACGATTTGATCATTCTGGATATCATGCTTCCGGGTATGGATGGACTCGAGATCTGTAAAAAAATCCGTGCCGATGAGTATGATATACCGATGCTGATGCTCACGGCCAAGACGGAAGAGTTTGACAAGGTGCTGGGGCTTGAGCTGGGAGCGGATGACTACGTCACAAAACCTTTTGGCATTCGCGAGTTGATGGCTCGGGTAAAAGCCTTGCTGCGTCGGTCGCAACAATCCGCCGACAGCGATGCGGAAGCGGGCGAACAGGAAAAGATCGAGTTTGGAGATATAACCATTGAACCAAGCAAGCACAAGGTCCGTATTGGGGACCAATCGATCGACTTGACTGAAAAAGAGTTTAAACTGCTGCACCTGTTTATGAAAAATCCGGGACGGGCGTTTAGTCGGGATGAATTGTTAAACGAAGTCTGGGGGTATCAATTCGGGGGATATGAACACACCGTCAATACTCATATTAACCGACTTCGGTCTAAGATTGAACAGCAACCCTCAGATCCCAGATATCTTAAGACGGTCTGGGGCGTCGGGTATCGATTTATAGAGCAAGAAGAAATGGAATAAAGAGGATAACAATGAAAGGCTTTTTTAAGACATTATACGGTAAGATAACAGCGGTGTTTCTGGTACTTCTAATTCTACTGGGAGCCATACAGGTTTATATCACTTTTCAGTCTTCGTATCGGATCGCTCAGCGGACAGACCAGCAGCTAAACCGCGAGCTTGCATCCCATATGGCGAAAGAACTTGAACCGGTGGTTCAAGACAGCCTGCCGATGGATCGGGTTAAGGAGTTGATCCACTATATGATGGTGATTAATCCCAAGATTGAAATCTATATGTTGGATCAAGAGGGGAAGATATTGGCTTTCTTTGCCCATCCTCCCAAGAAAGTTCAAGCTGATTCTGTATCCCTTGGAGCCATTCATCAATTTTTAAATCAGGGTAGCGAGGAGTTGATCCTGGGGCCTGATCCTAGAAATCCCGGCCAATCGGAACCTTTTTCTGCGGCACGCCTGCCGGTACTGGATGAGGAGGGATATTTATATGTAATTCTGGGCGGTGAACAGTACGAGTCGGCACTCAATTTGGTCAAAAACAGCTATATATTACGGACCAGCCTGGTGGCATTATTGATAGCTGTGTTGACTACCGGAATTTTAGGAGTGGTTGCTTTTGCGTATTTGACCAAACGGCTACGGCGGATGAATACTACCGTTAAAGAGTTTGAAGGCGGGGCGCTGGATAAGCGTATCGATATGGATTCGGATGATGAAATTGGTCAACTGGCCTCTTCGTTTAATCGGATGGCCGACAAGATCCAGTCTCATATAGAAAAGTTAAAAGAAGAAGACAAAATGCGGCGCGAATTAGTGGCAAACATATCCCACGATTTACGCAGTCCGCTGGCGTCCATTCATGGATACCTGGAGACCATTCTTATCAAGGATCAAGATATGGACCCCAGCGAGCGACTGGAACACCTTGAAACGATTTTGAAAAATACCCAGGTGCTTTCAAAACTGGTTGAAGACCTGTTTGAATTGTCGAAGTTGGAGGCAAGACAGACTGAACCCGACCGGCAAGCATTTTCGATGGCCGACTTGTGCCAGGATATTGTGATGAAACTGAAGCCGGAAGCCCGGAAAAAAGATATCGACCTGGATGTAGAGGTGGATCATCCCATGCCGTTTGTTTATGCAGACATCGGGTTGGTTGAGCGAGCTGTGACAAACCTGCTGCGCAATGCCTTGAACCATACGGAAAAGGGGGGACGTATTCGATTACGAGCTCATATTGAAGACCGTCAAATAAGAATTGAAGTGGAAGATAACGGAAGAGGTATCGCTGAGGAGGATCTCCCCTATATATTTGAACGTTTTTACCGCGGAGAAGATGACGAAGCCCGTACCAAGGGAAGCTCGGGGCTTGGATTGGCCATTGCACAGAAAATTATTGAACTCCACGAATCTGATATACAGGTGGATACTGAACTGAACGAGGGTACAACCTTTTATTTTTCCCTGCCGAAGGCTAGTTAGAAGGGATATTCGACAGTATGTAGTGAGAGGGATTGTAATTGAGATTGATTATGGGTAAATATCATGTACATAGATGAACTACCTATAGTTATATAATAACAAATTGCAATATCAGAGGAGGTGAACCCTATGAAATATATAAAACGACCGGTGATGTTTACTTTGCTAACGTTTTTATTGGTCATGGCAGCATGTACAGAGAAAGTCCCGGATCGGAAGGGCATGGATAATCAGCGGATAGAAAAAACTATAGCAAAACAGAATGAGAAGTTTATGGAGACCCTTCGCAATGGGAATATGGAGGCATTTGGGACCCTGTTTGTAAAAGAAAGCGGAAAAATGATGCCGCCCAATCGACCGGCGGTGACCGGTCGCGACTCGATTGTAGCCTATATGAAACACCAGCGCAATGAGGGTTTCTATGATATTAAACTTCAAACCAAGGAACTTTACCCTTATTCAGACTACGCTATTGAAATAGGGGAATACGAAGTGTTTATGGAAGGCCAGGACCAGGTGGACCAGGGAAAGTATATGGTTTATTGGAAAAAGTCCGACGGTCAATGGCGAATCTACCGTGATATCTGGAATTCCAACAGATAGAGGGTCAAGCTATTGATATTTTTGCAACACCCTGAAATATCAAACCCGACAGTGGTTGGGAGAGGTGGGTTTTGGCCGATTTTGACGTAGAATAGCGGGGCTATTTAAGGAAAATCGGTTAAAAGCACCCAAATCCGGCTTTTTTGCAGTAGAATTGTGAAAGTTCGACCGACTCCTGGAGTAGTGTTATTAATTCAGCACGGGGGGACGTGTTTCCTTACGTTTGTATTTCTCATCCCCGATACCACAGCGTGCCCCTACCCGGTAGGCATTGCTTGTGTCTTGTAATTTGGATGGATTGGGTGGAAAGAATGGATTCAGCCCTTTTTGGTCCGGATGACTTTCTACAAACTGTTGCCAAATTCTTCCGTCACTATATCCTTTCTCATATTCTTTTTGAACTATCGAACTCATTACTCCTCCTCCGCCATTAACTGACGTAACTTTTGATTCAACTAACCCGACATTTTTTTGGTATGATCGTGCGTCAATTTGAATTTAAAAAAATTTTACATATTTGTCTATAAATATCTAATTAATTATTGTAAAAATTGGTCTCAGTATTAACAAATAAGAAAAATGTATTTTTTGGTTAGTGCAACTGAATGGGCTTCAAGCAACTAATGGGTAGGGGGGAATCTAGCTTTTTTTATCCGATAAAGAGGTTGGCAGGTTTTATATACCATTTTTGATGTTTTCCCGTGATTCTTGTTTGGACTTGAAGGGGTTGACAGGTTAAGGCCAGGCAGACCTGGAAATTTTAGAGTTATTTATGGCATCGAAGCTTGATGTGAGTTACGTTCGATATCGCGGAGGAGTAAAACCGCCAGAAAGTCCTTTTTTACTCAGTACCAATTGCCATAGCTGAATTTCTCTAGCCCGAAAACTTCCGGCACAGGAGAGCAGAAAATAGGTCCACATACGGTAAAAACGGTTGGAGTAATTCGATTTTAGTTTTTCCCAGTGATGGGTGAAGTTATCATGCCAGGCTCGAAGGGTTTTGTCGTAATCCGGGCCAAAATTTTGCCAGTCTTCAAGTACAAAATATTTTTCGAATGCCAAGGCCAGGTCTCGGGGAGCGGGTAAGTTTGAGTTGGGAAATATATACCTTGATATCCATGGATCGGTGCCGGTTGTAGACTTGTTAGTCCCAATAGTATGCAGCAGAAATACCCCCTCGTCAGCGAGACACCGGTCCACCACCTGCATAAAAGTACGATAATTTTTGCGTCCCACGTGCTCAATCATACCGAGGGAAATGATGTGATCGAAAAGTTGATTTACATCCCGGTAATCCTGGTATCGAATTTCGACCGGCAGCCCTTCGCATAGTTGTCGCCCAAACTCGACTTGATCGCGTGATACGGTAACTCCCACAACCTCGGCTCCATATTCCTCGGCGGCGTATTTGGCGAAACTTCCCCACCCGCAACCAATATCGAGTACACGATCCCCCTCTTCCAAGCCGACTTTTCGGCACACCAAATCGAGCTTGTCGCGCTGTGCATCGTCCAGGTTATCTGCTTGTTGCCAGTAGCCACAGGTATACACCATGCGTTCGTCAAGCATGGCCCGATACAAGTCATTACCCATGTCATAATGATGCTCTCCAACCTCGTACGCTTTGGTGGCGGTCTGTCGGTTGGTAAAGAAGGAGATGAGAAATTCTTTGATCATCGGTAGATTGATTGAAAAATCACGATCTATTTTGGCTCGAAGTACGCGAAAGAAAAACTCATCCAGTTGTTCGACATCCCACCAACGATCCATATAAGCTTCTCCCAGTCCGAGTGACCCCTGTTGTAGAATGCGATCGTAGAGGTCTTCATTATGGACCTGCATATCCCAGGGACGATCGCCGTTAATTTTTATATCGGCTTTCTCGAGAGCACCTCGAATTCGCTCCTTAATGTCAGGCATGGCGTTAGTTGATTAATAGCACTTTACCATAAGGTTAATGTCCTTCCGTAAAATGTGCAAGTGGGGGGAGGAGAAATTTGAATTAGAGGGTGTCGGATAGCGGCTGTGAACTTTGCCAGGTTTTCATGAGGGGATTGTATTTGACATTCTGGTTCAATTCGATGGTGGTATCTTTAAAACGAAAGAAATTTGAATACACCCCGAACCGATAGGATCCCCGTTGAATATTACGATAGTGAAAGGACCCGTCGGGATTCGTACGCACCCAGTTTTTACCGAAATAGATAGGTACGTTTCCGGCATTTAACTGTGCAGATGCGATGCCGTCAGGTGTGGGTGAGGTTCTGTTGGTCAAGTATTGCAGGGTTCCCTTGAATTGGTAATATCCCGAGTCAATCGGCTGGATGAAAATTGGCAGGTGTATAGATGATTGAAGGGTAAGAGTGGTATCCCACGTCGGAAAGCCGGGTTCGTGAAAACGTACTTGATAGCTACCTTCGGGTAAATTCTCTTTACTGAAATAACCCGTCGAATCCGTAACCAGCCTTAATGAATCGATCTGAACTTCATAGTGAGCCAAAGCCGTAGTATCATACAGAACTGCATCGTTATTGATGAAATAAAATCGCTCGATTTTATGCAGCTGACCTTGGATCGAGTAATGAGCTTCGGTATCGGATCCCAATATATTGCAACCTTGAAACATTGGGATCAGTAATATGACTCCGAAGAATATCCGGTGATTTATGCGGGGGTATGAAGTTGATGGATACATGCTTCAGAGGCACAATGGAATTTTGTACAATCACTAGTCCAATTTGAGTTGACTTCAAGCTAAAATGACTGCGTTATTCAGGAGGTTCGAAATATGGCCAAGTAATTAAATTAAAAAAATATGTTGTCATATCCGACACTCTTCAATGCTTATTATACGTTATCAAGATAACGGCAAAGAAAACAGAATTTTATTTCTATTCTATTGCTTTTTGTCGTATTTCATTTCAAATTGAAAGTGAAGTATGCCCCCCCTAATCTATGATGGAGTAAATTATGAAGTACTTGATAATTGGAGGAACCGGTCTGGTTGGACAGCACGTCGCAAGGCAATTACGGGATAAAAACGCGGATCTAACGATTCTTTCTAGAAATCCTGAATCTAAAAAGGTTCTTAGTGGAGTAAAAACAATCAAGGGTGATCTTCAGAGCCCGAAGGTTATTCGCAGGATATTCAATGGAATAGATGCTGTGTTTATGGCAAATACCGTAAGCCCAACCGAATGCCAGGAAGGCCTGATGGCTATCAATGGTGCCATGGAAGCGAATGTAGACCGATTTGTTTACTTGTCGGTTCATCACGTCGATGAGGCACCCTACATTCCCCATTTTGGTTCGAAGCTGGGGATCGAGGAAGCGCTTAAGTCCTCGCAGATGTCGTATGCCATTATACGGGCGAATAATTTCTATCAGAATGATGAATGGTACCGGGATGGATTGATGCAGAAAAATACATACACGCAGCCGATCGGATCGATTGGCTTGTCCCGTGTGGATGTTCGAGATGTAGCGGAAGCGTCAGCTATCTTGCTTACCTGGGAAGCTTCTTTCAAACGGATAATCAGCCTGGTCGGTCCGGAAGTGCTTTCGGGAGAGCGAACAGCCCAGATTTGGAGCCGGGTTTTTGGCAGGATGATTTCATATGTGCAGGAGCCCATGGCGAAGTGGGAACAAAAGGCCCGAAAAATGATTCCGGATTGGATGGCGTATGATTTCCGTGTAATGTATGAATTTTTCCAGGAAGAGGGTCTGAAGGCTACCCATAAAGAAATTAAGGAGCTGGAAAGATTGCTCGGCCATAGCCCACGTTCTTATCATGATTATGTAAAAGAAGCTGCTAAACAATGGACCAAGATGGCAGCCAGTGCATCGTAACTTGTTGTTGCAGCCCGGAATTCGTGGTTGTCTGTTTAAGTAGACATGTAATAATTAAAGCGAAGTGGATCATGGACTATCTTCTCAAGGAGTTGCAGGGAAGACTTACGCTTATTTGAAAAACCCCTTGCTAAGATCTGAAAATAAAAAAAGAGCCCCGGGATGTATAGAATACATGGTTCCCGGGGCTGCAGGGGGCTGAGAGAGCTTCTTGTAAAATTGTATCGCTTTAATTTGTTGTTTCTATTAACAAGAGGGATGAGATGCGGAAGTGTTACAGAAAAAATTAAAAATTTTTAATATACGGTATAAGACCTTACTCCAGGGAGGGTTGGAGTTAGTTCTTGGCGTTACATTTAGCTATTTATGAGATTGCGTCCCGGAGCATACTTCGAGCGTGTTGCAACTCGTCGGAGTTGATCGTATGACCGAGGCCGGTATAGATTTTTTCTGTAACATTTGCATCCAGGTATCGAAACAATTTGGCAGTTTCGTCTACTCGCTCTTTGGGTATATGGGGGTCGCGATCGCTGCATCCCAGAAAAACAGGTGTGCCCTCCAGGCTGCCGTAGTAGTGCTGGAACTCAACTTTCTCTCCAATTACACCACCGCTAAAAGCTGCGATTCCACCATAGCCCTGGGGATGTCGAGCGGCATATTCCAGTGCCAGGCAGGCTCCCTGAGAAAATCCCATGATTAGAATCTGTTTATTTTTAAAACCCACATCATGAAATTGGTCCAATAGATGATGTATCGCCTGAAGTCCACTGGAAAGCCCCGGTTCATTTTGGCCCACAGGTTCCATAAAGGAATGGGGGTACCATGCGTTGTTAGCGGCCTGGGGCGCCCGGTATGCGACCTCGTTCACGTCCAGCTCCCGGGCAAGTGAGAGGATGCTTTCGGCGGTGGCGCCCCGCCCGTGAATTAATATTACAGCGGCACGGGCCTGGTCCAGGGATGGGCCGTGCTGAGCTACTTGCTGATTTTGATGAGGTCCGTCGATGGTATCTTCGGTATCAATACGAAAAAGGCTCATAGGCGATCATTTTTATATCTTTGCATTTAACTCGGGCAAACGTTTTTCAATCCGTTCGCGTCTGTTTTCAAGCCAGGGCGGAAGAAAGAGGGTCTCCCCGGGTTGATCCGGGATGGGATCCCGGTTGAAACCGGGTTTGTCGGTGGCTACTTCGAAAAGAATTCCACCGGGTGTGGGAAAGTAGATTGACTCAAAAAAGTAGCGGTCGACGACAGGCGATGGATGCAGCCCCCGGTTTTGCAATTTTTCCCTTAACTGTTGGCTCTCCTGCTTGCTGTTGGAACGAAATGCCACATGATGGATAATGCCTTTACCGTTTTTACTTTCCGTTGGTTCAACTTCCTCAATAATCACGGCATTCCCGGTATCACTTCCGGTACGATACAGCTCCTGGTCGGTTTCTTCCCGGGTTTGAGAAAATCCGAGCAGCGAAGTCAGTATCTCCCCGGTAGGCCGGGCCTCTTCCACCCGCAAGACCGTTCCCCAGATTCCGCGTATTGCATGATCGGAAGAAATGGGAGCATTACTCCAGGTATTTTGTTTTTTGGCTTCCGGGTGAGCCACCAGTTCGAGCGTTAATCCATCGGGATCTTGAAAACGTATAACTTCCGTGTTAAACCGCTCAAATGGTCCCTCGAAGTCTACACCCTGTCCGGACAAGTGTTCAGCCCAGAATTCGGCTGAATGTTCGGGCACCGAAAAAGAGATGGTAAAAGCTTGTCCACTTCCCTGCTTCCCCTGGGCCGCTCGTGTGAACGGGAAGAACGTGATATTGGATCCGACGGCCCCCGCTTGGTTGGAGTAATACAGATGATAAGTCTGGGGCTCATCGAAATTGACCGTCTTTTTTATAAGGCGAAGACCCAGGGATCGTTGATAAAAATTCACGTTTTGTTGAGGATCTCCGGCGAGAGCCGTAATGTGATGCAATCCCTTATCCCGGGAAAGATTATCCATAAAGAGTAGATTGTTGTATTTTTATTAGCAGTAATTTACACCGTCAAATTAAACCGGCTGCAGGATCCATATTTAAGCTAAAGAAGTCTGGTTCGATTTTAAACATCAGATATCCTAGATTCCAGTCATACATACAGAACGGAATCAATTTTCATAATGTTCCCGATTTTCAAAGAGGTCGGCGAGTATTTGAAATATTTATTATTAAATACGAATGATGATGAAATATAAAAATATACCATTCTATCGAGCCCGAATATTCCTTGTCGCATTAATAGCTTATTTGTCAACCGTCTATGGGTGCAACTCGACTCCCGAGCGACTCCAGGTGAAAACGCAGTTGACTTCCACCTATGAGCTTGTTAACCAGGATAGTCAATCAGTTGCATTTCCGAAGGACTTTAACGACTCTTATCTTATAGTTGGGTATATCTATACTCATTGCCAGAGCGTGTGTCCCGCTATTACGGCGAACATGGTCCGCATTGAGGAAACTATAGAGCAGAAAGCGCCGGTTAAATTTGTGGGCATTTCATTTGACCCGCATCGTGACAAACCCCGTGTATTGAGAGAGTATATGCGGCGATTTGATATTGCGTCAGACCGTTTTTCTTTTCTGACCGGAGATACCACCGTAATCAATCGCCTGTTGGAAAAGGTAAAAGTCCATGCCTGGAAAAAGACTCCGAAGGATACTTCAGCAGAAGCCGGATCCTATATGTATGTTCATACCAACCGAATCCATCTGATCGATCCGGAAGGTAATGTGCGCGGGTCCTACCGGGGTAGCCAAGTATCACCGAACCAGCTAAAAAAGGATCTGTCAGCATTGCGTGAGTAGGGGCCGCATCCCAGGGAAAACTAGTCGAAGGGAAGCGAAACGAAATGTAATTCCCGTTAAAAATAATCCAGTGGTTCTACGAGCTTCATCCGACGTGATTCCCGGACGAGTTCCCTGAGAATCGCGGAGTGTCCGCCGCCGAAAATAACCAGAATGCGGTCGCCCGGTTCTGCAATGTGCTCAAGGTTGGCAAAAATGCGCATATTTCTTTTGTGCCAACGAGCTTGAAGGTCCGCTCCCACATGGTTCGTGTCGGTACCGACGGTCATCATGCGGGCACGTACTGCTTCAATGCCCTGGCGGAATTCGGTCGAGTTCGACAATTTCAATGCTTCATATAGAGATTTGTTCTCCAGTAAGCTGTCGGCCTGTTTTTTCAGCTTACGCCCCCAATTCATGAAAAAGTTGACGGCGGTGGTGTCATGTTTTTTTGCATACTTGAGCATTTCGCCGAAGGGAAGATTCATTTCATGATCGATGGGATAGATTTGATTGTGTCCAAGACGGGCGGCAAGACGAAATCCTACCTGTTCCCATTCATACCTTTTTAAGGAATATTGCCCGTTTAGGTAAGCCTGGTAAAGGCTGTCGTGGTAAGCCGTTTCCTTGGGTTCATCTTCGATGGCGATTTTGTCGGGACGGAAACGGGCGAGAGAGTCGGTCAGCGTCTTTATTTCTTTTTGTTTTTGAGGCGTGAGTACATCGGGGACATGAGGGTTAAAAGCATCACGGCCGGGATTGTTAAAATGAAAAACCCCGAACACCATCACTTGAACAGGATTTTCAAGATAAGAGTCGGCGGGCTCATCATTGGCTGATTGGGCAGAAGTAATATCGGGGACGTACAGCAGGATGAATAAGAGGCAGCATACAGTCATTAGCACATAGCGCATACCGAAAATTTTCATGTTCTTTTGATAATTCATTGCAATTATATTTTGATGTGAAGCATACGAAGCTTGACTAAGAATGTTACATCAAAGGTAGTGACCGTTTCGGAAAGACCGGCTGTTTCCAAATAGATCCATCGGCGCGAATGTTTTCAGAAGATGGAGCGTTGAATAAATAAGGGTTGGACTCAAGAAATGAAATCACCATTATATGGCGGGTTCCTTTACTTTTATGGATCATACGGCTGATCGTCGCTTAAAGGTAAAGGGCGATGATCTTGAGAGCCTATTCATAGAAGGTGTCAAAGGATTAGCATATCTTTTACAGGTGGATATGCAAAAGATTCACGGAGCATCGGTGAAACGGACGATCGATATCGAGGCTCCGGATACCACCAGTCTACTGATTGATTTCTTGTCGGAGGTTCTTACTTACACGCATATTGACAAGTCGGTCTATGAAAAAGTTCAATTCGAGTTTCTGGAGCCCAGGCATTTAAAAGCACGAATTTTTGGACATCGGGTTGAAGGATTTGCGGAGGAAGTAAAAGCGGTAACTTACCATGAAGCCGAGGTTAGTCAAGTGGAAAACGGTACATGGGAATCGATGGTAATCTTTGATATTTAAGCGCTTGTTGACCACCGGGCGGCGTTTCCACAGTATTAAAATTTTCTGGGTATATAGCAGTATTTACTATGAGTGTATATGCAGCAACTAATTTCGAGTCGGTAACAAACGAAGAAAAGTTTAGGAACAAGGAAACGCCGCCCGGTGGTCAACAAGCGCCTAAAGTCGTTAATCGGTTTTGGAGTACTTAACTAGAGGATGACAAACATCATGGATAAAAAAGATCTTACCAAAATTGAACCCTATCTCTGGGAAATTTCGAAGGATTTTAGAGCGGACATGCGTGTCCCGGCGTGGATCTATGCTACCGAGTCTATGCTGGATGAAATGATGTCGGATCGTTCTCTGGACCAACTGGTCAACGTATCCACCTTGCCGGGAATTCGAGTAGCGGCTCAGGTAATGCCGGATGCTCACGAGGGTTATGGTTTCCCGATCGGGGGAGTATGTGCGACGAGATGGCCGGACGGGATAATATCGCCGGGTGGTATTGGCTACGATATCAACTGTGGCGTGCGGCTGTTAAGAAGCGGGCTGGATTATGAGGACGCTCGTCCTCATTTAAGGCGACTGGCTGGCGCCCTTTATGAACAGGTCCCGACCGGAACGGGCAAAAGCGGTCCGCTGAAAATCGGTAAAAACGAGATGGATCGCATGATGAAAGAAGGAGCCGCCTGGGCGATACGAAATGGCTATGGTGAAGAGAGGGACGTGAAGTTTATCGAATCAAAAGGATGCCTGGAGGATGCAGATCCTGAAGCTGTCTCGGGACGTGCAGTACAGCGCGGCAATGACCAGCTTGGGACCCTGGGAGGCGGGAATCATTTCCTGGAGGTGGATTATGTTGATGAACTCTTTGATGAAGAGGTAGCTGAAGCCTACGGGTTGAAGGTGGGACAATTGGTAGTTATGATACATACCGGATCCCGGGGTTTTGGTCACCAGATTGCCACCGATTACCTGCGAACGTTCATGCAGGTCATGGCCGATTATGATATCGTGCTTCCTGACAAAGAGTTGACTTGCGCGCCGCTTAACTCCCAGGAAGGGAAAGCGTATTATCGTGCGATGAAGGCAGCCGCAAACTTTGCCTTTACCAACCGGCAGGTCATAACATGGGAAGTGCGAAAAGCCTGGCGCAAAATCTTTGGCGGACAGAATGAGTCGCTCGATGTGTTGTATGACGTGGCACACAATATTGCAAAGGTAGAAGAGCATAAACTGGAGGGGAAGCAAGAGAAAGTTGTTGTCCATCGCAAAGGGGCGACCCGTTCCTTCGGACCCGGATATGCGGAATTACCCGGGGAATACCGGGAAGTGGGACAGCCGGTATTGATTCCAGGCAGTATGGGCACCGCCTCGTATGTACTGGCGGGACAAAATCGTAGTATGGAGTTAAGCTTTGGATCCTGTTGTCACGGTGCCGGACGGCGTATGTCGCGCCGACAAGCCAAGAAAAAAGTGGAAGCCGGTGAACTTACCCGCGCCCTCGAGCACGAGGGAATCTTTGTCCGGGCGGCAACATCGGGAGGAATCGCTGAAGAGGCCCCACTTGCCTATAAAGATGTGAATGAGGTCGTTACCGCCGTCGAATTGGCCGGGTTGGCTCAACGGGTGGCACGGCTGCGACCTGTTGTGGTGATTAAAGGGTAAGCTCAACTCCGACCAAATGGGCTAGAACGATAGTGTTATCAGATTTTTGCCATAGATTTGTGAAAGACTCACAGGCACCTGAATTTAGCGGTTTACTTTTATCGAATAGTTTGTATTATTGAAGTGAAATAAATATTGACAGAAAGCAGTCCAACCGACGGTTGGAAACGTTAATTCAGGGTTAACCTTCCGGTCTGCAATGCTTTTTTACTCCACTTTGGAATTTTCGCAATACAGCGTGTTGTGTTTTCTGACGGAAAACTCGGTGGAATAGCGTATCTATTAGATTATAAAGGCATGAAATTATCAGATCAGGGATTCGTTATCTATTAAAATCAGTAACAAATACAGGGTAAGCTTATCATGAAGATTAAATATCGTTATACCGCATTTTTGATATGTTTGTTTGTCATCGGATTTATTATTCCCCAAAGCAGTTTAGCCCAGGATGAAGAATCGGTCTATTACTCGCGTCGGGTGGAGGATTCCAATGGTGATTTTGTTACAAGTTCCAGCTCCTCGATCAGTTTTACTGCTTATTTAAACGGTGACCAGGATTCCATTTTGGTTGAATCGGCCCCGCGCTGGGATGGCGGAGACTCCAATTGGGATCAAAGTAACAGTATTATCGGGGTGGAAGTACAGAATTTCACCCACTTTGCAGCCGGCGATACGCTTTATTTACGCTTTACTGATCGCTCATTGGGCGAGCAGGGCACCATTTTCCAGGAAATTGCCAGTGTTCCGTGGAGCGACCCCAATCCTTTTGCGCGGATATCTCTCAATAGTGTAACCTTGCCAGATCGACCCGATAATGTGGATGTTACCGCTAATGAAGAAAATGAGCAAACCATAACCTGGAATGCGGAGTCAGGAATGACCTACCGGGTTTACCGCAAGAACCGGGAAGATGTGATTTTTAACGGGGAGCAGCGAAATCTTTACACCCTGGTTGCCAGCGGGCTGTCCTCCGGAAGTTTTACGGATACCGAAACCACCACGGACGGCAAGTATGCATATATAGTTTATGCCATCAATGGGGATGGCACCTGGAGCAGTCATTCCAACCCGGTGGCGTATAAAGAGGGGGACGATCAATTTACCAAAAACTCGGTTTATTTGAAGCGGCGTGTCGAGGATTCCAATGGGAATCTAGTTAATGAAACGTTAGCTGACTTGAGCGTCACCGCATTTGTCAATGGTGAGCGGGATTCGGTTCTTACCGAGAATGCGCCGCGGTGGGACGGCGGTGACAGTAATTGGGACCAGGTTAACAGTATGATTGGAGTCGAGTTTCAAAACTTTACTCATTTTGCTGCCGAAGATACAGCCTATTTGCGCTTCACAAATCTCGCTATCAATGAACAGGGCACGATTGTTCAACCGATAGATACGATTCCCTGGTCCGATCCGCAGTTTTTCCAGAACTTGCAGTTGCAATCGGTCGACCTGCCACAGCAACCCCAAAATGTCGAATTGACGGTAAGTGAAAGCTTTGAGCGAACGGTTTCGTGGGATACGGAAGCCGGATTAACCTATCATGTTTTCCGACGTCACCGACAGGATACGATTTTTAATGGCGAGCCCCGCAACCTCTATACACGTATTGCAAGTGACTTGTCGACCGGAAGCTACACCGATACCAATACTGAATCGGATAAACGATTTGCCTACATCGTATACGCCGAGGACGGCGATGACAACTGGAGTGTGCATTCGGAAGAAGTGATGCGCCGCAAACCGATCACCGGACTGCAGGTGTCCGGCAAGACGGCGACCAATGTGACATTAAGCTGGGATTCGTTCACCCCGGTAATTGGCGAATTGGCCGGTTATAATATCTATCGCCGCAAGGAAGGGGAAAGCTACGGTGATAACCCGGTCGCATATAGCAGTACGGACACCGTATATACCGACTCTCGTCTGGAGGCCGGACAGACCTACTATTATAAAGTGCTGGGACGCGACTTTGACCGCAAGGATCTTGGTGAAGTGGAAGAGGTGAAAGTAACCACCGAATCTTCCCGGGACGGCTATATGACCTATGCGAATTTCAAGGTAGCCGTGGTGCTTTATAAAAATGCACCGGATAATAATGGAGGCGATTACAAGATGACCCAGACGGAGGTTGAAAATATCAAGTTCCTGGTCCAGAAAGTACGTGAGTATTTCTGGCGCAATACGTTTATGCAGTTCAATCTGGAAGTAGAATATATCGAATTTGACAAGTATCTCGAACTGGAAGACAATAGCGGCACGTCAACCGGACAAACTGGTCAACATCTGATTGACGAACGGGGTGTAGTGAATACGCAGTACGACATAGTATTCCGCATTACCCCTTCGGTTGGTGGATTCTGGTCATGGGGGGCTACCGATCGACTGGGACTCCCCGGGCCCGAGCGGCGTACCGGTTTTTCTCAAGTGCGTTGGCCCTATAATTCTATCAGAGGGTTTGATGAGGGATATCCGGCTCGTTTTCCGAATATCGACTACGCGAGAGTCGGCAACAACCTGATCTGGACCTTTACCCATGAGATCCAGCACGCCATAGACGGGGTCTACAAATTTAATAATCATATTGAGATGGGTCATGGAGACTTCCCTCAACTGTATGCAACCCAAGAAATTAGCAATCCTGATATCGGTTGTTGCTATCCCGGTTTTCCCGAGTGGTCCAACAAACGGTTCGGTAAACGATTCAGTTTCCAGAGTACGATGATGCGGGATTTCAGGCCGTACAAGGATCTGTTGCCGGATTGGGGTGATATTTATGAAACGGCAGATGCCGACGGAGACGGCATGCCCGATGACGATCCACGGGTCCCGCTCGATGAAGATCGGTTCGGAAGCAGTACGAGTGATCCGGATTCGGATGATGATGGATACAACGATATGCAGGAAGCGACCGACGGAATCTTTCACTATAGCTACAGTGATCCCCATAATCCAGATACCGACGGGGACGGCACGCCCGACGGCAAGGACCAATATCCGCGATATCCGGTTGACCGGCGCGTGAAAACGACGGCTGATGGATTTATGCCGACTATTGACGGAAATCTCGATGAGTGGCCGGAACATGCCCTCGTCGTGGATACGGTGAGCAAGGTCGAAAACGACCGTCCCTTTGCTCCAAAAGTTTACATGGCTTACAGCAGCGATTCGTTGTATGTAGCTATGGACTTGCCGGTACATGCACAACCGCTCATCCGTTGGGATTTTGATGCCGACGGACGCTGGTATGGAGCCGGAAATACCACGATGGAAATTAATGTGAGCAATGGACGGTTAAGCCGTTTGCAGACCTGGGTTGCTACGGAAGACGCACGCGACTTGGACGAAGATCTTAACGATAAGAAAGACGGGGTCGGTAATGGCCTATGGGATGATAATGTTGACTTTATGAGTCAACTTGGCGGACGGATAATTCGTAGCTCGGACATCAATCTGTCGTCTACGTCCACCGACCCGGGATATCATATAGAATTCGCCATCCCACGCACCGAACGGGCCAATTTGATGCTGGAAGATGGAAATGAGCTTGGATTCCATATCGATTACACCAACGTGTTTAATGATGGAAAAGGAGCGAAAACCTTCGACTGGTGGAGTTATGCGTATGTATATCTTTCCGGCCAGAAAGCTACCAGTATTGAGTCCAGTGATGAAATCGCTCATGAATTTGATCTGAAGCAAAATTACCCGAACCCGTTTAACCCGACGACCACGATAGAATATTCATTGGCTCAATCGTCGGAGGTTACCCTTAAAGTCTATAACATGCTGGGACGAGAGGTAGCTACCTTGGTGAGCGGTCGAAAGAATGCCGGAGCCCACAAGGTGCAGTTTGATGCCAATGGTCTTTCAAGCGGTGTCTATTTCTACCGACTGCAGGCCGGCAATAAAACACGGGTTCAGAAAATGATGTTGATCAAGTAAGGATACTTCGAGTATATATTCGACGATATCCCCTCATTCAACTGGATTAAATGAGCAAAAGGCCGGCTCTTTTAAAGGAGCCGGCCTTTTTGCTTTTTAAAGGCAGTTAATAAACAGTAGAATTTAATAAAATATAGGTCGGCTGATTCATTTCAGGAGAGCTTAACCGTGACTGGACAGACAGCTTTATGAGGATAAATGGTTTGCAGCCCTCTTAAATATTTTTTCAAACCCTTTATTTATCTCTTTTTTTTGATTGACACGGTAGGGAAAGGGATTTTCATGACTACAGTCATAGTTAAAATTCTCGATTTTGACGTTAACAGGAATATTACGTGCAGCGCCTTTTATCGTATTGATCATCTCAAAGGGCGGTGCAACATGATCTTTCGCCAGGCCGACGGCAGAGATCTGATCTTTCAATTCGTTAAACCGTTCTTCGCGTAAATTTCGCAGATTGTAAAATTGCAGGAGTGACTGAAAAAAAGTGGCGGCTTCCCGGTCTTCATTAAATGATTGTCTGAGTCGCCTGTCTTCTTGTAATTCCTGCTCCAGGTGATGAATGAAATAAGCGTACAGAGCCAGGTGAGCCTGGCTGTCCAGAATATATTTGGATACCGGATATAACCGGTCCAGAACAGTTCCGCCACAGAATATGAATAAGCGGGAATCTGTCAATAATTTGTCGGGATTCGTCATTAAAATTATCTGACATAAAAAAGCGCCCATTGAATATCCGAAAAAGTTGATATGAGTTTCCGGGGATACCGGTGGATAGCAACCCTGTTTGATTTCCCGGATTAATTGGCAGAGATCCCGGTATGATTGTAGCCCTGACCAGAAAAATCGCTGAGGAGATTGTTGAAGACGCATACTAATAGCTGCGTTGGCAAAAGAACTATGACTGATGTAATCATGCCGCCGGCAACGTTCTGCGGAAATGATATCCATACGCCGCGGATTAGCCCATTCAGATGGAGCACGATTCATATGGAATGCAATGGGGAAAAGAAGGACAGCCTGACCTGTGTTTTGTGCCATGTAGGCTGCCCAGGGAAGGTACTTTTTCCAGTCCCTTTCATTCAGACCGTGAGTCAGGATTATGAGCTCTTTTACCGGTTGACTGGAGGTAGGTACAAAAAGACTGAAACGAAATTTTTGATTAACGTCAATCGATTGATCAGGCTGGCTAATTACGGCTTTAATTTTATCAGATAAGTCGAGTGTGTTCACTCCGGCTAAAGAAATGCCCGTACTCCGGGGTATTTCGTTGGGAAGTACGCTCCAGTTTTTTGACTTAAAGCCGTGGTTATAAACCGTCAAGTTGAGCGATTCAAAACGTATTAGATCGCTTTGGAGATTATATCGAGGGACCGTTTGATGATGCAAGTCGAAGTAAGTCATGATGAATCAGCCCTGGTTGTAATAAATCCGTGCCAACTTTACAAGATGCAGCTTTTTTTCTTCAATTAGAAGCCGGAATTTAGTTGGCTCTCATGCGGGATGATGATTTTAATATCACTTCTAGCATTTTGCCCTCCCCTGATGTCCTCCCCCTTTCCCCTCCGAAGGGGGAATATAAGGCAACCGAGGTGAAAAAACGTCCCCCTTCGGAGGGTGAAAGGGGGAGGACTCTCTATGGAAAATTAATTAAACAAGGCTTTCCCATTAGTAATCAGAAAGTGGGAGGACCTTAGGGGAGTGCTACTTTCGCATCGCTTTCCAGGAATGAACAGAAGAAGAGTTGGGACGGTGAATCTGTACCTGTCCCTCGATCGTATCCCCTTTAATGTTGCCACTGTAATTATGTGTTATTTCGCCATGGCTGATTGTAAAGCTTATACGTCGTCCATGCAAGACGGGATTCGAAACCTCCAAGGAATGATCTCGGCTTTTCGCCCGTAGACTGATCTCCTGGTATTTTTGCTTGATATTAGCCGTAAATGCTTTGGATTCGGCCGACCAGCTCCAGGTCCCTTCTGCTCTGGCCGGTACGATCCATAGATAGACGTCATGTTCGGGGAAAAGGTGGTTAGGGGCGTCTTCACTGAGTGAGAGCAGGTTGTTTATACTTGTTATGGAGTTGGTTTGCAGTTCGGGGTGCTGGTTGATAAATATATTGGGGGTATAGACGAAGTGACGGTCGGCTTCCCAGTCGCCCATTCGAAACAGGTGCGATACGATGCGGGTACCGGGATCCAGGGAGAGAAGAGTCGGCCTGAGTTTTTTGATTAAATCCGGGAAAAGATACATCGTGATAATATTGGCCCGGCTGATATCCTGTTTAAAAAGGTCGCCCAGCACAAAAACCACCCGGTCTTGCACACCGGCTTCAGCCGCATTTTGACGAGCCTTGCGAACCAGGGAGGTGTCGATTTCAATGCCGTGGGCATAGGCCCCGCGTTTGGCTGCGGCAATCGGAATCCGTCCATCACCGGATCCCAGGTCGATCAGGTAATCGCCCGGTTGGAGGTCAGCCATCTCGAGCATCTTTTCAACGACGGTATCGGGAGACGGTACATAGGGGGCGTCCGGTTTGCCATCCTGGCTCAATACCGATTCTGGAAGCGCCCAGATGATAAGAAATGCGGAATAAGCGATGAATAGGAAACGAGGAAGTGTCGATCGGGTATTTTGCATTTGTAGGTTTGTAAACATTGAGGGTTGAGCGTTGAAACTCAATAAAAGAACTCTTCGGTATGATGTAAACTAATATACGGCCTAATACTCATGTACCTATAATAAGCTATCAGTGTGCAAAAATGGAATCGGTTACAGGAAGGATAATTTGTTATCTGACTAAACCTCGTTTTTAAGGGATAATTTTTTTACTATAAATATTAGTATGGTTTTGAATGAGTTGTATCCATGTCGTTCACAAAAAAGATAGGGAGTCCAGCGTGAAAACTACGATATCTTCTTTTAACTATTCTACGTTGTGTAAACGATTTCTGTGGTTAGCGGGGATCGTTTTGTTGGGGATCGGATGTGCAAGTGAATTTCCCGAATCCGCACCGAATCAGCCCAATATCATTATCATTTATGCAGATGACGTTGGGTATGGGGATATCAGTGCCTATGGGGCCGAGCAGATTCAAACTCCGCACATTGACCGGCTGGCGGAACAGGGCGTGCGATTTACCAATGCTTACGCCAGTTCCGCCATGTGTACGCCCAGCCGCTATTCACTGTTGACCGGTCGCTATGCCTTTCGATTGGAAAATGCGGGAATACTCTCGGCCGAGGACCCCCTGCTGATCGATCCGGAGAGTTCAACGTTGCCTGATATCCTGGGGAACGCAGGTTATGCGACCTCTATCGTGGGTAAATGGCACCTGGGATTGGGTTCGCCCGGCGAAGCAATTGATTGGAACGGAAGCATCGCTCCCGGTCCGCTCGAGGTGGGATTTGATGAATCTTTCATCGTGCCCGTCACCAACGACCGAGTACCGACCGTCTATATCCAAGGTCACCGGGTATATCAATTAAGCCAAGCGGATGACTCCCTTGAGATTGTGTATCCGAAAGAAGGACATCATGATTACCAGGAGGAACATTTCGGGGAAGGGAAACAAACAGAGACGAACGCACCTCAACCGCTGGTCGGGAATTTGCCTTCGGGTCATACCCATCCGGAAAAACTGCGATACCCGGCCGACGCCCAGCATTCCGGAACTATTGTGAATGGCATCAGTCGCATCGGATATATGGCAGGCGGCTCTTCAGCGTGGTGGGACGATGAGCAGATGTCGACCGTGCTGGTGGATAAATCGCGTCAGTTTGTGGAACAACATAAAGACCAACCCTTCTTTCTGTATCTGTCGCTCACCAAAAACCATGTCCCTCGTTTACCGAACCGGAAGTTTCGGGGGAAGAGCGGTAGCGGGCTGCGGGGAGACGCGGTGGTCGAGTTGGACTGGGTCGTCGGACAGGTAACGAAGATGTTGAAGGAAAGAAATCTGTATGAGAATACGTTGGTGATATTTACGAGCGACAATGGGCCGGTATTTTATGACGGGTACGAAGATGGAGCATTAACCGACCATAACGGACATGATCCAAGCGGCCCCTTCAGCGGAGGAAAATATGTAGCTTATGAAGGGGGAACCCGGATGCCGACGATCGTGAGCTGGCCAAAGAAAGCTCGTAAAGGGGTGGTGTCTGATGCGATGATAAGCCAGGTGGATATGTTGTCATCGTTGGCCGCGGTATCCGGAGCCCAAATACCGGAGGACTATCAGCACGACAGTCAAAATTTGCTGCCGGTATTATTGGGAAAACAACAGCAAGGCCGCAAGCAGTTGGTACAACAGTCGAGCGACGGGTTGGCGTTGCGCAGAGGCAAGTGGAAATATATGCCGGCGGCTGAAAGATCGGACTGGGCTTATAATCGTCATAACAAGGGAGATACGCCTTTAAACACGGAACCGCTGACGAATCAGCGTTACCTGTTTAATCTACAAGATGATACGGCCGAGACTGACAACCTTGTGGAACAGGAGTCGAAGATGGCCGATTCGCTGCACAATGAATTGAATGATATTATTAACCGTTATACGGTCGATCCGCAGTAATTAATTGTCTGAAACGATGAGCGGATCAAACTGTTAACTACCCGGGAGAATGCATGTTACATAAATTTCGGGGACTAAAATTTATATTCTCGCTACTGGCTTTTTTGCTTTTGGTGGGCTTGATCCTGTCGCGGGTGTATCAGCCGGAACCCGGTATCCCGGAGCCCGAAATTAAGATTCCGGCTCGTGAGGCCGATGATAACATAGGTAGGGCGGCAGAAGTGTGCGGTCAGGTAGCTTCGGTTAAATATGTAGATCGAATAAAGGGGCAGCCGACATTTGTCAACCTGGAAAGTGCCCCGCCGGATCCGGTGTTCACCGCCATTATCTGGGGGAAAAATCGGTCTAAGTGGGAAGAATCCCCCGAACTATTGTATCGCGGACAATCTGTTTGCGTGACGGGACGTATCCGGCGGCATGAGGGTACACCCGAGATCGAGGTTCAGGAGCCCTCACAGATACGGATAGTAGCAAGCAAAGAAGAGTAGTAGGTAAGTGGTCTTTCCGTCATTGGGTCGGACGATAATCAAGTCCGGAAACTTCTGTTTTTGTATATTTATTAAAAAGGAATTGAAAATAACTGCACAAATAGTTACTAAGGTTGTTGAAAGTAACCGGATATGAAAATGGGAAACATGAGCTGTCGTAAAAAAATGGCACTCCGGTAAAGATAACGACAGTCCACCTGCTAATTAAGAGGGGTACAAGAAGAAAGATTTCAAATCGGTCTAGAAAATGATGGCCACAGCGATTATTCGAAACCCTGGAGAAGGGTTGGTCAAAGGAGGGCAAATGCACCACGCTTTAGGCGATAAGCGGGTAATTATATTGATGATTTGTATTTTGGTTAATTTGGTCGGCCGGTTAACCGTGGCTTATGCACAAGATGCTAACAGCGTATCGGAAACCAGCAAATACCAAACAGAAAAGATGGTGAGTTTATGGGATTCCCTGGTAACGGTGAAAATGGAAGCGCACGGGGTGCCAGGTGTGGCGGTCGTAGCGGTTTCCGGGGATGCGATCCTGTATTCAAAAGGTTTTGGATATGCAAACACTGAAGCGGGACTTCCCGTCCAACCGGATCAGACGATATTTCGATTAGCTTCGATATCCAAAGTTGTTACTGCAACAGCTGTTATGATAGCGGCCGGTGAGGGAGCAGTAATCCTTCGTGAAGATGTCAATTCCTACCTGAATGAATTCAGGGTACCGGATCGAAATGGTTCGGTGATAAATCTCAGACATCTGCTGACACATACCGCCGGGTTTGATGATAAATATATTGGCAAGTCGGTCCCCACTCATAAATCCACTCCTTCACTCGAAAGTTATCTGCAGGAAGATTTGCCGGACCGCGTGATGCCGCCCGGTGAAATCTTTTCCTATTCCAACCAGGGAATAGCACTGGCCGGTTATGTGGTGGGGGAAGCGACTGGCCAAGATTTCGCCGCGTATTGCGCTCAGCACTTGTTTACTCCTCTTCAAATGCCGGCGGCTACTTTTCGTCTGGAGGAAGTAAACCATGATCGATTGGCGATGGGATATGTGGATCAAAACGGAACCAAGATCCCCTTTCCAGTTGATCATCTGAAAGATTATCCGGCGGGACAGCTACTGGCAACGCCCAATGAGTTTGCTCACTTTATGATGATGCACCTGAACCGGGGGAAATTCAAGGACAATCGCATCCTGGAAGATTCGGTGGTGGCTAGTATGCAATCCGTTCAGTTTAAACACCATCCCCGGCTGCACTCAGCCGTTGGATACGCTTTTATGCTGTGGGAACACAACGGTATCCGGATCGTGGGACATGATGGGGGATATCCCGGAATTCAGACGCGTATGTGGTTGATGCCGGATAAGGGAATGGGGATATTTATCGCTGTGAATCAGTTAGCAGGTGATTTCATGAATGAAATTTCGTACGGGTTTATAGATCGATTTTTTCAGACTAAAGAAAATGGTACAGCTGATCAACCAGCCGGCAGGCAAGCGAACGACGATATTACAGGATTGGATGAGCCGGTCGATCGATTTACGGGGACCTATAGAATGACCCGGTATCCCCGAGCGACGATGGATAAAATGGGAGTGTTGATGGGTCAGGTGGGGCATGAACTAACCTTGTGGCAAGACCGGGAGAATCACCTCATGATGTTTGATCATACAGGAAACGAACGGCGTCTGGTTCAAGTGGAACCGTTGTTGTTTCGGTCGCTCGATGATGACTATTACATGTCATTTCGGGAAAATAATAGTGGTTCAATCACTCATCTGTTTACCGACGGTGTTTCTGCTTTTGAGAAAACCTCCTGGGTTTATACGGCCGGTGTACAAAGATATGTATGGGGGATATGCTTGTTGGCCCTGTTTGGATATTTCATTATTTATCTACTACAGAATTTAAGATCTGGTAAATCAGCTCCGACGACAGTTGATCATTGGGTCGGATGGGGTAGTGGTTTATTATTGTTGCATTTTTTGCAAGTGGGCCTTGTTGTCAACCTGTTGATTCCGCACAGTCAATTAATGGGCGGATTCCCCTACGGACTCCCGGATGTCATGTACTTTGTACAGTTATTTCCCTGGTTGGCAGCAGGCTTTTCCCTGGTATTTATATATCAAATTGTTAAAAGATGGCGAGAGGGAGGTAATTTTGGTTGGTGGGCCGGGTATTACGGCCTATTTGTTGTGACACTCGTCATCTACTTTAATGTCCTGCATTATTGGAACCTCTTGGGATTCAGATTTTGAGATGACTGACATATTTAATCAAATAGGATTATAGAACTATTTAGTTGATTACTACAAACAGAGATAATCTAAATTAATAACCGCTAAATTATGATAGATCGAAATGACTCAGAAGCTTTATTGGAAGAATATATCAGTAACGATAACCTTCAGCACCATTGTCGCATGGTAGCTGAGGCAATGGAGGCTTATGCCCGAGAGTTGGGCAAGGATGAAGGGGAAGTTGACCGGTGGTGGACAGCCGGACTGCTGCACGATCTGGACTGGGAGCAGTATCCCGAAGAACATCCCGCTAAAGCCGTGGATGAAATTCTTCCGGAACAGGGATATGATGAGTCGATTGTGGAGGCCGTTAAGGCCCATGCCCCCGAGCGAACCGGCAAAGAACCGGAGGAAGAGATAGAGCGGTATCTATATGCATGTGACGAAATATCCGGTTTTATGTACGCCGTCTCATTGGTCCGTCCTAATGGGTTCCAGGATATGAAAGTCAGCAGTGTGCGAAAAAAGTTGAAAGACAGCAGTTTTGCTTCCAATGTTCCGCGGGAAGCGATCGATAAAGGAGCCGAACTCATCGGTAAGGAGCGCAGCGAGCATATCCGTTTTCTGATTGATGTCTTCAAGAAAATGGGCTAAGATAGTTGTCGATTATTAATGTAGTTTTATCAAGTGGGATCAGATATCATTTGCCAGGGCGTAATCCAGAATGGCATGTGCATGAAGAGTGGTTGTGTCATAGGTTGTCACGGGACTGTCTTCAGGTTTGATAAGAAGAGGGATTTCAGTACATCCGAGGATGATACCCTCCGCACCTCGATCGCAAAGTTTTTCAATTATCTCGAGATACCCTTTTTTGGCTTTTTCGGTAATTGTTCCGGTTACCAGCTCATCCCATATAACTTGATCAATGTACTTTCGATCGTCTTGTTCAGGGATGATTGTTTCAATGTCATATTCCTTTAACTTCCGTTGATAGTACCCGTACTCCATCGTTTGCAAAGTACCCAGCAAACCCACTTTTTGATTGTCGTCGTCACGGATAGCGCGGGCGGTAGCATCCATTATACTGAGCACAAATAGCGGCGATTTTCGGCTTATTCGTTCATACGCCTGGTGAGGAGTGTTGGTTGCAATTGCGGAAAAATCGGCGCCCGCTTTTTCAAGGTCTTGAATTGAAGTCACAATTCGGTCGGCCATCTCATCCCACCGGTCGGCTTTAAAGAGCTCAGCTATTTCCTGGAGATTGAGACTTCGTATGGTGAGGTGAGGATAGCTCCATCCCCCGTATTTTTTGTTATACTCGCTGCAGATCAGTTTGTAATACTCAATCGTCGATTCCGGGCTAAGTCCGCCGATGATGCCGATGTGTTTCATGGTTAATCAGGAGTCAAAATTTGGAGTTAATAATATCCGGCGTTCATGTGATGACGGCCGGAATTAGTTTAGTAGCAGGTGTTTTTAAGTATTGGGGATGAGTCGTATTTCAACTATCAAGTAATCTAAAAGTAAGGTAGAATAGTTTAAATATATTTTTACTTAGATTGAATATGAATAAAATGGGATGCCTCATTGCCAATGATCCAAGTATTTAAGATATTAAGGTATGGAAATATTAATTTAAACCGGTACTGCCATGAAACGACTATTAGTCTTGTGTTTTATCTTGTTGTGGTGGGTAGTTGTGCCGTTGTCGAACAACGTTGCCCATGCTCAGCGTGGAATGGGTGACACGGAAGGAGTGGTACGCAGCCAGGCCGTGACCAAGCAGGTAACGGGTTCTGCCGTGATAGAGGAAGTCGTGGTTGAGGAGTGTAAGCAGACGACCGGACGATATCCCATTGGAGTTCATTTGCTGGTAAAGGATACTGATGATCAATCCTTGAATCTTCACCTGGGACCCGAACCGGTGCTGACCGATATCACTACCCGACTTCAGAAAGGAATGGAGATATCGTTTGAAGCATTTCAGACCGAAAAATTACCGAAAAACTTTTATATCGTTGAGGTTCTGTCGTTTGGCGGAAAGGACTATGTGCTCAGAGACGAGTCTTTGCGTCCCCGTTGGGCGGGTCAAAAGGGTCGGGTACGATGGTTGCGCTAGTTTTAGAACCATGTGTCTTACGTAATGGCAATAGTTTTTGAAGGCCCAAAATGGTCCTCAAGCAATTGAGGATTGTAATAGAAGTTTAACAGGATATGCTAGGTAGATGATTGACACACCAGGCGAATTACTTACGAATGTTCCCCGGAACAGGAAGCTAAAGATAACCGGGTTGGAAGGTGGGTCCAGAATGCGCCAGTTTATTCGACGTATGGGGCTGAGTATCGGGTCCGAGATAAAACTGGTTAACAGTGCGCCTTTTGCAGGTCCTATCTTGATCGAACAAAATGGAAACAAGACCGCAATCGGCCGCGGCATGGCCTTAAAAATAAAAGTAGAGGTATTGGAATGAAGGCCGTACTGGTTGGGCCACCGAATACGGGGAAAAGCACCGTTTTCAATGCGATTGCAGGTTATAAGTCGGTCGTTTCCAATTTTCCGGGCACGACGGTTAAGTTTATGCGGAGCACGGTTCGGCTGGGTGGAAAATCGGTGGAAATGGTGGATCTTCCCGGGGTGTATAATCTGACAGCCCCCTACGAGATCGAACGGAGTGTGCTGGATTACTTGATTGACGAGGACCCCGACGTCATTGTAAATATTTTAAATGCTTCCCAACTGGAGTCCGGGTTACCGTTGACGATGGAGCTGCTCGACTACCATATCCCGATGGTGGTTGTTTTAAACATGACCGATGAAGCATTGCGCAACGGCCAGAAAGTCAATTCAGATAAGTTGGGGCAAATGCTGGGGGTGCCGGTTATTGAGACCGTCGCAACCAAACATAAAGGTTTACCTGAACTGGTGGAGGCGATTCGTCATGCACCGAAACAAAATCTGGTTACCGATCGCGGAATTTCGTATACGGCTGAAATTGAAGCTGTTATCGATGAGTTGTCGGCATACATTGAAAATATGTCCATTCCCGAAGTATTATCTACCCGGTATGCAGCCGCTCGCTTGCTGGAAGGAGAGAGCTATGAGCTGAGTAAAAACGGGTCGATCGGCACCAATGGGTTGTCGAATACGATTCAGCAGATGCAGCATCGCCTGGAAAAAGATAAGCAACTGCCGGTGGATACCGTTCTGCTGCGTGATCGACAACAGACAGCGGCGGATCTCGCGGATCAGGTAATCGATGAGACTGCTGTCGAAGCTCGTTTGTTGGATCGCCTGGATGAATGGTTATTGCATCCCATATGGGGATATGTAGTGCTTTTCGGGGTGTTGGTCGGTCTATTTTATATTGCGTTCGGGGTGGGAGCAATGATGGAAGAACCCCTGTTAGAAGGATACCACTTGCTGGAGCAGCAGTTGCTGGGTGGCCTGATTCCCGGGACGTTATGGTACGTTGTGATCCAGAGCGGACTGTCGGGGGTCGGGGCCGGGATCGCTATTGTTTTGCCCTACCTGGTTCCTTTACTGTTTCTTTTAACGCTGCTGGAAGATGTCGGATATCTTCCTCGCATGGCTTATCTGACCGACAGCTTTATGAATAAGGTGGGCCTGCAGGGGTCGGCGATCATGCCGGCTATGCTGGGATACGGTTGCAGCGTTCCGGCAATTATGGCAACCAGGATTCTCAATTCGACGAGGGACAAAATTATAGCAGCGGTGATGTCTACGCTTATTCCCTGTTCGGCTCGAAGTGTGGTGATTATGGGATTAGTGGGATATTATCTTGGGGTACCGGCTGCTTTGGCTATTTACGGGTTGAATATTTTGGTTATCGCTGTTACGAGCCGGGTTCTTTCCGCGTTAATGCCCTCTGAAATGCCCGGCATGCTAATGGAGGTCCCCCCGTACCGCATGCCGTCGCTGCGATCGGCGTTACAGAAGGTCTGGTATCGGGTGCGCGAGTTCGTAACCATCGCGTGGCCCCTATTGGTCGCCGGAAGTATATTGCTGGGCATTGCTCAATTTTATGGACTGGAAAAATCGATCAATGCGGCCTTGTCACCGCTTACGTTACTGCTTGGTTTGCCGGTGGCTACGGGAATTACTTTAATATTCGGGGTTTTACGAAAAGAGCTCTCCCTCATTATGTTAATGCAAGCGCTCGGCACCCATCAAATAGCGGCCGTACTTACGAGTACTCAAATTATGACCTTTGCCATCTTTGTAACCTTTTACCTGCCCTGCCTCGCCACGCTGGTCGTATTGCGTAAAGAACTGGGTACCCGCTGGGCGGTGACGATAGCCGCAATCACATTGATCATAGCATTAACGCTGGCAACGAGTATGCGCCTGATCTTTACTTGATCGTTTTAAGAAGCTTAATAATGGTATCCTTTAAACTCCTCTTCGTCGGTTTCGACCCCCAAGCCCAGCACGATGCGATTTACGAAATTGAAGTAACTGATAACCAGTACGGCGTCCAGGATAGCCCGATCATCCAGTCCGACTTCTCTTAACGGCTGCAACTCCGACTTCTCATTGATCGTCCCGGGATTTGCGGTCAGTTTTTCTGCAAACTGACAGAGCCGGTGCTCTGTTTCGTCCAGGTCCAGTTGCTTGTAATCATTGCTCAACTGTTTCACTTTGGTTTCGTCTTTCCAATAAGCATTTAGCGCTTCTCCGTGATGCTGCTGACAGTATTCGCATCGATTTTTTGCTGATACCACCACTCCCAGCATTTCGCGTTGAGCCCGACTCAAGGGGGATTTCCCGAACATAATCGACATGTAGAGGTCCATGTGCGCCACGATTGATTCCGGATGGAGACTCTGAATTTTATGTATTCGGGCCAGCTTGCCCCGTTTCTCTTTTAAATCCTCATATATCGTTTTAAGGGTGCCGGTAGCCTGTTCCGGTTCAATGATATCGATAAATGCCATAACGAAAGGAGATATAGTTGGTATTTACATTAGTTTAGCGATGAAATCGTGACGACAAGTCAGTATCTTGAAAGTGTGATAAAAAAGTAATTGTATTTAAAAGTGAGTCAGTTATTTTTAATCAGGTTGGAATTTTTGGATGGTCATTGGAGGTCTGTAAACGGTTCACGTCCTGAAAAGCCGGTAAATTAATATAGATCACTTAAATTATTGTAAATATGAGTAATCAGAAAGATCAAAATAAAGGCAAGATAAATCGTCGAACTTTTCTCAAGAATACGGCTATAGGTGCCGGTGGAATGGCTTTGACGGGGCTGTCCGGTTTTAATGTTTTGGGTCGTGGATCGGATAACCCACCCAATGTACTGATTTTTATGTCGGACGATCTCACCTATCACGATATTCCCAGCTATGGCAATGAACAGGTGCATGCTCCCAATATCGAAAACCTGATTTCCCAGGGCATTCGATTTGAATACGCTTTTAATTCGGCTCCGATGTGTGCACCTACTCGAATGAGTCTCTACTCCGGCATTCACCCGGTTCGCAATGGTGCATGGCCCAATCACAGCAAGGTATATCCCGATATCAAGAGCATGCCGCATTATCTGGGAGACCTGGGCTATGAAGTGGCGATCATTGGAAAACGCCACGAAGCGCCCCTTGAAAATTTCCCATTCGAAGATCTTGGCGGACGTCATCACGATGGGGGTAAAGGGGTCGACCTTCACCTGGATAAGATTCGCAAGTATATGGAAGATCACAAATCGAATCCGTGGAGCTTGATGGTATCGTCGAATCAGTCCCATGGTCCCTGGAATCGTGGATTGGACTATACTTATGACCCGGAAGAGATTACTCTGCCGCCTTACGTGGTAGATACTCCGGAAACGAGGGAAGCGATGTCGAAATATTATGCCGAGATAACCTATATGGATCACCAGGTTGGCACGGTTCTGCAGCACCTGGAGGATACCGGGCAGGCCGATAATACCATCGTGATCTACCTGAGTGAGCAGGGATCGCACCTGCCGCATTGCAAGTGGACTTGTTACGATACCGGCGTGCGTTCGGCGGCGGTGGTTCGGTGGCCGGGCGTAGTGGAACCGGGTCGGTCGACTGATGCGATGATTCAGTATGTAGATGTCGTGCCCACCATTTTGGAAGCGGCCGGTGGAAATCCTGAAGAACACGATTTCGACGGAAAGAGTTTTATGCCTGTGTTAACCGGTGAAAGCGGTGAGCATCACCAATATGCTTTCAGCGAGCAGACCTCCAAAGGCATTTACAACGGTCCGGAAGCTTATGGTATCCGAACGGTACGGTCCAAAGATTACCGGCTGATATGGAATTTGAATCACGAAAATGAGTTTACCAATCTGGTCACAAGGGGATATGGCCCGTTCGAGTCATGGGAGCGCAAAGCCAGTGAGGGGGATCCCTTTGCCCAATGGCGGGTTAACTGGTATAAGCGGCGACCGGAATTTGAGCTCTACGATAACAGAGTAGATCCCTACGAGCTAAATAATCTTGCCGATAATCCGCATTATGCTGAGGTTAAAGAACGCCTGAAAAAAGAGCTCGACGCCTGGATGAAGCAGCAGGACGATAAGGGAGCCGAAACCGAACGTAATGCGATGGAACGGATGTCCGAAGAACAGCCCTGGAGAGAGTGAATAAGTTAGGTGAAAGGTGAAAGACTTCTTTTTAGGAGTATGGATCACTGTCAGGGGTTACAGCTCAGGAAATGCTTTTTTCACTCATTATAAAATAGTTACTTGTATTGTGTTTATTAGAAAAATTGCAAGATTATATTTATGGAGGACTTGCTAGCCGCCCGGTGGCAAATGGCTTTGTCGCTGGGGTTTCATATCGTTTTTGCCTGCATCGGAATGGCCATGCCGTTTTTTATGGCCTTTGCTGAATGGCGTTGGCTAAAGAGCGGAGACGAGGTCTATAAAGAACTGACCAAGGCATGGTCGAAGGGCGTGGCCATCTTTTTCGCTACGGGGGCGGTCTCGGGCACGGTGCTTTCCTTTGAACTGGGACTGCTGTGGCCCACTTTCATGGAAAAGGCGGGCCCGATAATCGGCATGCCCTTTTCATGGGAGGGAGCGGCGTTTTTTGTTGAAGCTATCGCCCTCGGACTCTTTTTGTATGGATGGGATAAGCTGAACAGGTGGGCCCACTGGACCTCCGGGCTGGTGGTTGGCATAGCGGGGGTGGCTTCGGCCATTTTTGTAATGTCAGCCAATGCGTGGATGAACAGCCCGGAAGGATTTGACTGGGTGAACGGACAGGCCGTTAATATTGATCCCGTAGATGCTATGTTCAACGCCGCCTGGGTGTCGGAAACCATTCATATGACGCTGGCTGCTTTCGTCAGTACAGGATTCGCGGTGGCCGGAGTGCATGCCATATTATTGCTGCGCGACCGGGGGAACCTTTTTCATCGAAAAGCATTGAAAATCGCCATGAGTTTTGCGGCGATAGCAGCTTTGCTGCAGCCTGTCAGTGGAGATTATTCGGCCAAAGATGTGGCGGACCGACAACCGGCCAAGTTTGCGGCGATGGAGGCGCACTTCGAAACGGAGCGTTCTGCCGGATTGCTTATAGGTGGAATTCCGAATGTAGAAAAACAAACGGTGGATTATGGCTTTCGAATTCCGGGTTTGTTGAGCTTTCTGGCCCATGGCGATTTAGATGCCGAAGTCACCGGGCTCGAAGAGATACCCCGCGAGCACTGGCCGCCAGTTGCGATCGTTCACTATGCCTTTCAAATCATGGTGGGATTGGGCATGCTGATGGCGGCGCTCGCCTTGCTGTACCTGCTATTGTATTGGAAAGGGAGGCCTAAAATATTCAGCAATTGGTTTTTACGATTGGCGGCTGTTATGACGCCCATGGGATTTATCGCACTTGAGGCGGGGTGGGTGGTAACCGAAGTGGGTCGACAGCCCTGGATAATCTACAAGATAATGAAGGTGGAGGAATCGTTAACTCCCATGCCCGGCATTGTATATACTTTAATCCTGATTACCTTTATTTACCTGTTGATTACCATCGTTCTGATATGGTTGATGCGCCGCCAATTTCAAGCAGTCCCAACCCACTTTCGAGCTGAAGTTGATAAAAAGGAGTGATGGTTATGGTTGAATTTATCGTTATAGTGCTCGGCACAGCCCTGTTGTTATACGTATTATTGGGAGGGGCCGACTTCGGGGCCGGCATCCTGGAGATCTTTACGGGATCGAAAGGTGAAGAAACGATTTCGGAAGCCATCGCCCCGGTTTGGGAGGCCAATCATGTGTGGTTAGTATTGATCGTGGTTATTTTGTTTATGGGATTTCCGCCGGTTTATGCGATAATGACTACCGAATTGCATCTGCCCGTATTGATGGCGCTTATCGGCATCATTTTTCGGGGCACGGCATTTACCTTTCGCCACTATGATGTTCAACAGGATTATACCCACCGGTTTTATTCGCTTACTTTCAGGATTTCAAGTGTGATAACGCCCATGTTTCTGGGCATCGTCGCGGGTGCCATGATACTTGGTAGAGTGAATCCGGAGGCTGGTAACTTTTACGGTCGCTTTATCGCTCCGTGGTTGAATGTTTTCCCGATTATGTTCGGGATATTCACCTGCGTTCTATTTACCTGGCTGGCCTCCGTATTTCTTATCGGGGAAACGGATGATGAAACAAATCGTGCGATTTATACAAGTTACGCCAAGCGAATGACGTTGGCGGTCATTTTGACCGGCGGATTATTGTTTGGTGCGGCCGAAGCGAGCGGTTGGTCGCTGGTTAGCCGTTTTTTAGAATCCACCACGAGTATGTTGTCGCTGCTGATTGCGACCCTGTCTATACCTGTCTTATGGACACAACTGAACTGGCAGAATATTGGAGGAAGTCGTTTGGTTGCAGGAGCCCAGACCACGTTGATTTTATTGGGGTGGTTTTCTATACAGTATCCCGAAATCATTCGTTTTGCCAATAAGCCATCTACCACTTTCTATAATGCACACGCTCCAGAAGCCACCCTGTTACAGCTTATTATTGCCCTGGCTGTAGGTATTGTAATTGTGATTCCGGCTTTCTATTATCTCTTCCGCGTATTTAAGCTGCAACGCTGACAAGCAGTGGGGCTTTTCAAAAACACTCTTGGTATTATATAAAGGGGATGGATCCACATTTTTTATTCTTTCATCGGGATAAGAAGTCCATATATTTCTTGTCAGGTAATAATGTTGTATTTAAGCTGGTTGTTTATAATTTCAAATTCATAGCTTACAAATGATCCTATTACGAAACAGTATTGCAGTCTTATTGGCAATTGCACTTACTACAGCCTGTGGCAATGGACAACAACAGAAGTCAGTACAGGATGATAAGAAACCGATGTCGAGTCAATCATCTAAAACTCAAGTCACAAATAACGAACTTCTGCAGGCCGCTCTCAAAGGGAATATACAACTCATACGGCGTGCTGTTGAGCAAGGCATTGATATTGATAAGCCCAACAATGCAGGACGCACTCCCCTCATGATGGCGGCTTACAACGGACATACAGAGGTCGTCAAGTATTTGGTTGAACGGGATGCGAAGGTCCAACGAGCTGATAGCCAGGGACGGACGCCCCTTATTTTTGCTTCCAGCGGCGCTTTCCCTGAAACCGTGAAGGCCCTTCTTGATCACGGGGCCAGGCCGAATATAACCGATAACCAGGAGGGTTGGTCAGCCCTGATGTGGGCGGCTGCCGAAGGTCGCACTGAGGTAGTGCGCTTACTGCTGGAAAACGGTGCGGATCACACGCTGAAAGATAAAGATGGAGAAACGGCCGAGGATTTTGCTGTCAGTAATGGCCATGACGAGGTTGTACAGATCCTGAAGCAAGCAAAGGAGAATAATTAATGAAATACCGGCTCCTTTTCGTATTGGTTCTGGCGGGTACTATAGTAACCGGATTGGTGTATAGCTGCAGTAGATCAGACGAAACACCCGCCGACCAAAAAGCACAGCAAAGAAAAACGGAGGCGGCGGCATTCGTGGGGGATAAAACCTGCGAGTCTTGTCATACGCAAGAGATGGGGGATTGGAAAGGGTCACATCATGACTATGCGATGAAAGAAGCCGACAGTACATCGGTTCGTGGAGATTTCAGTAATGTCACTTTTGTCCAGGAGGGACGAGAATACCGCTTTTTTCGCCGGGGCAACCGATATATGGTGGAGGCACCGGGGCCAAACGGGGTTCGGAAGGTTTATGAGATAACCCACACCTTCGGATGGACTCCTTTGCAGCAATACCTGGTGGATTTTGGCAAGGGGAAGCTGCAGGCTTTGAATGTAGCCTGGAATACACAAAAAAAAGAGTGGTTTTCGATGCATCCCGACGAGAAAATCGGTCCGGGAGACTGGCTTCACTGGAGCGGAGGAGCAATGAACTGGAATACGATGTGTGCGGATTGTCACTCTACGCAGCTCGAGCAAAATTATAAACCTGAAGCCGATTCGTTTCATACCACCTGGACCAGTATCAACGTAAGCTGCGAATCGTGTCATGGAGCCGGCAAGCAGCATGTAGAGTTCATGCGCAGCGCCAGGTCTGAAGATGCCTCGCAGGAGCGGATACGAGAAGACCTGGACTTGACTTCAAACACCTCGCAGATGCAACAAATTGACAAGTGCGCCCGGTGCCATTCCCTGCGTGAAAAGCTGGTGGACTATTTCGATCACGGGAAGCAGTTTATGGATCACTTTAATCCCAATCTACCCCACCCGGATATGTATTTTGCTGACGGACAGATTAAAGGCGAAGTCTATGTGTATGGCTCGTTTTTGCAGAGCAAGATGTTTCAGCAGGGGATAAAATGCAGTGATTGCCACGATCCGCACAGTTTGGAGCTGAAGGCCAATGTAACGGACAATACGTTGTGCATGCAGTGCCACGAGCCAAAGTACAACAAGCCGGAGCATTTGAATCATGAACCCAATACAGAGGCTTCCCGGTGCGTAAACTGTCACATGAACGGCCGTTACTACATGGTCGTGGATTACCGGCGTGACCACAGCTTTCGGGTACCTCGTCCCGATTTATCAGCTAAATTCGGTACGCCGAACGCATGTAATGATTGTCACGATGATCGATCGGCCGAATGGGCCGCCCGGGCGGTGGAAGAGTGGTATGGTCCGCAGCGTCCTGACCACTTTTCGGAGACTTTGTTGAAGGCTGATACCTTGGGAGCCGAATCGGTGCCCGATTTAAAGCAATTGGTGACCGATTCCACTCAGCCGGCCATGGCTCGGGCGACCGCCGTTTGGTATCTTGGTCAGTTTCCGACCCGTCAAAGTGTGGATGTAATCAAACAAGTGTTGGATGAAGAGAGCCCGCTGATTCGCAAAAGTGCCGCCCGCGCGCTGGGTTCTCTGCCCGGAGATATGAAAAAAGCGGCGCTGACCGGGCTTTTGGACGACAGCGTGCGTGCGGTGAGGATTGCCGCGGTCGAAGGGTTGTTGGAGTTTGATACGCCCGATTTTCTACAGGCTTCGAAACAGGTGTTCAAGCAGGCGAAGAATGAATATCAAGCCTATCTCGATGTCAACCGGTATTTCCCGAATGGTTTATTGAATCGCGGGCAATATTACGAAAAACAAGGTCAACTCGATCAGGCTATTGAAGCCTATCAGGAAGCACTGGATCGCGATTCCCTGTTCAACCCCGCCCGCATCAACCTGGCGTATGCCTATAATGAAAAGGGCCGAAAAGACCGCGCTCAACGACTACTGGAAACGGTCATAGTCCAGGAACCGGCATACGGTCCGGCCTATTTTTCCCTGGCCTTACTACTGGCCGAGCAGGGAAGGTTGCAGGAAGCCGTTCAGCGGTTTCGGGAAGCCGCCGATTTGATGCCCGGCCACGCCAGAGTACGGTATAATCTGGCCATAAGCTATCAGAAACTGGGTCAGCCGGTTCAGGCCGAGCAGCGATATTTAGAGGCCATTGAGATCGCCCCGGAGCAGCCCGACTACCGTTATGGTATTTGTACGCTTTACTTACAACAAAATCAGCCTCAAAAAGCGCTGTCTCATGCTCAAAAGTTTGCCGAGCTGCAGCCTCAAAGTCGGCGTGCTCAACAATTGCTTCAACTGGTGAAAAAGCGCCTGGAATAGCAAGGGATTGGTTTTTCAGGGGAAAGGGAAGGACCAACTAAGAGAAGACCGAGAAATTAAGTCAACAAAATCGAACAAACCTCACCCCGGTTCTCCGGTGGCGATATCGGTCTCCGGATGGTTGCTCCATTCATACCAGCCACCATCATAGACCGAAATTCGGGGCCATCCCATCAGGTAGGCATTCATAAAGGCTTCACTTCCTCTCCAACCGGTACCGCAGTAAAATGCAATATGTTTTTCGGGTGCGATACCGCCTTCAGCCCATTTTTGAGCTATTTCAGGAAATTCGCGCATGGTATAGTCAAAATTTCGATAGTTTTCCATATGATAGGCATCCGATCCGCAATTACCGAAGATGGCCCCGGGAATGCGCCCTTTTTTCTCTATATAGTGATACCCGCTGCGGTTGCCGATGAATTCTTCCCAGCTTCGAACGCTTACCAACTCGCCGTCATCTGAAGCCAATAGCTCTTTGGCTTTATCCATGTCTACCATGTATTCGGGGTGGGCTGGAATCTCGATCCCGAAATCGTCTGCAGGTTCGGGATCGGACGATTCGGCGGTAAGTTTAAATCCCTGCTCTTCCCACGGGGTGACTCCCCCGTTCAGTATTTTAACATCTTCCACGCCGGCGTAGAGTAAAATGGCAGCACAGCGCATAGCCGCGAGGTGCCCGGCGCTTTTACCCGGGTAATCATGTTCCATACTTGGTGAGGAAAATCGACCGTATAGTACGACGGTGGTATCGTGGCGTATCCCATGTCTTAACAATGTTGTTTTCAATTCATCGGTCGAGCGCCGATTCCAGGTTTCGGTTGACTCCAGGTCGTTGGTATTTAGCGGTATTGCACCGGGAATATGTCCCTTGTGATAATCGTCGATGTAATCAAAGTGGGCATGGCAGACTACATAATCAGCGCCCCGGTATCCTTCGGGTTTCTCCCCATCCATTAATGATTGAAGCCATTCGGGATATACAAGTTGCTGGTACCGGTCGAGGAAGCCGAGCGGGCGGTTGGAATCGGCCGACCACTCATCGATAAATCCATTATATATACTAATATCCTTGTAATCCAGCCGCTTCAACTTTTCGGCCATAGACTGTGTATCTTCTTTCTCATATCCATACACGGTAACAGGTTCGTTGGGGGCTATCTGCTTTTCCTCCAAAACTTCCACCCAGTCCATGTAGGTTGTCCAACGTAACGGGATGCTTTTAGCTCCCGGTATATGACCGCCCCGCTTTTCACCTCTTAATCTCCATCCGTTGAAAGCAGCTATAGGACGGACATCCAGAATGCGATGACGTGGATCGTTAATTCGATTTTCCAGTTCATTACTTGAGATCTGTTCAAAGGAATCGGCCATGTAGTCCGGTATTTTTTGATTTTTTTAAACCTGTGAATCGACGGTTTTTTGATGTACCTCTGCAAAGTCCGAGGATTTTCAATTTAATATCAAAGAATTTTGCCTAATATTAGATAAAATTTGCAGATGATGCCAAACTTGAGAATTTTCGCAATAAAGATCATAATACGTGAATGAAGGGGATAAGGAAAACGTCAAAGTGAAGAACGCTTCCAATTCTGGTATTGATAGATTTCTTTAATTAAATAGACTACAGATTATTGATTTTATAAGTATTGATATTACTATTGTCCTGGTATTCCTGGGTTTCATTCTATGGCGGGGGATATCTGACAGCACGGGTTACAGCTCGACCGAGGATTTTTTTCTGGCGGGTCGGTCGCTGGGATGGCCCATGATAGGCTTTTCGCTGTTTGTCACCAATATTTCAAGCAGTAGCCTCATTGGACTTACCAGCAGCGGGTATAAACATGGGATATCCGTATTTAACTATGAGTGGACAGGAGCCGTTATCCTGGCGTTTTTCGCGGTTTTTGTAGCTCCCTACTATTTAAGGCAGCGAATGTATACAGTGCCGGAATTTCTGGAACGACAGTATGATGTGCGGATACGATATTATTTCTCTGCTTTATCCATTTTGACCAATATTTTTATAGATGCGGCGAGTGCGCTGTATGTGGGAGGAATTTTATTCAAGCAAATTTTCCCATCGCTTAATCTCAGTATCTTTATCCTGTTTTTCACCTTTTTGGCCGGTATTTATACCTTCGCGGGAGGTTTGAAAGCAGTGGTGCGAACCGATTTGTTGCAGTCAGTTATGCTTATGCTGGGGGCGATATTGGTTTCTGTATTTGTACTGGCCGAAATCGATAGCTGGAGTCAGGTCTCCGATTTGTGGTCTTCGCAAAAAATGGCCTTGATCCTTCCCAGGGGGGATGATTTTCTTCCCTGGCCCGGAATACTGATCAGTTTGCCTATTCTCGGATTTTACTTTATGTGTATCAATCAGTACATCGTCCAGCGGGTACTTGGGGCGCGTTCACTTGAAGAGGGAAGAAAAGGAGCCGTTTTTGCAGGTTTTTTAAAGTTGACATTGCTATTTATTGTCATAATGCCCGGTGTTTTTGCCAATGTCATCTTTCCGGGAGTAGAAGACCCGGATCAAATATATCCCAAAATGATCTTTGAACTGATTCCCACGGGACTGTTGGGTATCGTGCTGGCCGGGTTTATCGCAGCGCTGATGTCGACGATCGACTCTGCATTAAGTGCTACAGCAAGTATGGCGACCATGGATTTCTATCGGTCGTTTCGCCCCCAAAGCAGTGACCGTGAACTAGTTCGGATGGGAAAGTTTTTCACCGTGGTGTTTGTGGTGTTGGCGTCCATTTGGGCTCCATTTATCAGCCAATTCCCAACACTGTGGGATTACCTGCAATCCGCTTTGGCCTACTTAATTCCACCGCTGGTTTCATGTTTTATTATTGGTTTAATGTGGAAAAAGTCGAATTCCACCGCGGCCCTTGTTTCCCTGCTATTCGGCAATGGTCTGTCAATTTTCTTTATGATCAACAATGTCTTTAATTACTTCGGACATATCCATTATCTCTACGTTGCAACCTTGAATTTTTCGGTCAGCGGCTTCGTTTTAATTGTATTGAGTTTGATGTTCAATCATTTTTCTGGATCATCGGAAGCAACTCCAGATACGGTAGAGGGTGAGATTTCAAAGGAGAGCATCAGCTTTGGGCTGACAAGTCCTTTCAAAGGATGGTTGGATTTCAGGATGATGATTGGTCTGCTTACTCTAACGATCCTGATTATTCTGCTTGTGTTCCATTAACCCATATTCTTGAAATCCATTAATGTAAACGGGGCCTGTTTGTCAATTTGAAACTTGCAGTAAGTAACAGAAAAATGGCTGACTGTCTGATTAAAAGCTACCCGGGCTTCTTTACGAATTGAATTATGGCTTAATTGCAGTGGTCTACAAGGATTCCTGTTTTAAATGAGTGTAAAGCCGGTAGGTGCGTTAACGGTTGGGTTTTTGGGTCGTCTTTTTTTGCTTGGAAGAGTCTCGGACTTTTAATCGCAGCGGCACCAGGCTGAGCATGCCTTTTGGTGGACGAGGGTTTTCGATTAAATCCATCAGTATGTCGAGCGATGCGGATCCCAGTTCCATGAAATCGGTATGGACCGAAGTAATTGCCGGGTAAATTTGACTACTCAGGGGCAAGTCATCATATCCAACCAGTGCCACATCCCCGGGAACCTGGTAACCGTTTCGCTGTGCGGTCAACATAAAACCATAGCACATAGTGTCATTACTGACAAAAACGGCCTCGGGTTTTCTGGATAACTGATGATATTCATGAAAAGCCTGCACCCCGGCATCGTAAGTAAAATCTCCTTCGTAATTCCAAATTAAATTCAGGGAATCGGATTGTTCAATAAAATCACAAAATCCGTTGTTTCGGTATCGCGCTTCAACTTTATCAAACGGCCCACGGATTATTCCCACTTCTTTAGCTCCCTGTTTCTCAAAATGTTCGGCAACAAGGTGCCCCCCCCGATAACTGTCGAAAGTAATAGTGTCGAAGACAGGATTTTCGATCAGACCATTGGATACAATAGGATAATTTTCGGGAATTTCCTCTTTCAACAGTTCATAATCATTTTGTTTGAGTTCAGGCGTAAAGAGGACAATGCCATCATAATTCCGGTATCCCAACTGATCCATTACCTCGTAAAGGCGCTCCTTGGATCGCTGTACTCGAAGCAAAAATAACTGGATTTCCTGGTTCCGGGCTGCAAGATTAAATCCGTCGTAAAAAGTTGCATAAAACAGATCAATATGTTCGGTGGTGACAATTACCAGTACATTAAGTGTCCCACTGGATGCTCCATCGGTCCGATGTGGGCCTGGCAGGGGATAACCGAGTTGTCGTGCGGTACCAATAATTTCTTGTTTCGCGCTATCGCTGATTTTTTCAGACCCGCGAAGTGCCCTCGATATTGTGGACAACGAATATCCGGTTTTTTCGGCTATATCTTTTAATGTGACTTTCATTTAGGTAGATACAATTTCTTAATCAGACTAAAAGCAAATCCAAGTGTTGGTCCCATTTTTATAAAGACTCTCTTCAGTTAACGAATGACAAATATAATGATTAACCGATAAATGCAAAATTATGCAAAAAATGCGCAACTTTTGGGTTGTCATTTTCGTTTGGGGACATTCACTCGCCATTCGTGTTTATTATTCCACCACCCGGAATTGAGCCGTTTTAACATCTCGGGAGTTGCCCCCAATAAATAATTTAAATTGTCCGGGTTGAACGGTTCGTTTCATCTTTCTATTGTAAAAGGCCAAATCGTCGGGGTGTAAGGTGAAACTTACTTTTTTCGACTCGCCGGCCTCCAAATAAATCTTGTCAAATCTCCGCAACTCTTTGATGGGGCGGGTTACACTTGCATGGATATCCCGGATATATACCTGGACTATCTCATGTCCAGCCCTTTTGCCTGTATTAGAAACAGTTGTTGAGATCGATATTGAGTCGTCGGTTTGAATGCTGTCTTGTTCAAGCTCGAGCGACTTGTAGCTGAATTGAGTGTAACTCAGTCCGTAGCCAAAGGGATAAAGCGGGCTGTTGGGCACATCGATATATTTCGATGTATATTTATTTTCGGACGGGGGGCGACCGGTGTTTTTGTGATTGTAATGATAGGGAATCATGCCCACTTGCCGGGGAAATGTGACCGGTAATTTACCGGATGGATTATGATCGCCAAATACAACGTCCGCAACGGCATGACCCGTTTGTGTTCCGAGGAACCAGGTCTCCAGGATGCCCTGAATGTTCTGGTCGGCCCAGCTTAAATCCAGGGGGCGACCGCTGACCAATAGCATGACAACGGGAGTGCCGGTTTTATGAATCTCGCGGACCAATTCCGGTTGTATCCCCGGTAAGTCGAGCGTGGCCCGGCTGGCCGCTTCTCCACTCATTTGTTTTGATTCCCCGACTGCAAGCAGAACGACATCGGATTGACGGGCGGCTTCCACGGCTTCCTGAAATCCTTGCTGAGACGATCCGTCGATTTCACTTCCTTTTGCGTAGTGTATTTGTGTTTCGGGCGAGACTTTGTTCCTGATGCCTTCCAGGATCGTGACATTGTCTTCCCAGTGACCCGCGCCCCACCAGGTGCCCAGCAATTCTTTGCGATTATCTGCCAGTGGACCGATGACAGCCAGGTCTTCCACTTTTTTGGAGATGGGCAATACCTCATCCTGGTTTTTTAATAGCACGATTGATTCGCGGGCCACTTCTCGTGCTTTATCCAGATGTTCCTTATCCATTAGCGTCTTTTGCTGCCGCAGTGTATCAGCATAACGATAGGGATCTTTAAAAAGACCGAGTTGGAATTTCATCCGGAGTATCCGGGCAACGGCCGAGTCGAGCTGGCTTTCTTTTACACTGCCTTGTTGGACCAGGCCCTTCAGTTGGTCCAGGTAGACTCCACTCTGCATATCCATGTCCACGTTGGCGTCTAGGGCCAGTCGAGCGGCCTCGGCCGAGTCGGCGGCAAAGCCGTGGGCCAGCATTTCGGGAATAGCCGTATAGTCGGTCACCACAAATCCGTTAAATCCCCACTCCTCTCGTAAAATCTGGTTGAATAAGAATTTGTTTCCGGTAGCGGGGACCCCATTGTATTCGTTAAATGCCGTCATAATTGTTTTAGCGCCGGCATCCAGGGCCGACTTAAAGGGTGGAAGGTATATTTCTCTCAGCCGTCGTTCCGACATATTAACGGTATTATAATCTCGTCCCCCTTGGGCTGCTCCATATGCAGCAAAGTGTTTGACACAGCTAAGTACGGTATTATCGAGCGAGAGATCCGATCCCTGGAAGCCTCTGACCCGGGCAGCGGCCATAATTTCGCCGAGGTAGGGGTCCTCACCGGCACTTTCGGCGATACGTCCCCAACGGGGGTCGCGTGTGACGTCCACCATCGGTGCAAAGGTCCAGTGTAATCCGGCCGAGCTGGCTTCTTCAGCCGCAATGCGGGAGGCCTGCTGAATGAGTCGGGGATCCCATGTAGCGGCTTCGGCCAGAGGAATGGGGAAAATTGTTCGAAAACCGTGAATGACGTCAAAGCCGAATAACAACGGGATCCCGAGACGCGTTTCTTCAATCGCCATTTTTTGAAGTTTTCGAGTATAGGCAGATCCATAAGCATT
This sequence comes from uncultured Balneolaceae bacterium, assembly GCA_913057825.1. Lineage (GTDB taxonomy): Bacteria > Bacteroidota > Rhodothermia > Balneolales > Balneolaceae > CAJXOW01. The sequence goes on along the minus strand of CAJXOW010000015.1, from coordinate 7,398 downwards.
AAAAACCGCCCCCACCCTTCCCTGGCGAATCAACCGCTGGTAGTTGTCGCGCATTGAGGGACCGGTCTGGGTCATATCGCTGGTAAATAGAGTCATTTGCCCGATCTTTTCCCCGAGGGTCATGCGGTCTAGCAGTGAGTCTACCTGCTGGCTTATTGGTTTCGATTTATCGGGTTGGCCGTCTAAATCCTGGATTCCCATCATGCCCACAAGGAGTATGACGAATGAGCTCCTAAGTATAATTGATTGATTCTTCATCGGTAAAATACTGTTTAGTTATTACGAATTTTGTCAATCAGTATCGTTATATTCAGATAACCATCCACCTTTAAAACCAGCCTGTTTGAGCCCTTCCCGAATGTATTTGTTTTCTTTCATTTCTTTCCAAACAAGACCGCTTCTATAATTTTCGACCATCAAGACGACAGGTCCCTGGTCGATTCCCAGGTACTGGTCATCGAACCATCCCTGAGAAGTCACATAACCGTGGGTCAACTTTACTCCGGTATCCCGAAAAGTCGGATTGAAAGCATCGAAGAATCCATATTTTCCGTATAAATGGTTACCGTATCGTTTTTTCATGGTCTTTAGGGCCCGGATCGATTTTTCAGGAGTAAACGGAATGGACCCCCCGGCGGCCGTCGGTGCAATAGTACCGTCGTCTCGGATATCTCCTTTGCTTGCTCCCCGGGCCCAGTAAGAACGAAACTTTCTTTCTTTTCCGTCGATTCTTAAAGTTGTATATGTCGGTCCATCCGAAGCGGTAAGTCCCCAAATGTTTACGCCGTATCCATCCCAGTTTTTGGGATTATCGATACAGTAAGCCCGGTTAGCGAGTGTCGCACGACGTGAATTTTCGAAATAATCGATTCCCTTTTTTCGCATATAAGCGTCCCGAATGTCCCGGAAGTCGATCCATATGTGAGAGTATTGATGTCCAAAGAGCGGGCTGAAGTTTACGTGCTTAAATCCCTTGAATGTTTTCCATTCATAGGTGCTGGTAAACTTATTCCAGGCTGCCGGCTCCACGGGGTGAGTGGGAGAACCGAGGGCGAGAATATATAGCAGCATGGCTTCATTGTAACCCCGGTAGTCGCTTTGAAGAAATCCTTTTTGAGGTTTCCATCCCATACTAATTAAGGGTTCGCGTGGTTGCATCCAGTCCCATTCAATACGTCGATACAAGGAGTCGGCATAAGCCCGGATTTTAATTTCCATCGGATGGGACTGATCGAAGTACGACTGGCAAAAAAGGACCCCGCCCATTAGCAGACCTGTGTCTATAGTGGATAGCTCGGTCTTTCGGTAGCGATATCCCTGCTTAAGATTGAGGAAGTGATAATAAAAACCCTTATATCCTGCAACCGAGTCTGCTCGGGCACCATGGGGTAGGCTCCAGAAAAATTTCAGGGTTTTTAAAACTCGTTTCCGGGCTTGCTGCCGATCGATATAACCACGTTCAACCCCGACACCGTAGGCAGTTAAGCCAAACCCAACGGCCGCGATACTGGAAAAAGAAGGGGGAGGTGCCCGATCCGGTATCAATCCGTTTTCCGGATGAGCAAAGTCCCAGAAGAAATTGAAAGTTCGATGCTGCAAGCTGTCCAGAAAGGGGTCTTCTTGCCCGTTAATTCCGGAACTTGTAAAACTGCTTGATGCGGCAAACACCGCATTGGAATAAAGGAATAAAACAAGCAGCGTAAAGAGGAAAGCAAGCGTTCGTCTCCGTGCCTTTTGTGTAAACCTGCATCCAGTTGTTATGTAAGGATAAATTTGCATAGTTGGTAATTTCAGGCTCGATACGCGAGGGTAAAGGATCAGAATTTCGATCCTTTTCTAGTATTAATCAGTTGAATCCTGTTTACAACTCAAGCCGCAATGTAAATCGCTGTGTATTTTGAAGTCGACCATAATCGGCCCAGGCATAATCAAAATGTAGTGCGAAGCCCTGGACATCCACCTGGATCCCGCTGCCCAGGGTTAATCCGACAATTGAATCTTCCAGAAACAGGTTCTGATAGCCGCCGCGCAATGAGAGGATATCCATAAAGGTCCACTCCCCTCCAAAACTGATACTTTCGGTATTATCACTGGGGTGATAGGCATTAATCGTTACCATCAGTTCTTGTCGTTCTGAGATTTCCCAGGGATAACTGATGCCTGCTCGAAACATGACAGGAAGCGGGTATTGCTCGGTGTAAAGTTCGGCGGGCAGTGCGTTATTAGTCCCATGCAGGTCGGGGTCGGGATCAAATCGGATTCTGAAATCTCTTCCCTCCATCTGGGCTTGAACGCCAAAATTGGAAACACTACCGCCGATATAGGGACCTTTCTTTCCGATGCGGTACTGCATGCCAAAGTTCATCATGAATGCATCCATGGTACTATGCCAGATTCGCTCCTGCAGGTAGGTAAGTTCCAAGCCGGCGTTAAAAGACTGGGTAATCTGCCGGGCATACGTCAGGCCAAGGGCGATATCCTGAACCGTGTAGCGCTCACCCGTGCCATGCGGTTGACGAACGGTGCGGACCCTGATTTCGTCGGAGCTAAGCGACGTTAGACTGAATTTAAAACGGTTTGCCCCTTTTACCAGGGCGGCAGCCGCGTAGTTATACGACAATTCGGCCAGCCACAGGCTGTGGGTAAACTGTACTTCTATATCAGAAGTTAGTCCGCCCAGAGCAGCGGGGTTGTAATAGGCGGCCATTAGTTCATCGTTCAGCGCCGTTCCGGCATTGCCCATGCCGGCAATTCGGGCGCTTGGCTCTATTTTTAGAAACTGTCCAATGGCAGTACCGGTTTTGCTCTGGCAATAGGCGGGACGATTTAGATAGCCCACAAGTAAAACCAGGATGCTGAGCAAGGTGATTTTCTTTAATAGGTTCGCGCGTCTCATCACATTGGGATCTCGGTGTTGGAAATATTTTGGTTACGAGTTCAAGGTTATTTCATAATGGCGAACTTGCCGATATGTTTGCCGAATTCGCCTCCGTCGACGTGAAAAATGTAGAGACCGGGTGCCAGTTCGAGATTGTCCTTGGTCCGTAAATTCCACGGTACCATTCCCACGGAGTTGCCGGTATGCCGCAATGTTTGCACCAGCTCGCCCGATACGGTGTAGATGCGGATCGTACTGTTCGCGGGAATATTGCGGAATTCTATTCGACGTTCACCGCGCCCGGTCGTTGCAAACCGGGCTTGCTCGTTGCGGGCTGCGTTAACATAGGGATTGGGAACGACATAGGGTTCAGTCTCCTGGAAATCCTCACGTCCGCTCTGTACATCAACGCTGGCACCTTTAGTTGTAAATGTATATTCGTCGTCACGGGTAAACGGTACACGGGCAACAAGCTTGTATTTGTCACCGGGTTGAGGGGGAGTGAAATTGCCGGTACCGGTGGTGTCAGGTCGAATGGACCAGGTTGACTTTGGACTGTTCGGTTGATCGTCGGAATAAGTGACTATTTCAATAAATTCCCCAACCTGGCTGAGTTGTCCGTCGTCATCTGTATCTCTGAATCGAAAATCGTACTGATAATCGGACTCGGCAGAGGTGATCTTGAATTTGACGGCTTTAGCCGGGGTGCCGATGGAAGCCAAGGAGGTGTCGGCCGGCTCTTCGGTAAAGGTCACTACCAGGTCTTCCGGATACCCGGTTCTTCGCAGATTATTGGGTAAGGCATCGGAGTAGCGAGCAGTCAGTTTGGTATTCAGAGGGGTCTCCGTACTAAAACCGGAGGTTTCAGTGTTTACAGAAACCCTGGGTGGAGTGTTAATAACGGGTTGGATACCGCTGCCTGAAGGCCCTATTCCCGTTCCGGATAGATCTTCCGCACTCTGAAATAATAGTTCTCCATCAGTTGCATCGACCAGGCTGTAGGACCCGGCGCGAATGGAGTCCGGATCACTGTTGAATTCAATACGGAATTCATGTTGATCGGGGACATCGTCCGATCGCATTACGTTGATGTCCACTTCGCCAGAGCCATCTCCGTTAGAGTGTTTTATAGATTTCTCGACAATGGATGCCGGCGTGTAGCCGGGAATGCGGGGTTCGGGTCGCACTTCAACTACGTTTTCCGGGAGTATGGTTCCGCCGCGGCGTCGCCGGGATACCGAGATAGAGTTTTCGGAAGGGAAAAAACCGTGATCCTGCGATCCCCGATCATAGGAAGTAACGGCATAGTAGTAATTCATACCGTTGACGGCGGTGCTGTCGACATATTTGTGGGTAATGCCGGTATTTTCGCCCAGGTAGTACGCCGTGCCCTGTACCGTCTGGTCTGAAAAACCGCTTATATCATTATCCAGATCGAATTGTGCCATCGGCTTTCCGTGTCCAAAAGGACCGGTGCCCCGAGCGTTGGTAATGACCTGTGGATCCAGGAAGTTGGGATCGGTAGAACGATAAATGCGGTAGCCTTCAAAATCACGTTCGTTGGTCACCGGATCTACCGACTTTTCCGCGCGGTTATTCCAGGTTAGTACCACTTTACCATCCTTGGCTTCAGCCTTTAATACCGGCGTTTCAGGGGGCACGGCAAAGCGATAGTTTGCATTATATATTTGTTGGACAGTTTGTGTTGTTTTCTTGAGCTCAGTCAGATCACTCCCATATCCCAGCGCAAGACTGAATCGCTGTTCGTCTCCGGCCGGTAATCGAAAGGGGCCGGACGCGAAAAGAAAGCCGATGTTGTAATTTTGTGTTAAGGGCGGATCAAATCTTTCGTCTTTGGATTCCGCGGAGAACTGTTCGTAAAGGCGTTGGGGCCACTGGCGGCCGTCGTTGAAGAACACGACGTTATCTGTTTCCTGGCTGGGGTTTCCCTGACCCGGACGAATGCGGTTGTATTTAAAGCCGGTAAGCCCTATCTGGTCGGATTCCTGGAGGTCGGTCTCGTCAAAACTGGGTTCGCCGGCGGTGGGCTTCCCGTCACGTTCTCCTTCATCATCCGTGCCGAATACCCCGTCAGCGCCCGTATCATGAAATTCTGCCACCCAGTTGGCGTTTTCGTCTCCGGTCCACCAAACCCCTTCCTGGTAGGCGGGTCGTTCTTCAAGGGGACCGTAAAAATTTTCAAAATTATTCATATTGTAATTCGACTGCATGTACGATTTGATATTGGCCTTGCCTTCGATCTTGGTTCCGGGTCCGCTGTCGCGCTCTTCATCAGTTATGCCGTCATCGTCGTTATCCTTGCCGTCAAAAGGATTACCCGGAGTTTCCAGGTAGGCGTATCCCAGGTAACCGGTTTCCATGCAGTTACTGTTCAGACCGACACCGTGCCCGCCTTTGTCCCACGTGTAAACTAAATCCATTCCGAATTCAGTGGTGTAGAAAGCGTTGTCGTCGTCCGATTCATGCACCCCGTCGCAGGAAAGCTGTGAACCTCCCACGCCCGAGTCCATATAGAGTCCGAAAATGATGTTGTCGTTATAGTCAGTCGTGCTTTCATTCACGATTTTGTAGTGCCAGAAAATAACGTTCCGGGCCTGCGGATTGGTCCACTGAAATCCTCGTACCTCGATGCGAAGACCCAGTCCGCGCCGGGTGGAGTCTCTTCGGTCGGGATAGTAATCCCAGGCGTTGTACAAGTTGTCATCCATAACAAAATAGCTTTCCTGATCAGCCAGGCTCTGTTGTCCGAAGTATCCGTTCCATTTGCCATCCCAGTTGGGTCCTTTGTTGGGCCAGGAAGAGGGCCAGGTACGCGGGTCGTTGCTTATGGCCGGAGAACGTGCCTGGTTGATGGCCGGGTCGGGTTCAAAATAGCCCGGCCGGGGTTCAAAGCGCATGACTTTGTCGGAAATAGGACTTTCCTGTTGTCGTTCCCGGTAACCGGTTTCCATGATATAGACGTAGTCACCGTCTTCATTTTTGACCCGGGCAAGTACGAAGGGAGTAATGCCGTCGGTGTAGTTCAACCCGCTTCCTTTCGGAACTTCGGCCGAGTGAAAAACCGTCAGGTCGGGATCGGGTTCAAAGTCGCCGACCATCCCGTAATTGTAGAATCGGGTGCGTATGCGGTTGGCGTCGTGTGTTCCCCTCCGTTCGGCATCGATCGCCCCCCTGCGTTCGGGAGGAACCACCGGTTCCAGGTCCCCGTTCTGGGCATGGGCAGTAACACTAAAGCTTAAAAGCATACCCAGCGCAAATGCAGGGATGCAGCTAAGGTATCCTGTCTTACGGTTGAAAGAACCGTGTTGAAGATAATCGGAATCATGTTGTTCAGTAAATCTCATACAGCACAGGTTTTATATACTTTTGTTCATTAAATTATTTGGGAATAAATCCATCCAGGCGGATGCCCACCTCAAAGCGTCGCGGTGTATTGAACCGATCGGGATTGTCTAGCTGGGCCCGGTTTCCTGCAGGATCCAGGGTGTAAAAGGGACTGCCCGTATTGGTAAAGACAAAACCGTTGGCGTAAAGCGTGTTTAGTAAATTAAACACCCGGAAAAAAGCGGAAATCTTCATATTTCCTACTTTGATAAACTTTTCTGCCCTTAAGTCGATATTTACATAGTCATCTTTGCGACCCGAATTAGCTTCCAGGTCGGCGTCAAAACCGGAGCCGATGGCTGGAGTGTACGGTTGACCGCTATTATATTTGATGATGGCTGTGATTGAATAATCTCCCGGTTCTCGTAACTGCAGGGTGCTGTTAATAGTATGGCGCTGATCCCAGTCAAATGGAACACGACGGGGACGGGGATCTTCACCGGTGGCGGCCCGGTTGGCACGTTCCTCCGGACTGCTTGAATTACCCATAGCCAGCTGAAAAGTGTAGTTGAGTTGAGCAAAGATATTTTGATTGCGGTAATCCAACTCTACCGTACCTCCGCGGACACCTCCAAAATCGATATTTGTAAAACGGGCATATTCCGCCGCCGCATAGGTTTCGATGAATTCTACGCCAAGCAAACGACGAATGTCCTTGTAAAACATGCTGATATCCAATCCATAGTTCTTGGATGGCTGGGATTTAAAACCGAACTCGTATTGCGTGGTAAACTCGGGCTTTAAGTTGGGATTACCCATCACACCATAGTTCGTTTCATTGGCCTGCAAGTCCTCAAGGATGGAGTAGTCGGCCCGTTGAAACATTTCCCCAAGCGGAGGCATCTGGTAAAAATGTCCATAGGAGAAAAACAGGGAGGAACTCGTGGTAATCGGAAACGAGATTCCCACCCGCGGAGCCAATGAAAACTTCGCGGTGGTTTTTTTCGGATGGCTTTCCGGTGCCCCTTCGATGGCATTGGCCGGATTCTGAAGGTCGCTCGGAATTGTGGTGTTGGCATCAAAATATTGTAGTCGTGCGCCCGCCCGAACTCGAAATGATTCCCATTCCATCCGATCCTGGAGATAAAAACTACCTCGTCGAGGTACGTAATGGC
>CAJXOW010000014.1 GCA_913057825.1 uncultured Balneolaceae bacterium | reverse complement strand
AGCCCTTTGAAAAACCGGGCGGCGGTTCCTCGTTCGAAAGTTTTTCTCTTTTTGAGTTCGTTTAAATATCTGCAGACCATGATAAATGTCTATCAACTACAACATTTTTTTTATCTATTTACCGAAAAACTTAATACTTCGAAACCGCCGCCCGGTTTTTCAAAGGGCTCTCTAAAACGAATGAACTTTCCTTCTTTAAATCGAGTTGTTATAATCTGTCGAAACGACCTTTACAAACAGTGCATTATTCCATGATTTTACCCCGTTTTAACCGGGTTCCAAACACATGCATGAACACAGTGATCGATTTACGCAAAAGCAACAGTCATTCTATCCATACCTAGTACCCTGCTGCCATCATGATATAGCCCTTTAAAACTTCTAAAATCGGGTCGGAATACTTGTGCATTATAATAAATTCCAACAACCAAAACTCTAAAGCGGTTTGAGTAATACAAGCGACACGCTCAAAGAACTTTATCGACGTTTTGTATCCCACATGAATCCCCCGGTATGGTTGGGATCAGCATCCATTATTATACTCTTTGTCCTGTTCGGATCCGGCTGGTCTGATTTGGCCTCGAGTGTTTTTCAGCAAACCCAGAGTTTTATTGTCTCTCACTTCGGGTGGTTCTACATATTGACAGCAACCCTTCTGCTGGGAGTTGTGATTTGGTTGTGGTTTAGCCGATTCGGGTATATTCGGCTGGGGCCGCCAGACGAAGAACCCGACTTTAACACTCTTACCTGGTTTTCCATGCTATTTGCCGCCGGAATGGGAATCGGACTGGTTTTCTATGGGGTAGCCGAGCCGCTTCTACACTTTCAAAATGCGCCCATCGTAGATCATGGCAACACCTCGTTAGCGGTCAAGCAGTCGATGCGACTCAGTTTTTATCACTGGGGACTCCATCCCTGGGCTATCTATGTGCTGTTTGCCCTGGCGCTGGCCTATCTGCATTTCCGCCATGACTTGCCGCTGGCCCCCCGGGCCATGCTTTATCCGGTCATCGGTAACCGTATATACGGCTGGATTGGACACCTGATCGACATAGCGGCTACCGTTGGAACCTTATTCGGCGTAGCTACCTCGCTCGGTTTCGGGGCCAAGCAAATTAATGCGGGACTCTCTCAACTCATGGACATCCCCCTGGAGGTCAATGTACAGGTGGCCTTGATCATCATCATTACCCTCATTGCCACCACTTCTGTGGTCCTGGGCCTTGACAAGGGGATCAGCCGGTTGAGCCTGTTTAATATAAGCCTGGGAGCTCTCCTGTTTGTTTTTGTTTTCATTGCCGGACCGACCCTGTATAATTTGCGGTTATTTGTATCCAGCCTTGGCGATTATTTGCAGCATTTACCTGAACTCAGTTTTTGGATGCAGACCGAACCCGGTGATAACTGGCAAAAAAACTGGACCCTGTTTTACTGGTCCTGGTGGATATCCTGGTCACCATTCGTCGGCGTTTTCACCGCTCGCATATCCAAGGGACGCACCGTACGCGAATTCGTAACCGGGGTGCTGGTCATACCCACCCTGGCTGCCTTTCTGTGGCTGTCGGTTTTCGGCGGTACCGGCCTGTATCAACACTTGTATGGGGCCTCATCCATTATGCAAACCGTCAACGACAATATCTCACTCTCACTGCATGCGCTGTTGGGAGATCTTCCCCTGACCTCCATCACCTCGGTTATGGGAACCTTGCTCATCACGATCTTCTTTATCACTTCATCAGACTCCGGATCCTTTGTCGATGATATGGTGACCTCGGGCGGCGATCCTAACCCACCGACTGCACAACGTGTTTTTTGGGCTTTTGCGGAAGGAGCTGTAGCCATCACCCTGTTGGTTGCCGGAGGGTTGCAAGCCCTGCGCACCGCCAGCCTGATCTCCGGTCTGCCGATGGCTATCATACTTTTGTTTGCCGCTTACGGCATTGTAAAAGCTCTCAACGTGGATCACCACCATCCTGATGTACCGCAGGTTAACAAACTATACGAGGATAAAAAACCTTTGACTAAAGTAGAAGGTCGAAAAGAGAGCCATGACCGGTTGAAAGAAGAGATGAAAGATTAAATTAAGCTCCATGCTCCAGGCTCCACGGGGATACGAACCGGTTAAAAAGTAATTAGGCTCATAGTCGCAGTTGAAGCTTTATTAACTCAAATCATTAAAGCTTATTCCTATTCTCCGTATAAACATAGTTTCACAGGCAACCAATATAAACGTTGGTTATTGTCGAACTCCCAGCTCGTATTCCCGTGGAGCCTGGAGCATGGAGCCTCATACCCATTAGAAAAGCCCCGGCTACTAACATGTAGTATCCGGGGCTTTCATCATTCTCCAACCTCCCTATACTGCCTGTACAAACGACTTAGGTCCTTTGCACAAGCAGGATTCGGATTAGGGAGTTACTTCATGAGAGTCATCTTGCGTACGGCTGTATGGCTGCCTGCTTTAATACGATACATATAGACACCGCTGGACAGATGCGAAGCATCAAACTGTACGGTATGATGTCCGCTTTGCTGTCGTCCGTTTACAAGCGTTGCCACACGTTTGCCAAGCAGGTTGTACACTTCAAGTGTAACCTTTGCGTCAGCAGGGATGGTGTACGCTATGGTGGTCGTCGGGTTAAACGGATTCGGATAGTTTTGATCCAGCGTTAAGGAGGTTGGTTTCACTTCTTTATTACCTTCATCCGGTATCGGCGTGGTTGTCTCGTTCGGAGCCAATACCAGGTTCGAGAAGTGAGCGACACTGGCGAATATTCGATTTGAGGAACTATCGACAACCGTTCCGGAAATTCCGGTGGTATCCATGCCCGTTTCAGGATCGTAGAAGAACATACCGAGCTGATCCGGTGTGATGCCAAGAACATTGTGCACCAAACCACGCTTGTACGGTATGGAAACGATAAGCGGTTGTTCGAAGTAATAGGGGGATGCAACCGTATCATCAATCATTACATGGAATGAAACGGCCGAAATAATTTTTTCTTCAAACGTGACGGAATCTCCTGTAACACGGGCGAAAGAAGGCATTTCTATTTTCAAGGAGATATCTTCTTTCAGTGAACCGTGCGGGAAGTGGACAAGTCCACCGTTCAACAGGTTCAACGGGAAGGGGAATCCACTCAATCGATAGCTTTCACCTTCATGGATCACCGTCGTATCGTTGGGAGCGATCGGGTTGGGGCGCGGCTTGATAATCGTAATCGTCTGCGTTCCGGTTGTATCGCTTGTGGAATCCTGTACAATTACCGTAGCAGAAGCCTTCAATTCGCCTACTTCAGCCACTACCAGTCCGATACCCGTATGGGTCGCCGTAAAGAGTCCGGTGGAATCGATGGTGCCAACCGACTGACCTTTGACAGACCAGGTGAATGTGGTATCCACTTCGCTGCCGCTCGTATCTTTCAATGTTGCACTGAATTGGACGTCATTGCCAATTGCAACTGCGGTATCGCGCGGGCTAACCGTAAGGGCATGATCATCGTCGCGGTCACCTTCGAATTCAACTTCAACTTCAGCTTCGCCCGACAGACTGTCGAATGAAGCCCAAACCTTTGTTTCTCCTTCGGCTTTAGCCACGAACGTACCGGCTGAATCGATTTGACCAACGGTCGAATCGGATAACGTCCATGTAAATGTAGTGTCTTGACGGGTGCTGTCTTGTTTTAAGATATAAGCACTGAAGTGAACACTATCTCCTATAGACACTTTTTTACTTGCCGGTTGGATAACGACGGCGGGCAGTTCCGGATCATCTCCATCGTCTCCCGCTTCGATCTCGAGTTCTGCGGTCGCCGAAGAATCTCCAAAAGTGGCCGTAATTTCCGTTTCGCCCGGTGACACCGCAGTAACTAATCCCGTTCCACTTACAGTGGCTGTCAACTCATTGGAGCTGCTCCACGAAAAGGTAGTATCGTGGCGGGTTCCGCTGTTGTCTAACAGGTAAGCTTCAAACTGCAGCTGCTCTTCCACATGCAGTGTCGTGTCTTCCGGCATTATTTCTACCGAGTAATCCTGCGCCTGCACGCCTCCGGTCGTTATGAGAAACAATAAAACGACCGACAATAGACTTCCCACCCACTTAAAAATACGAGGGCGGTTATTAGTGTATCTGTTGATGTACATAAGTGATGATCCTTTTTATTAGAATTGCCTGATTGAATTGATATGCTATTTATACATGGTCTCTACTTACTACTCCTGCATTATCTAACGGTTAGACGAGTGAGAACAGGAAAGGTTACATAAATATATTAAAAAATTTTAATATTTTTGCGTTATATCGACGCAGATTTTTATAAAATAGTGATTAGCAACCACTTAGAAGTGAAAAAATCTCTGCAGGAAAGACTGCTTTTTCTTGGAGATAATTGAAGGTTATAATCAAAACTTAAAGGAACACTCAGTGTTATCAGTTGCTCCCGGTTGTTTTTTTTGCAAGAAAAAGAGGAACAGCAAGTATACTACAGAGGCAATGTGGCAATATTAGGTTGTAAGTTCCCTACTAAGATCCAATCGGCGGCTTGTATCCCATTGAAACTTGGAGATTGATGCCCTAATAATCACTTTTTGCCGCCATTCTTTTTCTTGTCGGCTGCAGGGGGTTTATCAGGTCCTTTCGGTTGTTGTTTCATTTTGGGAGGGAGGTCCCCACCTTCCACATTTCCTTTTTGGAGATTCTGCAATATCTGGTTGGCTGCAATACCGTTCTTGATTTGCCGCGTAAATCCGTTGGCCACCGCTTTGGCCGGCAGGCGGCTATTATTTTGAGCCATCTCCATGGCATTGGGAAGTTGATGGAATTCCGACGCCGTAAATCCAGCATTGATTGCATTCACCAGCATTTTATTACTTATGTCCGGATGTTCCTTGGTGGTAATCAGATCCGGAAGAATTCTAACTGCAGCAGCTACACTTCTGGAATTGAGGAACTCCTCGTTCACGTTATTATCCATGTGGTTCAGGAAGTCCGCCACACGCTCGGTAGATAAAGTGCCTGAAAGTGCGTGGGCCGTAGCTTCGATCATCAAATTGCGAAGGGTGCGAAGCTCACCGTTTTTCGTGAGAAAACGCTTTTCTTTGTCCTTCTTCTTCATCCAGGGATCTACCACGTCACGAGCCTTCTGTATCCGGGTCTTAAGATCCAGTATGACCGGTTCTATACGATTAGGCGGCACTCCTTTTGCGAGACCTTCGAATGCTTTTTGAATCACAATATGACCGGGCAGATCCTGTTCGGAAAGCTCTGCCGCCGGCAAAATTAATTGTACCAGTTGCTGATTACTTAATCCTTTGTTGCGTCCCCGTTGTACCAGGTCCTCGATCTGTTGTGCAGAAAGACCAGCTTTGGTCGCCCGCTGCACGACCTTTTCAAGTTCATCTAAAGACACCGATGAGGCCCTCTCGCTTGCTTGTACTTGATGTACAGAGAACGAGATCGAACCGATTAGAAAAACGATCAGTAGTGCAATCCGAGTATCTTGTATATTAAAGTATTTCATAAAAGCACCTTTTTCATTCAATGACCAAGCGTCCATTCATTCCTCCAAATCCGTCTTTAACCATTGCCGTGGCGTCGTCAAGCTTCAACCATTCGCTATCCCCGCCCTCGACTTTCATGATCTTATATTCATAAACTCCATCATTCAGTTTTAGAGTCGTTCGATAAAGTTCGTTTGGGCCTTTAATCAGGGGGATTCCTGGACGATTCCAATTATTAAAATCTCCGGTTAGATACAACTTGGCATCTCCCCGGTATTTTATTTTAAATAAAGTGGTTTGTTTTTTTGTTTTTTCGATGGTCGGCACCTGGATTTCTTCCCTTCCTCCCCAATCCGGTACAATGGAATAGGTGACTCCAAATGAAAATGCCACATCCGTTGCATCTTTCGGAGCCCGCCTTCGATTATTCTCCCAACGCATCAAAGCGGTCGAAACATTAAATGTCCAACGGGGATTCAGCAAGTACTGCCCATCGAGCTCCAACCGGTAAATATCATCCTGATTGGAGATAAAAACACGATTATTCACGCTGCAACCCATAAGTACGTCGCACCGCGGACCAACACTTCTCTTCGAGGTGGTTTTAAAACCGTACCGTTCAAAACCACCCCGCACTTGTACGTTCAAATCGTTTCTAATCCAATAGGTGGTTCCGAAATATCCACTCAGGGCCTTTTCACCGCCCCCGACCTGATCCAGGTTGCCATAAAAACCGGTTTCAATCTTCCACTTAAACGAAGGCCACCACTGGTAATGCAAGGCCAAACGCTGATAGTGGTTTGAGGAAGTATCCGTTTGCAGTTCACCATAACTGCGATATGAATTATTCCAATGCAAACGGGCCTCCATATCATCAGAAATATTCCATCTTACATAGGGTTCTACCCACGCCTGGGTCCTGGAATAAGAATAATAATATCGATTGAAACCACCTTGAATACCCGTATAAAAAATACGATTCAAGCGTCGATTAAAGTCCGCTCTTCCAAAACCGCCGCTCCAACTTGAATAGTCCGATTTCAAGTACGGCTGAAAGTATCCGCCAATATCCACGCTGAAAGCGTTTTGTCCAAAATACCGACTTACATGAATGCGAGGCGCCACCATCCAATAGGGTGCAGAAAGCGAGGGTTCCCACTCAGACAAGTAATCATTCAAATAACTGTTGGTAGCATAACCGGTCTTAGACTCCAAGACAATTTGAGAATGCCACTGCTGGGCAAATACGCCCAGTGGAAGTGTAATAAGGATGAATACTATGAACCATGAGACACTTGCCATTCTCATAGACTAAGTACTGCATTACGGTTACCGAAACCGTCTTCAGTGTATCGTTCGGCCAGGGGATCCGTTTTCCACTCTTCGCCATTTACAATATACATATAGCGATGTTCACCCCGCTCCATTTTGACCGTACCGGTCCAGACGGTCTTTCCGTCTACCACTTTTTGTTCCATCGAAACGGGTTCCCAGTCACTAAAATCGCCGGCGACCGCTACGGATTCAGCTTCATTATTAACGTAGAAAAAACGTGCACGCACGCGATTGGAATGATCAGTGGTCGTTGCAGCCACTTTGACTGCCTGACCTTGCTCCATGTCAGATCCCATCTGATTCTCGGCTATTTGCTGTGCGGGTGTAGTGGTCTGATTGCCAATAGACAACCCAAGATAAATACCAACTGCAATTAAGACGGCGGCCAACCCATAGGCCGGTCGAAACCGTACCGGTCGAGGCTTGAAAAGCTGCCCTAAACCTTGCTGAATACGTTCAATCAGACCAGCCGATACCTGTGATGGTTCGTTTACGGTGTCTTCCTGCTCCTGCTCACGCTGTTCAATAGCATGCATAACCTCATTTGTAAACTCCTCCGGTACAGCAAACGATTGTGCTTCATCATGTATTGATTGATTGAATGCACGGTTCAGGGAGATTTCGACGTTCAACAGGTCCCGCAGATCCTCATCTTCCGCCATCAGACGCAGTGCTTCCGCTTCCCTGGAGTCATCCAGGTCTCCATCAAGAAACTGCTGAATCAATTTTTCTTTTTCGTCCCTATTCATATCGGTTTAATATTTCTTTTATTTCTTTGCGAGCTCTGTGAACCCGAACCTTGAGTGCACTTACGGAAACACCCAAACGATTCGAAATAACTTTATAACTCATTCCATCTCTGTATTTAAGCAATAATGGTTCTGAATACTCTTCCGGCAACTGTTCCAAAGCATCGAACAGGCGATTCGCTTCTTCTTCCTGTTCCAAGCCTGCATCAGGCGTTTCCTGGTGTCCCAGTTGCGCATTCAATTCATAATCCTCCATTTCACTAAAACGCTGGTTCTTTCGACGTATGTCTTTCGCATAATCACGAAAATGATTCATGCTTAGTCGATACAACCAGGATGAGAATGAGGCATTGCCTCGAAACGAATCCATGCGTTCATAAGCTTTCACAAATACCTCTTGTACTAAATCCTTGACTGTTTCTTCATTATTTGAGAAACGTCGTGCCAAATGAAACACCATCGCAGAATGACGATCCACCAATGTACGGTAACTTTGGCGATCACCATTCAATATCTGATCGATAAGCTCCTTATCTGTCGTCTGCTCGTTATTTGACATTTATTAAACCCTGTTGAAATGTATGCCAACTAACCCGAAAATTTATTTTTTAAGCATACTTTACGATTACAGTACTCGTCTCGGGTCAAGATTTACATTATTTGAAATTTTCCAACAGGGATTTCAAGACAACTGGAGTAAGTCGAATTACGCAAGAGCATCTTTCCGACAAACTCCAAATAAGTCTATCACAGAACAGTTGGTCTTAAATAACCATTAATATGACGAATGAAGATGCCATTGGTTACAAAAATCCCTGTTTGAATCTCTCATACATATAACAATAGACCCATATCCTTCAATTCATATTTATATAATATCTACAAAGCAAGCATACAAGTACCTATATAAATTATTTAACATATCGGAAGATTTCTTACTTTAATTAGCAAAGTTTTGATAAACTGGCAGAAAAGCGCAATTTTTTAAAAGCGACCTTTGGAAAACCGGGCGGCGGTTCCGAAGCATTAAGTTTTTCGGTAAAAAGATGAAAAATATATTAAAGATGATGGGCATTTATCACGGCCTGTACTTATCTAAACAAACTCAGAAGAGAAAAACTTTCGAACGAGGAACCGCCGCCCGGTTTTTCAAAGACTTCTACAAGTTTTACCTATATAGTTTTTTTTTGTATGATGGCCGCTGTCCAGTGGCACTCTAAATCAACATGATACATATATTATATTAAACGGGATTCACTATTTTAAACCGCATTAAAAAATCGATTAATCTTAGTCGGGTTATACGGTTCCAAATCGTCGGGTGGGGCGGAGTGGTGCTGAACCTGCTCATAATCTGGCTGCTTTATGATATTGTCGGCTGGTCCCTGCTGGTATCAGCTACTCTTGCTATTGAAGCCTCGATTATTCACAATTTTACCTGGTACTACTTCAAGACGTGGAGGGACCGTGTAGGATACAGTGTGGGAGATTATTTCAGTCGCCTGGTTCGCTACAACCTGATCACTGCCTCCATTGAATTACTGGTTAAAGTGGGAGTTATCTGGGTGCTCACCCAATATTTTGGTCTTCACTATTTGCTATCTGATCTCATCAGCATGTTGTTTGGCCCTGTCTTTAAATTTACAGCTAATGAGTTTTACGTATTTAAATCTCCTGAAGCCTGAATAATATCCTCCCCCCTCAGTATGTGATGCAAGGGTATGGTTGGCAAACCCGGGTTGCTGCCATTTCTACTTGTTCAAAATAGCACCCCAACTCTTTAAATTCGTGAATAATTTTTCGTCATCAACTGACAATCACAAGATAAAACTCTACACCCGGATAATAGATAAGATCGCGCGTGCATGCGTGAGACCTGTAATCCGTAAAGCAAGAGCCTAACAGGAGAAGCGGCCGACCTCTTCGTCCATTTTTTATGTAACGTAGCATCGCTTTATTCGTCTTATGGTCTCAGTTTAAAAAGAAGTACTCGATTCATCATTCATCAGAATCATCATAATTCGAATAAAACGAGGAGTCACTATGTTACGTAGTCTCAAAAGATACAAATTAGGTCTCAAGGCTATTCTTTACGTCTTTGCAGCAGCCTTTATGCTGCAACCGGTCTCAGCATTCGGTCAAGGATGGAGTCAGAGCGACGGACCGGAAGGAGGTACCGTTCTTGATGTCACCACCACCGCCGAAGGTACCATTTATGCTGCAACGAAGGGAGGCGGTGTCTTCAAGTCTAATGACAGCGGCGATTCCTGGATGCGCGTCGGTTTTGCCGACACCACGGTCATCGATGTGGAAGCCAGCGCCAGTGCTGAAATCTATGCAGCCGTGAAAGGCGAAGGCGTATTCAAAACGGTAGATCGAGGCACAACGTGGGCCAAGAGCAAGGCTTCCGCTGATCACGCAGCCACGCTTACCATTGATGCCGATGGGAACTTATTCATCGGAACTTCCTCTGGCGTGGTTCATTACCAGGAAAATGGCAGCTGGGCAAATGTCAATATCTCTGACAGTGCTGTCACCTCGATCAAATTCCATTCCGACGGCGAGATCTTCGTCGCCACGCATGGAGAAGGGGTCTTCAAAGGGGACGCCCAATACAGTGGATGGACTGAAGCAAACTCCGGCCTGAGCAGCGAAACCGTCGTTGCACTCGAAATTGACGCTAACGGCCACTTGCATGCCGGTACAGAAGGAGAAGGCATGTTTAAGTCTGAAACCAAAGCCAGTTCCTGGTCCAAGACCAGTGCCAGCTTGGATACGGCCGCTGTTACATCCATTGAAATTGACGCCCAGGGCAATATCTACGCCAGCACGAAGAGCAACGGAGTTATCCGCTCTGATAACAATGGCGACAGCTGGGCCAAAGTTAACAGCGGACTTGAAAGTCAATCCATCATGACCGTTGAAGCGGACGGTAATGGCAATCTGTTTGCCGGTGCCGAATTTGATGGCATGTTTAAGTCCGAAAGCAGCGGCGACACCTGGATGGAAGCCAACAGTGGACTGAACGCCGCCGTCGTGCTTGCTATCAAAACCAAAAGCAACGGTGACGTGTATGCAGGTACCAGAGGCAGCGGTTTGTTCAAATCCTCCACCGATATTAGCGGGTGGATGCAAACCAGCCTGGAGAACGAGACCGTTTATTCTATCGCCATCGGCAGCAACGGCGAAGTTTTTGCCGGTACCGAAGGGGAAGGTGTCTTCATGGCTAACGCTCAAGGCACTACCTACACGCAAGCAGGTCTGGAAGGAAAGACGGTACTCTCCCTCGCTTCCAACCAGGATGATACGCTTTATGCCGGTACCGAGATGCAAGGTGTATTCAAATCCAATAACAACGGAAGCGAATGGAACAAGCACAACGTCGGTCTGACAGCCAATGCGGTGACTTCCATTGAAATCGATGCAGAAGGCAACGTATTCGCCGGAGCCGCAAAAGCTAACATTTTGGCAAAGACCTCCCTTTCCGCGCAAGCATGGACTGAGCTGGGAACTTCTTCCAACTTCACAGCCACCGCCCTGATGATCGACTCACAAGGTCGACTTTATGCCGGTACGGAAAGCAGCGGTATTCAGAGATCGGACGACCAGGGCGACAACTGGACGCAAGTTCATGCAAGCAGTGATATGATTCATACGCTGACTATCGACAGTGAAGGCCATGTATACGCCGGTACGGAAACATCCGGTGTTATTCGGTCCGATGTCAGCGGCGAGAATTTCGGTTCTTTCAACAGCGGACTTCAGAGCAAAACGGTACTTGCTCTTAGTTCCATGGCCGAAGCCAATATGAAAGCCAAGTCTGCTGAAAACACGGTCTATGCGGGTACTGAGGGCGGTTCTGTTTCCTCCACCAATGGTGAAACGACCGACATTTCCGAACGACCCGGTGATCAGAGTCCGCAGTCGTTCTCACTGAAGCAGAACTATCCGAACCCCTTCAACCCGAGTACGAAAATCAGTTATACGCTGCCTGAAGCAAGCAATGTAACATTGGCAGTGTATGACATCCTGGGACGTCGCGTAACCACTCTCGTAAACAAGCATCAATCTGCAGGTTCCTATACGATGACGTTTGATGCCCGGGATCTGTCGAGCGGCACCTACTTGTACCGCATCGAAGCAGATAACTTCACGAAGACGAAGAAAATGATGCTTGTCAAGTAATTCCCACTATCCCCTGCATGGCAGAACCTCGTCGTGGTGAAACACGGCGGGGTCTTTTTTATGGCACCGGGCGGGGCGCTTTTGTGAAAAATTTTGAACTTAACTCGTTTCCGACGAGTAATAAGATTAGTAAAACAATTCGACTGTTGTAAACTTTAGTTTACATCTTTCCGGTTCAAAAAAATTGTTCCACAAAAGCGCCCCGCCCGGTGCCATAAAAAACCGAAGCCTCCTTTGGATGGGAAGACTTCGGTAAAGCGTATAAATTATTTGCCGGAGAAATAAGCCCATAGCCCTTCCGGGAACTTATCTGCCCAATTACCATAGCGATAAAAATTGTTAACCAGTCTATAAGGTTGTTTAACTACCCAAATAGATCTAAACACTTGATATAGGAGAGACGGATGCTATTGACCTTACGAGACAAGCCAATCGGACCCTCTTATTTACCGCTAATTGCTTAAAAGTTATCAGGAATCGTCCTGATCCGGGCCTTCTTGCTGCTGTTGCTGCTGTTGAGCGGCTTCGGAGGGGTCCACCATGCGAACCTGGTTTTTCAGGGAGGTCTGCAATTCTTCGACGTCATCCTCGCTCAGCAGATCATCCACATCGTAGTCCAGTTCGCTGATCAAGTTATAGATAAGCCGGTTAAATAGCAGCTGATGAGCGGTGGAGCTGAGTTGGATCAATTGCTCCTGGGGAATCTGCTTGCCGCTCAGTTTAATTTTATTGATGATCGGCTCCAGCAGCTTTTCAGTCTTTTTGCTCAGTTTCTTTTCCAGCTCCTGGGCTTCTTCGTTTTGCTTGCTCGTAATTTCATTTCCTTGTTCATCAACCAGTTTCATAATAGGGGTCCTTTGGATTCGGTTTGTTTTTCTTATTCACCATAAGTATAACTGATATTTTGTAAGATATCTATCTTTTCATGTTTAAAGCGATTGAGACCGGCATTTATTTTGCCTTTATATAATCCAGGATCGAACAAAAACCGGACGGGTTTTCGTTTCGAATCGAAAAGTCCGACAGACTTCCAGCTTTTATAATTGGTAATAAATAAAAAAGGCCCGGTCGGGGAATCGACCGAGCCTTTTTACGAGGGTACTACGTGGAGTCAACACTTATTAGAAAGCGATGGCTCCTTCTACCATGAATCCGTCTACTTCTGCTCCGTGATACAGGTCGGCAGAAGGATAATCATTATAAGTCTGCTTCATATATTCAACTTTCATCAAGATGTTTTTAGTCATATACCAGCCAGCGCCGATTTGAATACGATCGACGTTAACCTCGGTTCCACTGGAGGCCAATTCACCGGCCACATAATTATACCGTCCGCCGATATAAACCTGGTCGTCTTTCAAGAATCGGTAAATAAGATCCACCGCATATTGATTCCAGGTTCTATCCGGTGCATTGACGCCGGCATTCCCTGTAGCTGTTTCCACAACACCGAACAACTCAAGACCGTCGTATTTTAAAAACGGGTTGATCATAAAAGCGTCTAGTTTGTTACTCAAGCCCGGGGTAATGCGGGGAGCCCGAAAGTTTGGGTCGGGATTAGTGGGATTGAACGAAGAATAACTACCGTCGAGAACACTATAATAGCGTGCACCAGCTCGGTCGCCACTGTAAAGATGGTTGGCTGCTGATTTCGCCGTATGATAGTAAGAACCGCTCAAACGGAATCGTTTCTTATTACCGAACTCTTTGTCATAAGCCAATTTACCAATTATAGAAGGAGCTTTAGTATCGGGATTTGTAACACCCGGATTCAGTTCACCATTGGTAATACCAAGCATGGCCATTATGCCGTTATTTGTAAAATAGATTTCTCCTCCCACTTCAGTATTAAATGAATCCAATATCAAGTTACCTACAAAGGGATTATAGATGGAACGGGCATTATCGGTTCGGCGGAAATGAGTATCCCCATAGTTGATTTCCATGTGACCAATTTTCAAAGTCAAATAATCCATCAAACCATCCACCGCATTACTTTTCAGCATCGGAAATTCATCGACCTGAAGATAACCACCTTTAACCCAGGCTTCCGCATGGTGACGGGAACTGAGATAGGTCGTCAAACTAATTCGAATACCATCTGCCAACTGAGCATCCATATATAGGTTGGCCGTTGCAAGGTTGAAGCCAGGTCCGATATCCGCCGGCATCAGGTTCGGAGACAAATTAGCTTCCGTGGAATGATCCAATGACTGAAACTGCTGGGCAAATGCGCCTCCCATATAAACTTTTACACCGTCAAATTCGGTGGTATCCATTTCCAGCGCTTCAAATTCATTCACTCCATCCTGATTGTACGGTCGGAAATTTTGTAACTGTTTGTTTTGAGCCTGCGCATCTATAGTTAGAGATCCCACCAACAATAGTGCCAGCAGCGATCCCATGAAGTTTTTAAAGGTTTTCATAGTATAGTGTCTATTTTTCATGATAGTTAGTTCGTAAATCTAGTGTTATTAGTAATACTGTTTGAAATTTAGATTTAATCTTATTCTATATACTTACATTGCCTGGGTACATGAAATGCAACTACCATACCAAAAGTTTCTGATGAGCAAAGAATTTCTTGGACATACAATCAAATACGGGCACAGAGATGATTTTGAAACGTAAAAAAATTAATTTGATGACATCATACAGATATGGATTTCTTAACCAACTTTGCTGTTATGCATGTATGCAAATGTAAATTTTTGCAAAATTGCATGAGTGCAAGATCTTTGTTTCAAGCCACTTGACAGTATTTAACCCGGAGAATATTATATATGGTTTCTAACGTGAGGCAGAAAAGACTTCCGATGTCCACTGAAGTTTGATGAATTTACCTGCCTCATTACATGTTACCCCTTATAACCAGGGAAACTACTTTTACATAAAGCGCAACGTAATTGCAACTTTCAAAACCCTGAGCTTTATTCTGTTATGAAACTATATGTCGCTCTTAAACTACGTGACGGGATCCGCCTTTCTCATTTTGATATCCCCGGCGGACTGGGTGATGCAGAGACGGAAATCATGATCCAGGAAAAGCTGGTCGAATCGGATCATTTCCACAAAGCCAAGTTGGTTGGATGGAATACCGACAAAAACGAGCTGGAACAGTTTATGCAACAACGGTATGGATCCTTCTTCAAAGGCGAGATGGATAATACAAGTTGAACTTCACTTTATCGTTACAATCCGGATAGCCAGCCCACCTCCGAAAATATTTCACTTCACGCCTATCGAAACTCAAATTCTTCATAATGAATCATACCCTCCCGGATACCCCGCCGATTGAGTTGTGCTCTTAAGTCCCGGATAAATTGAACCGGTCCGCATAAGTAAACTTCCGGCGGGTTATTCTCATCCCACGCAATCCGATCTGCCTTCAACCGTCCTTCTTCACCAGTGCAAACCAGGTGGAAACGGACGCCCGGAAGTTCCCGGGACCACTTTTCTATTTCACTCTGATAAATAGTTTCTTCACGATTATGCACGCAGTAATAAAAATCGACCTCGATATCAGACAGCTTTTTTATCCGCATATCATGGAGCCAGCAGACAAACGGTGTCACGCCAATTCCCCCCGCTAACCACAACTGTCTTCTGCTTCCCTCCCGGTAGTTAAATTGTCCATAGGGTCCCTCCAGGCGAACTCTCGTTCCTTCCTCCAAATTTTCATACAGTTTCTTAGTAAAATCGCCCAGTACTTTGACGGTCATGTTTGTGGTTTCGATTCCGGGAGGCGAGCAAATCGTAAACGGATGTTGTTCGTCCGACAAATTGTTTTGCTCAAAACGGGCAAATGCAAATTGGCCCGGCTGATACGACATCGGCTTCCCTGTCGGATTCATTTGAACAGTCATAATGCCTGAAGGCATACGGTTAATCCCGGTTATTTGATAGCGATATTTTTCCCGCACTAGCGGAATCCATATCCATTTATAAAGATAGGCTGTCACGCCCGCGATGACCATAATGAGGAGGTAATAATGCAAAGTGGCATTCGACCAATGGGCTACCGGCCGCCCCGGTGTTTCGGGTATGGTGAGCATATGCCAGGCGGCGCCGACTAGCACCAATCCCATCAGTCGGTGCGTCTGTTTCCACCAGTTATAGGGAAATTTGCGGATGAGCGTAAGCAGTATCAGTATGATGAAAAGCCAGAATGCGAAAACCGCAATATTCATGGACAAGTCCCGGTGAAACGGACCCCAGAACGAGACAAAATGTCCCCATCGCTCTGGTATAAAACGAATAGCAAAAAGCAGAGGGTGGAGTATAATGAGCACAAATGCCGTAATACCCAGGCGGTGATGCAGCCGGTACATTTTATCCAATCCCCCGAGACGAAGTTCCAGTGGTTTAAACCGGGAGGATAACACGAAAGATAAAGATAAGGCGGTCAATGCCAGCAGTCCCGTCACCTGACTCAGAGTACTCCAGAGAGGTATGAGTCCACCGCCACCGAACCTTCCCCCAACACTTGCTAATTCAGGGGGCGCTGAAAGGTACAAGAATACGGGCAGAAACAGGAAAATCCAGACGGCCCAGTGATAAAATCGTACCTTTCTCCAATTCATTAGCGGCTCTCTATTAAGAAGCTGTAATTAATCATGTTTCCAAATCTCATAATAGGAAATCCCTAACAACTATTACACTCCTGTTTTGAATTTATAATCGATCCAATTAGCGTTTTCTCTTCCGGACTTAATTGGATATTGCAAGCCTCTGTTGCAAAATCCAACGACTATTCGTAATCCGGAATTAGAACCACTTTGCCGATATTTCGGCGGTCTTCGATATACCGGTGTGCCTCCTGGACTTTGCTGAACGGGAATGTTTGGTCCACCCGCGGGCGGACCCAGCCGTCGTCAATACCCTCCTTGATAGTGTTTATCCATTGTCGTGCTTTACCGGTCTCGTGCCAGAGATGTCCGAGATTCACACCAAAAACGCCGTTATTTTTATTGGTGAGCGGGATTGGATGAAAGAAAGGCATTTTAAGCACGGTTTTCAGCAGATCCCATTTAGCCTTCCAGCGTCCCGTATTACGTTTGCTTGCAGAAGACACTCCAAACATGCCCAGGCGACCCGTGGCTCGCAACGCTCTATAGCTCTTCTTCCAATGCCGCCCGCCCAGTGGATCAATAACCAACTCTACTCCTTGCTGATTCGTCTTCGATCGAATCCAATCCAGCCAATCATGGTTGTTATAATCCACGACCTCATCTATCCCTCGACTTTTCAGAATCTCATGTTTATGGCTGCTGGCCGTACCAAAAATCTTCGCCCCGATATGTCGTGATATATCCACCGCTGCAAGTCCCACCCCTCCTCCTGCATTATGCACTAAAATCGATTCATACGATTTTAATCCCCCCATCACTTCTGTCAAAACGTAAGCTGTCAAATAATTAACCGGAATCGCTGCAGCTTCCTCGAATGTCAATAAATCCGGCTTTTCAAATACCTGGTCAGTCGAAACAACGACATATTCAGCCTGACCTTTAAATCGGGTCATGGCCACTACCGGCCTTCCCTTCCACTCTTTATCAACGCCCTCTCCCACCTCATCAACCGTTCCGGACACTTCATATCCCATAACGCAGGGTTTCGATGGAGCATCAGCGTACTGCCCCTTCCTTGCCTGGATATCGGCAAAGTTAAGTCCGGCAGCCCTGATCCGAATCAATATCTCACTAGATTGCGGGGTGGGTTTGGTTGACTCCTGAATTTTAAGGACCTCCGTTCCGCCGTCGGCGATATTGACAATTTGCTTCATATAATGTGGACTCGATTTCTTGAATAAGTTAAAGGAGTTGCTCCCGGCACCGGTATCATAATCATGATGCCGGTTACCTATATAATAGATGCACTAACTTTAGCGATAAATGCGGCGATCAGTAAAATTACACATAGCTCGCTCCAAACGGTACTGGCCGGCTGACGGACTTTCTGTCAGCCTTCCACCATGGTTCCGCCTCACATTCACATTGTTAATACGGTGAGCAGTACGTATTTTTAAGGCGTCTTTTTACGGTGTTTCAAGTCAATAACCATACATGTCCGATTTGCATACAACAAATATCAAAGCCCTTGCTGCCAATCGCAAGGTAGTGGTAGCACTCTTGTTATTCCTGGGACTCAGCGCAGCGGGGATATACCAACATCTCTGGAAAGTAACGGCGATCTCCTGGATCGCTTTCGGGGCTATGGCCCTGGCCCTTCCCCTGGGATACAGCCAGCGAGACAAGGAATCTCTCACCGGTCTCATATCGGGTTACGGCCTTTCAAGCGGGGCTATGATCACAAGCGCCTGTATTTTTCTTGTACCGGCGGCGATCGGGCACCATCCGATTTATGGCGGACTCGGCATTGCCTTCGGAGTAATGGCCGGATATGCAATTCACTCACTTACCCATAATCTCACGCACCATACCGCCTTTACGGCGCCTATTGTTTTGGAACTTTCCGTGCACGCATTGATGGCGGGATTGATTATAGGATCGGTTTATGCTGCAATGCCCAAACTGGGACTTCTACTCGGAATTGCTATCGTCTCGCATAAAAGTCCGGCCGGATATGCCGGAGCACGCCGCCTGGCACAACGAAACCTGAGTATCCTCCCCATGTTGGTCCCTGCCTGCGCAGTTGGACTTACCGCTTTGCCGGTTAGCATGCTCCCCTTCCCCGAACATGCTATCACTAACGCCCTGGTTTTTGGATTTGCTACCGGGGTTTTTGTCCACGTAGCCATCGATTTCCTGCCGGAATGCGAAATTGGCGGCGAAATATTTCAACATGCGCCTCCCGACTCCATCACCCATCACAAGCTCGACGCCTACCGCCGCCGCGCCGTACTGATGACCTTTGCCGGCGGAGCAATCGTAGTCGCCTTGTGGGCTCTTCTCTCCTAGCCCGATTATCGGTCTATCTCAATCTAACGAACAAATCCGATTTTAACATAGCATAGCGGTGCTATTTAGTGAAAATCGGCCCCAATAACATCCCCCCTCCGACAGCTGTCGGAATTTGCAGTAAATTTGAAACAGTTTGACAAATGAGGTTTTATAATATAAATCTTATCGTCTATATAATTTAACAAAATTATGCCATAAACATGTAAAATTAATTTTATTATTTATTTGAGAATGATTAAACTATATATGTAAGTGAATGCTCGGGGAATGGTAATTTAGCCACTCAAATTTCTTAAGGAAGGGTGTTACTATGATTACAAAAGAACTCAAGAATCAAACGTGGCGTTTTATCCAAACCATTCGTGAAAAAAATATCCACCAGTCGGAGGATATTGAGCGGGCGAAGAGATTGTACAAAAAAACCCTGCAGAAACTGGGTTATTCTGAATTCTATATTCAAGAAAATTGTGAACGTATAGAAAATTGCTTGAATCAATCACCGGATTCGGTACAAGCTCCCCTCCTGCATCTTCAGGAAAAAGCGATGGATGTTTGGTTAGTTGAAACGTTGAAAAAACAATTGCTGGCCTACCTGGTTAACGAGAAAAAGCTGGATATTGCCAATGCGCTCTACATCGTTGCTCAGTATGTAAGCCTGGACGGGCGAAACATGATTCGAACGTTCGCCCATACTCAACCCAAACTAGCAAAAGCGCAATGATTTCGTATACGTCTGACGGATTTGGAGGTTTTACCTCTGAATCCCTCAGATCCAGCCATATCAAAGCGCCACGATTTTGAAAAAAAAGGATACAGATTAACCGAATATTTGTTATCGGGTAAGACAGGTTTGTCTATTTATTTCGGCTGACAGTTGTTCCCTCCTTTATCCGTCCCCAGTACCCGCCCCCTCTTAATACAGACTTGCCATCATAGCTCAAATAACCTATTCTTTTTCTACATCTGAAATTATTTAAAAGCGTCTCTGTTAACCACATCAACCGAATGTCTGGACCGGTCGACCCGGTATATTATCTATATAATCCCTTTTAAATCAACTTTTTTCAAACCTTATGACAACCCAGGACTTCCTGCAAGCTGCATTTCACGGTCAAATGTTTTCAGTTCGTTCTGCCCTTGAACAAGGATTTGACGTAAACACCCGGGACGAAAACGGACAGTCGGCGTTGATGCTTGCTGCCTACAATGGTCATTTCAAGCTCGTTAAGCTGCTGTTAAAAAAGGGAGGCGACGTAAATCAACGTAATAAAGACGGACGGACACCCCTCATTTTTGCTGCCAGCGGTCCATTTCCGGATACCGTAGACCTCTTATTAAATCATAACGCCAACCCTGATCTTATCGACAACGGAGAGGGGTGGACAGCTCTCATGTTTGCCGCCGCCGAAGGAAATGCGGAAGTTGTTAAAACCCTGCTGAACCACGGAGCTGATCCAAACATCACCGATGAAGACCATGACACCGCACTCGATTTTGCCCGAGACAACAATCACCGAGAAGTCGTTCAGATACTTGAATCGAACTAAAAGCGCACTTTGAAGATCCGGACGGCGTTTCCTTGCTCGGAAACTTTTCTTCGTTAGTTGGCAATGAATAGATCATTTGCATAATTGCGATCAACATTGTTACAGCAAGAAGCCCAGAAAATTTTAATGCTTCGGAAACGCCGTCCGGACCTTCAAAGTGCACTGAATTTCAGTTAATCACGATACGCATCCCAGGTTTTGACAGTCGATTTATTTCCATCGCGGATCTGTAACATACCTTCAATAGTATTGCCCTCAACACGTCCGTTAAACAAGTAGTCTGTCTGACGGGTTTCCGCCTGAAAGCGTAATCTTTTCCCATGTAAGTTGGCTTTATCCACCTGGATGGATTCGCCGTCGCGTGACAAGTTGAGTTGAACCACCTGGAATTTCTGGTTGACGGCAAGTTCAAACTGATGACCATCCGCCTCCCACGACCAACTTCCCTGCACATCAGCCGGAATCACCCAATAATACACTTCATGATTTTTCTTGTATACCGTGAACTCGGTGGTTCGATCAAAAAGAAATCCCGGCTCATCCTTTTTGTTTTCGATCGTAATCTGTCGATCCGGCTTCCAGTTTTTCATGTCAAACCGGTGAGACACCACCCGGGAACCCGGCTCCAATTGTTCCATTAATATCGACCGAAGCTTCAAATTAATGGATGGCAGCAAATAGAGTGTAACCACTGAAGCACGACTGATATCGGACTTAAACAGATCCTGCTCCAAAAAACGAACTTGATCATCCACCCCTGCGCGTTGAGCATTGGCTCGAGCTTCCCGAATCTTGGAAGGATCAATTTCGATCCCGTGTCCGTCAGCTCCTCTTCGCGCCGATTGAATTACGATACGACCGTCACCCGAGCCAAGATCGATGACATAATCTCCCGATTTAACATCCGCCAGGTCAAGCATTTTTTCGACGACCGGCTTGGGGGTCGGGACGTAGGGTACATCCTTCTCATCTTCCTGGGCCTGCAGGTCAGTGGTACCCAGCATCACTATCCCGACTATGAGGATCATATTCGACAGAAATAATAACCGTTGGGTCTTCATAAAGTCATAAACTATTGAGTTGAAATTATATGGCTCCAACTTAAGAAAAACTGGCAGTCCGGCAAACTGTGAACTATTAGATTGAATTCAACCCAAGGTTTGCTCATTTTATAGACAACAATTGAGTAGGATAATCTCTCTATTTACCGTAATAAATATCGTCCGCACAGAAGCGGGCCAATGACTATTGTAGCCATTTGATAATATATAACCATGATCACTGCCGAACGATATCATGACATCAGCTGTGGACACCGGGTCTGCGGACACGAAAGCGATTGCCGTTTTTTGCATGGACATAATTACCGAATCCACTTCACTATTGCAGGAGAGACCGATGAATTGGGCAGAGTGATGGATTTTGGCGTCATTAAACAAAAACTGTGCAGTTGGCTGGACGAGCATTACGATCATCGCATGCTTATCTGGGAGGAAGATCCGCTGTTGGACAAACTCAGGGAGATCGATCCTGATGGTGTCATTACCGTGCCTTTTAATCCGACTGCCGAAAACATCGCCCAACATCTGGTGGAAGTTGTAGCTCCCAAGAAGCTCAAAGGTACCGGATGTCGACTAGTCCGCTGCACCGTAGAAGAAACCCGGAAGTGCCGGGCGCGGTACGAGCTGGAAAATTGGAATTCATGAAAACCCTCATCGAATGATGCCGCCGGATTACTTTCATCGTTGATCCAGTGACCTTCTGCTCTGGCTGCACTTTTAGTCCTCCTCATTGTACTCCCTCGGCAGTGGTCGGAGCCTGTCCCGAAAGATATCGGGAACAGGCATCCATAGGGAGATCTTTTTCACTTATAGTTATTTAGCCGTTGGGACGGGCTTCCTCAGCCAGGTCTTGCATTTCGCTGGTCATAATGAACAGCGGCTTCATGTCGAAGCTCTTGTAGAAGGGGCGCAGCCGTTCGGTGTTATAGTGTTCACCGACATTAACCACTTTATTGGCACTGGTTACGACTTCTATAGGTACGTTGTCATACCGTCCGTTTTTAAGCACTACCAGTCGCCCGTGAATACCTTCCAATATAAGATCGAGAGCCAGGTTACCATAAGCCATCGGAACGATCGAATCGATCGCATCCGGGTCGCCGCCCCGAACCAGGTACCCCAACTTTTGGTTAATCGTCTTGACTTTCTTGCCGTTGTTATATTTTTGGGAACGTTTTTTCAGCTCCTCCGACACCAGGTCGCCGATACCGCCCAGCTTCTTATGTCCAAACTGGTCGCTGGTTTTATCCTTGAAGACCATTTCCCCGCCTTCAAACATTGATCCCTCCGATACCAGTACCACCGAGTAGTTACTGGGATTTTTCCTGCGATCCTCGATCAAAAGCTCGGTCAGATGATCCATGTCAAATTTATACTCCGGAATTACGCACCGGTTCGCTGCACCTGCCATGGTGGGGAGCATAGCCGTAAAGCCGGCATAGCGACCAAAGACCTCGGCCACCAGGAACCGTTCATGGGAACCCGCCGAGGTACGCAGGTTGTTGATCATCGATACGGTTCGACTCACGCAGGTACTGAATCCGATACAGTAGTCCGTCCCCGGCACGTCGTTGTCCATCGTTTTGGGGATACCGACCATCTTAACGCCTTTACTGTACAGGTGTACTGCATAGCCCAGCGTATCGTCTCCCCCGATAGGTATCAGGTAATCAACATTTAAATATTCCAGGTTTTTCAACACCTCCTCGGTCAGATCATTGATATCATCGTCATACTCATCCCGCAAATGCTCCGGCACCTGGTCTTTGGGAACATTCAGCGGATTCGTGCGAGATGTATGCAAAAAGGTCCCGCCGGTGCGTCCCGCCTTGTTCACTACATCTTCACTCAGTACTTGATAATTATTGCGATTCGCTTCTTCATTTTCCCGGTCAATATCGATCAATCCCGCCCAGCCACGGCGTATTCCGATCACTTTATAACCTTCCCGCAGTGCTCGCACCGTTACTGCCCGAATGGCTGGATTCAGCCCGGGGACATCTCCACCGCCTGTTAAAATACCAATGACACCCTTAACACCTTTTTCCTTACTCATGATCGTTTAAATTTTAATTAGAATTTCATATGGATGGTCTAGTAATAGTTCCCATGCTGACAAATCATTATTGCTATAAAAGTTCTCCTTCATATAATATTCGGTTTTATTGCTCTATCCGTGCAGGTAAACTTATCTAGCGTAATTTAAAGTTACGTTAAATATATTAAGAAATGGAAGCGCTTTTTAAAAAAGTTCCTGCCTGCTTATAATCGTTTTAATAAGTTGAAAGGATTTGTTTAAATTTCGAATTCCACTTTGATGGCAGTGCCCCAATTACCGCTGTCTATGTTAAAGGAGGCCTCCAGCTGGTCGGTGAGCTCATGCATGAGTCGTATACCCAGGCTTTCTGAATTTTCCATATCAAGATCTTCCGGAAGGCCGACGCCGTTATCCTGTACTTGTATACTTACGTGGTTGCCCTCACGATTGATATCGATATTAATTTCCCCCTCCTCTCCATCCGGGAAAGCGTATTTAAAGGCGTTGGTCAGAATTTCGTTCAACAGAATTCCCAGCGGCACCGCCTGATGAATATCCAGGTGAACTTTGTCGGCATCCAGGTTCACCTGGACCTGCTCCTCCGACATCGTCAGGGTTTGCCGAAGGGTCTCAACCAGGTCTTTTGTGTATTGTCTCAGCTCGATCTCCGCCAGAGAATCAAATTCATAGAATTTCTCATGTACCAGGGCCATCGATTGAATGCGCGACTGGCTCTCCTGGAGAATTTCCTGCAGTGTGGGATCTTCAGTTTCCAGTCCTTTCAGTTGCAGCAACCCCGAGAGTATGGCCAGGTTATTCTTAACCCGGTGATGAATTTCCTCGAGCAGCGTTCTTTTTTCCCGGAGGTTGTTTTCAATCTTTTCCTGGTACTTCTTACGTTCAGAGATATCAATATACATGGCAAAGAGCGCAATTATCTCCCCGCCAACTCTCACCGGTACATCTTCAATCAAGACGGGAACCCGGGATCCGTTCTTGTGGAGGCGAGTAGCTTCTTCTTTAAACAATTTGCCCCCGAAGGCATGCTCCGTCAACTTTTGTGCCTGCTCAATTTTCTCTTCAGGAACGATGAACTGATCCAGGCTTTGTCCGCTTATCTCGTCAAGATTGTACCCGAACATCCGCCTGAAACTCTCGTTGATGTCGCGTACCAGCTGGTCTTCATCCAGGAAAACAATACCAACCGGCGAGTTTTTGAATAATTGTTGAAACAGTTGATATTGCTTTTCACTATTTTCTATCGCCGTTTTACGAGCTGTAATATCACGGGATATCCCCATTATCCCCACAATCTCTCCTTCATCGTTGCGAATCGGCATCTTGGTCACACTCATCCATATCGTCGAGCCGTCTGCCCGAGTTACTCTTTCCTCCTTATCGCGTATAGCATTGCCGGTTTCGATAATCCACTGTTCGTCTTCATAAGCCTGTTGGGCCTGGTTGTGCGGGAAGAAGTCAAAATCTGTCTTCCCCACCACCTCCTCGATCGAATCAACTCCCAGGATGTCGGCTTGCTTTTGATTTATTGAGACGAACTTTCCCTGGGTATCTTTAAAATAAATTGTATCCGGGAAATGCTGCATCAACGAATTAAACATCTCCCGGTCGCTAAATGCAGATTTCGGCAATACCTTATC
The DNA here is from genome assembly GCA_913057825.1 of uncultured Balneolaceae bacterium. GTDB lineage: Bacteria > Bacteroidota > Rhodothermia > Balneolales > Balneolaceae > CAJXOW01. Next base: position 35,805 of record CAJXOW010000014.1, on the reverse strand, counting down.
GTTTTTCAGTTAGACCTATAATTATTTTTTATGTAAGAGCCTGCCAGATTTCCAGTCTCTCAACTCCCTTTGCTACTTAAGAGTACATGATCTTACGTTCATAATCAATATATTTTGCGGTATCCTGTAAGTAGCTAATGCACTGCTTGACCCGAGACTTACCACTTTATCAAACCGGCAAAATTCACATCATAATTATAACTATTAAAAAAACTAACCGCCCAGATCCAATAATTTATCAACTTTATCTTTGGTACCTACCAATATGAGTTGGTCGCCTTCTTGTACTTTTGTATCACCACGTACGATTCCGATCGGTTCATATTGTACTTCCTCCATATCCGTTTCTTCCTCTTCCCCCTCCTTTTCCGGTTGATCCAGAGGCCGTTTTATCGTAATCAAGTTTACCTCAAATCGAGATCTCAGATCCAATTCTTTCAGAGCATATCCCGTGAATGACTCAGGGGCTTCAATTTCAAACATGGCCAATCCCCCGCCAAATTCAAATATATCCTTCATACCTCGTCGAAGCAGCGAAATTCCCATCCGCTCGGCCACCTGACGTTCGGGATGAATCACATCGGTAATCCCGATCCGCATAAGAATTCGTTCCTCGGTCACTGACCCCGCCCTTGCGTATACTTCTTCGACGCCGGCACTGAGCATTTCCATGGCCACCAGCACGACCGGCTTAAAATCCTCGCCGATTGCTACAATACCTACATCAACCTCGGTTACTCCGTGTTCCTTAAGCAAATCGGGATCGGTAGCGTCGAAGCAGATGGTGTCGGTCACAATATCTTTCACTTCGTCGAGATGATCCATCTTGTTGTCTACGGCTATGACGGATGCTCCCTCTTGAGCCAACGTTCGTGCAAGCGTGGTACCAAACGCACCTAATCCGATGACCGCAAAATTCAAGTCTCTTCGTTCGACCATAATCTTTTACCTTCAAAATTATTATGAAACCATTATAGATTCATACGGGTAGCGATATTTTCGATTATCACGTTTTGCCACAAACGAGGCCGCCAACGTTAGACTACCTACACGACCCGCAAACATTGAAACCATTATAATTAACTTGCCCCATTTGGAAAGATCAAATGTGATCCCCCGGGAAAGCCCGACGGTGGCGAAGGCCGATATTTCCTCGAATATTAAATCGATCAAAGACGCATCCTCCACGACCGACAATAGCACTGTACTTATGGTTAGACAAATAAAGGCCAATGTCAACGAGGTAATGGCCCGCCGCAATACCGGCTCGGGGATGGTTCGATGCCCGATTTCCATTCGACTTCGACCTCGAATGGTGTTGACTGCAGACGAAAACAGAACATAGACCGTCGTTGTTTTAATGCCGCCGCCCGTCGAAGCCGGGGCGGCACCAATGGTCATCAAGAGGATAACGATCAACGTTGTGGACGGCGCCAGGGCCCCGATATCCAGCGTATTAAATCCTGCCGTTCGGGTGGTGACACTCTGAAAAGCAGCGTATAGCAAGCTATCTGCAAATGAATCCCCCTTTAGCAAGTGCGACTGTTCAAGCAGCCAGAATCCCACGGTACCCCCCACCAGTAATACAGCCGTCATTATTAATATGATGCGGGTTTGGACAGACCATCGTTTTTTTCCCGACTTGCCGCGATGCAGGAGCTCCCAGATGGTCGGAAATCCGAGTCCCCCGAGAATTATCAACAACATGGTAGTAATATTAACCGGTACATTCGTTGCATTTCCCGGATCAGCCAGACTATCGGTAAACAGGGAAAAGCCGGCGTTGCAAAAAGCTGATACGGCATGAAAAATCGAAAACAACAGTCGCTCACCTTCCGGCAGCACTTGTGATGACCAACTGAAATAATAAACCAGCGCTCCGATGGCCTCTACCGTCAGCGTCAGACCAACGATACGTTTCAGCGTCGTTGTGATCAAACGGATATCCTTTTCCCGGACCACTTCCTTCAGGATATTTTTTTGTCCCACGGTAAATCCCTCACTCACAAATAACGCCAGGAAGGTGGCAAACGTGATAATTCCCAGTCCGCCGAGTTGAATTAAAGTCAAAATGATCAACTCCCCGAAGAGCGTAAAATGCGTCGCTGTGTCTACCACAATCAGACCGGTAACGCAAATAGCGCTGGTAGCTGTAAAAAAGGCGTTCACGAGCGACATGCTCCCTTCCGCCACCGTCGCTTTCGGCAGCATCAGCATCAATGCCCCGAACCCAATAATACCTGCAAAACTGAGGATCAGGAACTGCCCGGTATTGCGTTGTCGCGCTATAAATTTCGGCAGCGCATGCAGCGACTTGACCAGTATGAAGAAAATCAAGTATCCCTGGATTACCGCGATCGTCGCAGCATAGGTAATCGTAAATCCGAAGAGGTCAACCTCCCGGCCAAGCTTGAAGAGAAAGTAAAACAACAATTGTCCGATGAAAACCAGCGCTATAGCCGAAGCGATAGATTCCATCCAGCGATAGCGGACAAATTCCAGTCGGTTTGGTGTCATCATGAGACGGAAAAAGTACTGCACCACGAACCCGGCCAGCACACCCATTTCCACCCATTCCAGCCATTGAAGCGCAGTACCCTCGATATTAAATCCGTAGGGTATAATCACACTCGCCAGGGCCGTCAGCGCCAAAACGAAAGAAAACCCTCTCAAATAGGGTTCGAGCGTCTGGTTAATTTCATACACCCGCGTATCGAAATCAAAAATATAGAATGCAAGGGTGCGACGCCATTGCTTCATTTTTTGCCGAAGTTTATAACCCCTCCGGCGCCATTTATAAGGAAGCATCTAGCCTGGTTTTTAGATTAGTAGCACTCAACATCAAATAACTCCAAAAAAATAATAAATCAAGCTTTTTGCGAATTAAACTTGCATTAAAATCTTATTATTCAGAGATTTCATTTTGTGATTAAACAGATAACTCTGTAATGGGTCAGTACAGAGGAGCCATTAAGCTGTTGACGGACGTTAAAAACGGGATCTTGTATCATCAAGATGAGATCGAAAAATTCTCATCACCTATTTCTTCAGGTTATTGCAGGCTCTATATGTTGCAACAAGTTACACTAAGATCCATTGTTTTTAACACATTTTAGTATCATCAAAAGGGTTGAGTGGGGAAAATGAGACCGGTTAGGGCCCTCCATTGTCCGGTCGTCTTCAAATATAACAGTTGATCTTTCAATCAAAAAAACTGCTCATCCATGCGACTAGTCATGCTACTGTCTGATCGAACCCTCTCTTTTATATTAGCTTTTGCCCTGGCCTTGCTTCCGCTTGTCCAGAGCAATGCCCAAATCCAATCAACGGAGACTACCACTGCTCAAACCGAGCCAGCAAAAGTCTCCAAGTCAGAAATCTCTTTTGAAACTCGCGATACCCTGAACAGCATCACCCCTTCTGAATACCCCGCCATGCCGGTTCCAACCGTAGATTCACTGCGGGATGCCAACTTGACGGAAGCTGAGCGAACTGAACACCGTCGATCGGTTCAAGTCGAGCTGAAAACCGGTCAACGAACTATCCGTCCGGCTCCAGAAATCACAAAAGAGAAAACATCTGATTTCCGACCCGGATTTAACGGTACAGTAAAAGTTCCTAGTACACAACCCTTTAAGCAAAACGATACAAAAACCGACTCGACCGGAAATGTCATCCAGATATTCGACAAGTGGACCCAGGTCAATCAACCCGATTCAGATCCGTGGCGCATGACGGTGCGACTCACCATGACCTTCCCCAATGGAAAAACCTTCGCATGTTCCGGTGCACTCATCGATTACGAGTGGGTGCTTACCGCCGGACATTGTGTTCATTCCGATGATGAAGGAGGGGATGCCACGGCCGTTGACGCATCGCCGGCTTTTAATGCAGGAAACACCCCTTACGGAACCATCCAGGCCGATCAATTTGTATCATTAAATGGTTGGATCGACAACAGTAATTTCAACTACGATATTGCATGGGTCCATCTGACCTATCCCGTCGGATTCAAAACCGGCTTTTTTGGGACCGGATATGACAGTGACAATGACTTCTTCTACAACAACCATTTTGCCAGTCCCGGATACCCCTCGGAAAAATCCGGTTACAATGGAAATATTATGTACACGTGGGACGGCAGTTTTGACTCACAATTCTGGTTGACCGAAACTCGTGCGCTTTACCATGATCGTGACGGACAAAAAGGCCAGAGCGGCAGCGGCTTTTTCCAAACCGGTCAGCGTATTCAGTATGGCGTTCACTCCAGCAGCTCCAATAACTGGACTCGATATGCACGAATTACCCAAACAAGATTTAATTCGATTAACAACGACATTGCCAACAGTCGCCCCTCTAACTTCGACGTAGTAGCCATGCGAATGCGGGCCGATGACAACGGCACCATCGAGGGAGGCAAAATAAGGGATATTTCCTTCCTGCTTGCCAATCGTGCAAATGTGAGCAATAACGGTAGCTGGAACATCGATTTTTACTTGTCTGATGACCGAGATATTACCACTTCCGATACGCACGTCGGCACCCAGAGTTTTAGTTACAATTTCGGAGCCGAATCGCACGTCAACGTCAACGCGAACCAGGTCTCTGTTCCGATGGGCGTTACCGGCAATAAATTTTTAGGCATTATCATCAACGCCAGTGATCAGAACACCGGTAACAACGATACTGACGGACGGGATGCCGTTGCGGTAAATATTACACCCACCCAGCAAGCGACTATACAGTCCACCAATCCCGGCAGCGGGGTCTATATGTTTGTGGATCCCAAAGATGCGGATGGAAACGAAAACGGATCCTCATCCTTTACTCGACGTTACGCACAGGGAAGCAATATAGATGTGACGGCACCCCAATATGTGGGCACGAATGTATTCGCCAACTGGGATAAGAATGGCAGTCATGCCACTAATAATCGGACCATCCAACATTCATTCGGTTCTTCCGATGTGACCATGACTGCTCACTATGCTACCCCGGATATCCCCGTTAAGCCTCATCAAATCGGTGAAATCCTGCCCGAATACCATACACACGGTGATCGTACGAAGACGATTACTATTGTAAATAAGCACAGCACCACCCTGAACTGGTCGGCCAGTGAGTCGAAAAGTTGGCTTTCTCTGAGTCCTACCACCGGTTCGATCAGTCCGGGCGACTCCGTTAAAGTAACCGCAACTTTCAGTTCCGACCAGATGGGTACCGGCAATTATTCGGGGGATATTACCTTTTCGTCGAGCGACTTTGGCGTAGACAATAGTACCGTTAGGGCCAATTTCCGCGTGGGGCATGTCCCCGGTTCGGCTCCCACTCCGGAAGAGATCTACAAACATCAACAGATAGCTCAGATGGATTTACTGGGAATGGAAATTGCCATCGATCCCAACAGCGGTATTATCGGTACAGGCAGTCCCGGCATAGGCGACGGAAATTCCGGGGGATGTCCGATGTATCGGCTAACTGAGACCGGCATTGTCGAGGACGGAGTAGTATCTCCGGAAACGACCATCGAAGGAGCAAACTTTGGTCGCTCGATGGATGTGTTTACGCTAAGCGATGGAACTCCAATACTGATTGCAGGTGCTCCGGGTGGATCAAATCGATACAAGCAAACTACAAACGCTGCCTACACAGGACGAATGTACCTGTTTAGCCGTTCCAGTACGGGCTGGATTCAGGAAAACGGACTGGTAGCCGACGAAGCGAACCAGGACGGCAGCCACTTTGGAGCAGCAATAGATGCCGTTCCGATTCCCGGTTCGGAACGGACCGAATTTTTTGTTGCCGTGGGAGCTCCCGGCACCGACTACGAGGGAAGTACGGCGAACGGAATGGTATTTATATACCGGGCAAATTCAACCGGGCTGAGCTACTCAACCACCATCTATCCCGAACAGTTGGGGGACGGTTTGAATTTTGGTCAGTCGATCAGTCTTAGCACCAACGGCAATCGTACGATGCTTGCCGTCGGGGCTCCCGCTCTGGACAATTCGAATGCGGCCGGACATGTCGTCACCTATGAATACATCGATGGTGTTTGGAACCCTCAACAAGTATTGAGGTCAGAAAGCGAAGAACCGGGACCCCAGTATGGCAGTGCAGTAGCATTGGACTGGAATGAAGGACATCCTGTCTTAACGGTGGGTATGCCCGGCTTGAACGGTCAGGCTACCGGAACTGGTGGAATACGAACCTATTTTTACGACTACGAACTGACTCAATGGTCACCCGGCCAATTGCTGACCGGAGATCTTGAAGCAGCCGGTGCCGGACTTGGTCAGTCACTCGACTTATACAAGTCCTCAAGACGAATGGTCCTGCTGGCCGGTGCACCCGGGACTAACAGTGATAGTTTCGGCGGCGAAGCCCTGGTCTTTCAACAGCCCGACGGTGTGGATTCCTGGCAATTGCGTGGTAATCTAAGAGCTGACAACCTGGACGGGAACAGCAGCCTCGGTCGGTCCACGGGCATTATGCCGGTCAACGGACAGTTAAAATTTATGTCCGGCGCTCCCGGATTTAACGGCGAGTCGGAGGATGAAGGACGCATTATGCAGTACCAGCTTCCCAATCCCATCGATCTGCCGGCTGCCGAATTATCACAACAAAATTTTGAGGCGATTGTTCAGGAAATGGATTCGGCGGATAAAACCCTGACAATTCAAAGTACCGGTAAAGCCGAACTCACCTGGCAAGTGGAGGGATCTATACCCGGTTCCGATTGGCTGGAAATCAGCAGTCTTTCCGGTTCCATAGCAGCTGGTCAATCAAGCAATATTAATCTTGGATTCAATTCCACAAATCTTGATACCGGAACATACAACACAGAACTCTTGATTCGCACGAATGCTACTGGAAGAGACAGTTTATTCAGTGTTCCAGTCCGCCTTCATGTAACCGAACTACCCGAATCCGATATCCGGCTTTCAGACTGGATATCGACCAGTGGTGATACGGTGGAAGCCGGCACCATTCTTCCCTTGTCCGAACAAGAGATATTTGTTTACAACGGCGGAAGTGATGCAACAGATTCCACATTCAGCATCGGCCTGTACATGTCGGCCGACTCTTCGATCACCTCCGAATCAGAACTTATTTCCACGGTCCAGATTGATTCAGGCCTAAACGTCGAGCAAGGGCTCGCTGCAGACTTTGCCCCCGGGGCGCCTATTCCCGATCAATTCGGCGGGCAGCGGGTGGTATTGATTATGAGTGCGGATTATAACGACCGTGTTCCGGAGTTCGACGAAACCAACAACCGCATGTACAGGCGTATTTATGTAGAACCGGGTGTTCATCCTAAAGCTGACATCAACAAATCGTTGACTTTTATGAAGGATACCCTCAGTAAACAGGAAACCAAACAATACAACTTCAGTATAACCAACACTGGACCGGACACACTTGACTTTTCGGTTCCCGCCTTTACCGAAACATCCATTCCATTGCGCAGAAAGCAAACGATGCAGCAAACTAGTCATGATACCATTCCGCCGTACCTGCAGGATATTCAACCGGCCAGCGGATCCTTGTCACCGCAAAACGCTGCCAGTATCACCATTTCGGTGAATGCGGAGGGGGTAGCCGCCGGCAGTTATCGCGACACCTTGAAGGTCGTGACCAACGATCCCGACCAACGCAATATCCTCTTCCCTATGCGTATCGAGATCCTGGAGTCCACCGATCTGAAAGATGAGAAGTCGATTCCGACAAAGTTTCAGTTGAGCGAAAATTATCCCAATCCCTTCAACCCATCGACGACCATTAAATACGCTCTGCCGAAAGCTGCAGAAGTGCAACTGACGGTTTACAACCTGCTCGGCCGACAGGTACGTACATTGGTGAACGGATCTCAAAAAGCGGGCTACCACCGCGTGCAGTTCGACGCCGCATCGCTTACCAGCGGGATCTACTTCTACAGGATTGAAGCAGGTTCCTTTTCGAAAACGAGAAAGATGCTGCTCGTGAAGTAGGTCAAGTTAACATAGTTGCTTCAATTGCCCTTCAACAGTAACGGGCGTCCACCGTAAAACAGTGGACGCCCGTTTTGTATATTGCACCCTAATGCCGCCCTACCTGATTCAAGGGGAAATAGTAAAGCCGACGGGCGTTCTGAAGCACTTGAGTTGTTCAGCTTATTGGCTATCCGGGAATAATCATCTTTGCATTTGTGTAAAGGCTTCCTATTTCACCAAGGCAAGAAGCGGCTGAATTTCTCTGGCTGAAGAACACCCGTCGGTTTTGCTAACTCCCCTTGAATCTTTTTGAAACTTATTGCGTAATAGCTCGTACGGTATACCAAACCAAGCAGAAAATCGATCTATATAACACTTTTTAAATCAAAATATAATTAACTATGAGGGTTTGGTTACGTCAGAAAAATCCAAAGCATGATCTCAAGAAACATTATAACTTAATCATGCGAACATCACTTGCCGTAGTAATCGGGTTGTTTGTCATCGCCTTTAATATTAATATGGCGGGAGATAAGCAGCAGGATAAAAGCAAACAGGCCGAAGCAGAAAAACAGGAAACCATCCATGTAAAAGAAGTGGTGCGGACCATGCAAAAAAATGAGCCTCCGCGTCCGCCGTCACCGCAACCACCGGTGGAAGTCCCCAACAATGAAATTATCGAGGGAAAAGCCCGGGAAGAGTTGGCGCAAATTGATCAACAACTGAGTTCCGGACAAAAAATGAAGATGCCCCCACCGCCCGAGCAAGATAAGCCGGAAGAAAAAGTGTTCACGGTGGTAGAACAGCAACCGAAATTGATCGGCGGACTCGATACGCTTAACAAGATGATCGAATACCCGCAAATGGCACAGAAAGCCGGTATCCAGGGACGAGTGTACGTCCGGTTTGTAGTAAGTAAACAGGGAGATGTAGTAGATCCCGAAGTCGTTCGAGGACCGGGCGCAGGATTGAATAAAGAAGCTCTGCGTGTTATCAGCAAAGCCGAATTTCGACCGGGTATCCAGCAGGGTCACCCTGTAAAGGTCAAATACACCATGCCGATCGTCTTTCAACTGGACAAGCTTGAATCCTGAGATGACTACCCCGTAATTTTCAGGTTTGAGATATTTAAATCTCACCCCCGGGTTATAAAATAACCACAACTTTACCGCACACAGCCGCTCCCTGCCCCCGGACGCTCTCCCGGCGCGGGCGGGCACCGGTTCCTTGCTCGAAAGTTTTTCTGATCGGATGCACGTATAATAAGTATAGTAATACTGTTATGTTAAAAGGTATCATTGCTCTTGTACCGAAAAACTAAATGCTTCGGTACCGGTGTCCGCCCGCGTCGGGAGAGCGTCCGGGGGGGGCGTCAACGACGTCTAAACATTCTGATTGACGAATTGAGGCGGTATTTGCATATTGGTTCAATAGCTGTAACAAGAAATCGGGGAGCACATGGATCCACAATACCAGGTAGTATTACAACTTCTGGCAGCGCTTGCTATCGGTCTTCTTATAGGTATAGAGCGGGGTTGGAGCGAACGTGAAGAGGATGAAGGGGATCGGGTCGCCGGTCTGCGTACATTCAGCCTGATCGGCCTACTCGGCGGCATCTGGGCCCAACTTTCGAATGAAATCGGTGACTGGGTGCTTGCAGCCGCATTTATAGCCGTTACAGCCCTGATTATAGTTTCCCACATAATTGAAACCCGGGAATCAGATGATATCGGTACAACGACCGAATTCGCCATGATGATTACTTTCTCACTCGGGGCCTGGGCTGCACTGGGCTATTACGTGTATGCGCTCGGGGCTACCGCACTGGTAGTAGCTCTGTTAAGCATGAAGCCAATTCTACACCGCTGGGTACGCAATATCGAAACCAAAGAGATATATGCCGGGATTAAACTGCTTATTATTTCGATTGTACTGCTGCCCCTTTTACCCAATAAAGGATATGGACCATGGGACGCCCTGAACCCCTACTGGATCTGGTGGATGGTGGTACTGATCTGTGGAATTTCATTTGTGGGATATTTTGCCATAAAACACGTCGGCAACAAATGGGGAACCATGGTAACGGCCATCACCGGTGGACTCGCCTCTTCGACGGCCGTTACGCTCAGCCTCGCCCAATTCGCCCGACAGCAACCCCGCCGTACACTCTTTATGGGCGGGGTGATGTTCGCCAGCTCGATTATGTTTATTCGGGTATTGATCGAAGTATCAGTGGTCAACCCGGGCCTGCTAAACACCCTCTGGATACCGGTTGCCACCCTTTTTATTGGCGTTTTAGTGGTTGGAGCGTGGTTCCTGCGCGACCGCGATCGACCCGAATCCGACCCCAAGCTGGAAATCGACAACCCGTTTAACCTGCCTACGGCTCTTAAATTCGGAGCTTTACTGGCATTAATCCTGTTCCTTTCCGAAGCTATGCAAGTTCGATTTGGAGATCAGGGCGTATATGTGTTGTCGGTCGTTTCCGGTTTAATGGATGTCGACGCAATCACCCTCTCGCTGGCCCGGCTGGAATTAAAAGACCTCAATACTCAAGTGGCCACCATCGGCATCATCATCGCCTCAATCATGAACACGCTCGTCAAGGGATTTCTGTTTGCATTTTTCGTGGGATGGAAGGAGAGCCTGCAATTGATTATCGGGCTTTTTCTAGCCGTCATTCCGGGCGCTCTCATAGCTATTCTGCTGACTTAGCAGCGTGTTACCCTTTTAACAGATTTTAACCATGTGCCCCTCTTTTCTTTTATACTCAGAGGCAATTAACGTCAAATGGGTCCGCATTCTTCGGTACCGTTTCATTAAATGGAAGATATTTTTCTGAATATGTCCAATAAACTGTTCTATATTTCGTAAATTAAGTAAGTTAATTCGTATTGAAACAACCGTCGTACACTCATTTTTAAGATTCTCCCATTTACTAACTTCTCAGTATTTTCTTATGAATCGTATTTTCAAACCTTTACTCTCTCTCTTTGTCGTGCTCCTCGTATCCTCTCCAGCCGTGGGGCAATTCATCACCATTGACTGGGGACTGCACAGCATTGGCCAGGTTACGGAACTTGTAAATAATCGCGGTTCCCTGCACGGCTTTGCCGTTCCTGAATATCCCGGACTGATCAATGCTGAATTTCCGCCCGGCAGTTTTGTTGAACACCATGCAGCGGTCGCTCCCTTTTATGCGAGTTTATCCAAGAACAAACAGGATACCATGGTGACCACCGTTCGTATTTTTGAATGGAACTCAGAAAATGAACTTTCCGGTTTCAGCAGCGCACCCTGGGATACGGTTCATGAAGTCCGTCGAGGAGATACCGTGGATATCGGAGATCCAACGGATCCCTATTATCCGAATTACGTGTCCCATGCGGATGAGGACTTTATCACCCGATACAATGATTACAATGAATCCTCACTGCGGTCATCCGAGCACAATCCCATGTTTATCGATATCTACCAGCGAAGCTGGGCCTGGGCCTCGGCGCCGATGGATCAATTCATCATTTTCAACCTGGATGTAATTCCAAAGCGAAAATCACTCTACGATTTCTGGACCGGTATCTACTTTAATCCGGAAGTCGGACTTGTAACCGGCAACTCCCCGATACAGGATGATTATGTTACTTACCATCCCAGCCATAATATGGTCATCGCCCATGATGCGCCGGGTAATGAGGGACCGGATCCCTACACGCCGATGGGATTGAAAATCATGCCACCTCCCGAGCTCGACAATCAAGATCTGGAGTGGACTTTTCAATGGGGAGGCACCGAATCGAGTCGTGACCCCGGTCGGTATGAAGAAGTAAGCAGCGGCGAGATACAAAGCAATCAAACACAACCCCTTAACACACAGGCGATTATTTCTTTCGGTATGATCGATAGCCTGACCGTCGGGGATACTCTGAAATGGAAGTACGCTACCGTCTATGGGTTTACTGAAAAGGAAGTTTTACAAAAATCGCGCCTCATCGATCAGCTTTATCCGGATTTTGCCGTTCCCTCTCCGCCACCATCGCCTGAAGTCACCGTTACACCCAGTGATCGGCAGATCAAATTAACATGGGGTTCAGAATCGGAAGATTTTGTCGATCCGAATCGATCTGACAGCATCGACAAGCCGTTTGAGGGTTACCGGGTCTACAAAAGTACAAGGAGTGCAAGCGGACCGTGGACTCTTTTGGCCGAATATGACCTGGCCGGCAATGAGTTCGGACTCAATACAGGTTTAGAACGAGAATACACCGATACCGGCCTTATGAATAATGTGGAATACTACTACGCTGTTACGGCATTCTCCAAACCCGATACCGTACTTGGGTTCCCTTCCCAGGAATCTTCTCAGCGTGGAAATGCACTGGAAATTACCCCCGGTACAGAACCGCCAGACGACGTGGGACAAGTGGCCGTGGTACCGAACCCATATCGGGGTGATATAGACTATAACGATTCGTCTCCGCCATGGGAACGCCCGGATCCGACTCGCCAACGCTGGCTGGAACAAGACCGTCGTATTCAATTTATCAATTTGCCGCGGAAAAGCACCGTCAAAATATACACGCTCTCGGGCCGTCTTGTGGAAACGCTGCGCCACGAAAGTGACACCCGCGGATTTGAAGACTGGAACCTGACCAGCAAAGTCAACCAGGCCGTTGCCAGTGGAATCTACCTCTTTACCGTCAAAAACGAGGAAACCGGTAACACGCAAACAGGCAAATTTGTAATAATTAAATAAACTTCGGTAGCCTCATCCATTCAAAATTCCCTGCTTTCAATACACATTGACGTCAGGGTCTTGGTCACGATCTGTGTTCCATTAGAGGTGGGCCGCTTGAAGCTCGATTTAACTACATAGTGGGGAGCATTTTGCAGGACATGCAGTTCACCCGATATTTTACCGTCACTTGAAGTCAGGCTAATTAGATAGGTATCTATTGCTTTGTTATTGATACTCAAGGTCTTCTTACTATCAACCCGCAGAAGATAATCAACCAGTCGGCGAGGTTGCTCTTCAAATATGGTAACACCCGCCATAAATTCTGGATTGAGCGACATGGACGCGATCGCCATCCTTAAATTGGCATCGCTAGCCAACACGGCAGACTTGTCATACGTCGTATCAATCATGGTTTTTTGTCCGCGAAACAGCATATATCCCACCGCCCCCGTATCGGAATATGATACTTGCATGAAATAAGGTCCGGAAGCCGATCGACTTATAGGCAACAACGTGGAGCGATCCATGTAAGTCGTATCTGCCAACGTACCCGCGGGAGCCCTGGTTTGATCCACAACCGACCAGACTTCCTCCCCCTTGGTGATCGTTCGGCTAATTGTTCGTGTAATCGTGTAATCAACCGATCGTTCCCCGATTTTCATAGTAACATCATAGGAAAAAGATCCCTCTTCCAACTTGGACCCATCAAATTCAGAGAGAACCTGTCCAACTACCCCATTTATTGAATGGACAGCCAAAATAACTATTACCAGCATCCAGGTTTTCATAACATTGAATCATTTGTTGATAGATTTCAATAAACAATATGATACGACCCTATAAACGAAAGTCAAAGCAGTTGTCCCCCCTACTTTAACCCGAGAGCGAAAAACAAACAGCGGCTATATAGTATTAAAATTTTCGAGCCAAGAACAAAGACTACTGATATCGTGTAGTTTGCAGCATTATCAATATAGCAGTCGCCAAACGAGTAGGGTTTCCGAGTGGGGTAACCGCTGCCCGTTTTTACTTATCTCAACCGGTACATTTAACAGCAATAAAGAGCCGCTGTCTGTGTTGATATGTACTCTTATATTATGTAGTTTCTTTTTCCATCGTTAAGGCCCACATGAAGGATCGCTATTTGGCTTGTTGAAGGCATTTTGCACTGACTTCTATGATTTTTTCGGATGAATTGAAAAAGCAATTATTTAAAAATTTTCCAATCATATGTTCCTGAGACCGAAAAACAAAATATCCTCTTTTGAAGATCGCTTTCCCGTATTATTTGAAATCGTACCGCCCGAAAAAGGCAATAAGGATAAAAGGTTAAAACAACACAGTGAATACCTGGAAAAATTATTTGATCAAACCAAAGTAGATGCGCTAAACATTCCCGAGATTCAACCGGAATCCAAGAAGGGGGATAAAGGTAAAAGACGTCAACCGCACAAAGAAAGGATTCAGCCAAGAGATTACGTGAAGGCATTGCGCGAACATGTGGACACCGATTACGTGATTAACCGCGTATGCGTCAAGCATGCCCCCAAAGATCATGAAAAGTGGTTGCTTGAGACCCATGACGAATTTGATATCAAAAATATTATTTTCGTAGGTGGCGAATCATCCGGTCAAGACTACCCGGGTCCGTCGGTTTCCGAAAGCAACCGCTTTGTAAAACGCTTTCTGAATCGTGGCCGGCGAAAGTTTTCGGACGCAGGTATTGAGCCCAAAAACTTGAAGGTCGGCAACATTACTATCCCTACCCGACGTCGCAAAGATTTTGACGAGCCGGAACGTATGCTCCACAAACGTGAAGCAGGAGCCGACTTCTTTACCACACAGATTGTATATGACAAAGAAAGTCCGATATCCCTGTTGAAAGATTTCTCAGAATTATTGGAGGAAGAGGAATACGGCCCGCCAATGATATTCTGGAGCTTCTCCCCCATCTCAAGTAAAAAAGACGTCGATTTCCTTCGCTGGCTTGGAGTCTATATCCCGGAGGAAACCGAAGAATACATCCTCGACAGCGACGATCCTGTCGCCACCTCCCTCGACTGGTGCTTTCAAATTTGGGAAGAAATGGTAGAGGTTAATAAGAATCTCTCCAATCCCATCCCCATGGGGATCAATATCTCCATTATGGGACTCCGCAACTTTGAAAATGGTATCAAGTTGACTCAAGAGTTGAATAGTATAGATCTACCCACTTAGGATTAGCGGGCTAATCCTAAGTGAGAGCTCCAGGTACCAGGCTCCATGCTCCACGTGCATATGGGCCTGTAATATGGTGGTTCCCGGCAACTCAAGTAAATAGCCACTAAGGCTCCCTCGGACTTTCCGATTCGGATGGGAAAGCTATATATCTGAAAATAAATTTGGGGCATATTTTAATTAATAATATAAATCACCCTTCCAGGTTAATTTTTATCTTTCTTTTTCCTATTATGTAAATAGAGCTATTAAACCTGGTGGCGTGCCGTTTATTTAACCTTATCACCGCATTATTTATCCCTCAGCCCGCACACTGTATTAGGGACTTGTTGATTTACTAACCAATACACACTCCAAATTTTAATTTCATATATGGCTTGAATCCGATACAGAAACGTTTACTTTTTTTACTTACCGGCACTTTAGTTTTTTTATCCTTTTTGTTGATCGATCCACTTAATGGATATGGTCAGCTACCTACCATTGGTGTGCCTTATTCGGCTGATTCCAACACGGTGGTTTTAATGCATTTTGACGGTAATCTGCAAGTCGAATCCGGCATGCAGGTGGCGCAGCAGGCCGACCAAGTCGGGACGCATGTTTTCCTGCCGGACAGCAGTATGGACTCTTCTTTTGGCGGTTCTTTATACCTGGCAAATGAACGTGATGAGTATAATGCAGTCACTATTCCCGATACGGCCGACCTGGATCTGGATAATAACTGGACGTTTAATGCCTGGATTCGTGCTGACAAATGGGCTTCACCTTATACCGATGGAGGACCCCGTATTCTCCACAAACCCGGTTCACCCTTTTATCACTCCAACTGGTACTTTGCCCCCTATCCCGACGGTCATCTGAAATCGGGTTTCCGGCATGAAAATGACTGGTTTGAGTTGAATTCCAACCCCGACATCATTCAGCCCGACCGCTGGTATCATATTACTTATATTCGCGACACCAGTCGGGACGCCGTTATTCAAATGATTCACGACCGGGACGGAAACCTGTTGGCAGCCGATAAAAAATCGTGGGGTGCCGGAGGCGATAATCCGACTAACACTGATAAGCCGCTCTATATCGGACTCAACCCGAAAAACGGCAATGGTACCAATCAAAAATGGATCGGCAACATCGATGAAGTGTGGATCAGCAATACGGTGCGACAGTATTCCAATGTTCAAATCCCCTTCTTTGAGAACGCCGTGCGGATCGATAAAACTATCAGCTCCGATGATACCCTTCATTTCGGCATTGAAGTGGATTGGTATGGACCCGGGAGTGAAAAGGTCCGAGTTTATCTCAATTACAACCAGGGAAACGGATGGGAGCAATTGGAGCTTCCGTCAGACACCAACGGGACTTACCGCGGCACCCTGAGCAATTTGCAGGCCGGTACTGTCATGGAGTACTATTATTCAGCTGAGATAGACGGCAATTCCAAAGGAAGGTATCCCGGAGACGAATTGTACCACACCGTCGTCGAAGCACCGCAGAGCAAACTCCTGAAACTGAGTTTTGAACAGGGATCCGGCGCTCCGATTGACAGTACGATTTATCATGATGTCCTGCAAGTCTTCGGGGGACCGGGGAACGCCATATATTCGGACGATGCCATGGACGGTTCATATGCTTATGAATTGGATGGACAAAACGACCTTTTGCTGGATTCTTTTCTCCTAAACGATGAAACCTATACCATATCGCTTTGGTTCAAGACGACCTCCGAACTTCCTGAAGACGGCGCGCGATTACTGGCCAAAGAAGTTGCCGGTGACTCTTCCAAAGTAAACTATGCTCTGCTTTTTCAGAACCATAAGCTGACAGCCCGATCCACGTTCAGTCACTCCATTTCAGTGGATACGACGCTTCAACCCAATACCTGGTACCGGGCGGTGTACATGGTCTCCAGCGACGCCGTATCCCTTCAGCTTTTTGACCTTGACGGACGGATCGGCCACACCATCGAACCGCTTTATGTCAGCCCCTACAACCAGGATGGCCCTCTTTATATCGGACAAGGACGCTACCAGTCCGAACTCGGCTTTAAAGGGTTAGTCGACCAGGTTCAGATCTGGAATTATCCGGCATTGGACGGGCCATTCTTGATTCAATCTGTTACCCGCTACGTCAACCAGTTTATCTCGGATGAACCTTACCCAATTGATACCTATATCTTTCATACGGGAAGAAATGAACCGACGGTCCGGCTTCACTATCTCGACAAACAGGGATGGCATGCCGAAACCATGCAGCAGGGTAACCTGCAGGGACAGTACACCGCAACCATATCCCCCCGGACCTCCCGAACTATTATCCCCTACTACGTGGAAGTCTATTCCGGTGATCAAAACTTCATAACGCGAAAGCCGGAGGGAGCCGGCTCTTATGACGCCGCACCAAACTATGAGCTGGGTATCGTTGAAAAATATGATCAATTACTGGATATCGATTTCGAAACGTTTCGATCCGACACCAGCTTGCCGATCCCGCTGGATCAATCGCCCTACGCTGATTTTCACCGCAACGTCCAACTTATAGGCCGCAGTACTTCGGCCTTGCCGGAAAAGTCCACGGATGCGATTCAGGGCAAACACTCAATGTATTTCGGCCGGCAGGATTCCGCCTACCTGGCCCTCGACTCGCCCTTCCTGAGTGCTCATGATTTCACGCTATCGTTCTGGTTCAAGCCCTCCGATGATTTACTCGGGAAAAACGAACGTTTGGTTTCCCGTCAGGGCGGTCTTTCAAGTACCTCCTTCTGGTGGATATCCAATTTTGATGTCCGAATTAACAAAAGCAAACAGGTTTCCGGCTTTTACAGCTTCTCCAACTGCCTCGAGTGTGAAAAACCTACGACTGACACGACCGTTCGAGCAGGTCGCTGGTACCGGGTTATCTACGAATACCACACCGGAGACAGCACCTATATTCAGTTGCGTGACGCACAAAACCGTATTATTGATGCCCATGGGACGGCCAACGTAGACGGTCCGCCGCTAAAAACTAATGGTGTGTTCAGCGTGGCCCATGCCGGAACGAAATGGGATCCCTACTTCAGCGGACACATCGACGATATAACGTTATACAACTACGCTGTCACCTTGGATCCACCGGTCATCAATAATGTCACCGAGCTTGGAGCAGTCCACAGTGGCGAAGGCCCCTTTGATGTACAGGCACGTGTATCGAACGGGGGACAAGCCCCCACCCTGCACTACCGTACCGGGTCCGCCGCACCGTGGGAAACTCGTCAAATGCGGTCATCAGACAGTATCTATGCGGCTTCGCTGCCCGACTTTGAAGCCGGCACGGTTGTAGATTATTATGTAAAGACGCAGAATAATTATGGCACCGTAACAATCAGCCCGAATGATACGTCCGGGGATAATTTTTACCATGCATACTACGGCGAGGAAAACACGGCCATATTGGACTTGACCTTTGAAGATGCCAGTGCACCGTTAAAAGATCAGTCCCTCTTCAGACATCAGGCAAACTGGGAAAGCAAAACCAATCAGCCATCATTATCCGATTATGCGCTCCGGGGAGATAGATCCCTGCGATTTCGTTCGGCTGACTCCACCTACCTGGAATTCAATTCTCGTTGGCTATCACCCGAAATATACACCATAGACGTCTGGTTCAGCATGTCGGATACCAGCAATCGGGAAGTCCGACTCCTCAACAAACAGTCGGTTGGCGATATCTGGTGGGAACCTACCTTTACTATCATGGGATTAGGAAACGGAAGCTGGATCGGCGGTGCTTATCATCCCCGGGAAGCAGGCAGCTACCAGGACAAGTTTTCCAGCGAAATACTCAGTTCCCCCTTCAGGGAACTGGCTTTGAATGATTCTACCTGGTACCATGCGCAGCTTGTGCGTGAGCAAGACAGTGTACACTTCACGCTGCTAACCGGCCAGCAACAGATTATCAAGCAAGCCAGCGCCGCATTTTCTTCGCCCGTCAACCAAACCGACGGTCCGTTTCGCATTGGTCATGCCGGATTGGAGGGACAACCGTACTTCGACGGATGGATTGATCGAATTCGGATCTTGAATTATGCCGACAAAACGTTCGTGGAAATCCCCGATCAATCGGATCCCGAGTTACCCTCCGAATACCATTTACATGCCAACTATCCCAACCCATTCAACCCGATAACCACCATACGATATGAACTGCCAAAACCCGCACGGGTTACATTAAGTGTCTACACTCTCCTCGGACGGAAAGTAACCACCCTGGTAAACGGCAAGAAAAAAGCAGGTCAACACCGGGTAACCTTCGACGGCGAGAACCTCTCCAGCGGAATCTACATTTACCGGCTTCAAGCGGAGGATTTCAGTGCGAGTAAGAAAATGCTATTGGTCAAGTAAATCCGGTTTTAGTTGATATAAAGGCTCCATGCTCCACGGGAATACGAGCTGGTGATAGTTATTAAGCTGTAGGGTAAAGATTATATTCCTTCAGAATACGTACCGGCAAACGCACCATTTCCAGGCTCGTATTCCCGTGGAGCCTGGAGCTTAGAGCATGGAGCCCTTTACTACTCACTTCTTCGCTCCTGTCAACTTCTTAATCAGCTCTACCTCGCTCGAATCGTACGGCGTGCCGTCTTTGCGGAGGATGTCGTGAAACCAGGTATCGGGTTCGGGGACCTGCCCATTCTCGTAGGGATAATTGGCACGGACTTGCTCGTGCCATTTGCGCCAGTAATCGTTTGACGCCTCTCGCGGCCATTGCCAGGAATAGATGGTATTGGTCTTTCCGCTCACGAGTCCCCAGTTAATGGCGCCGATATCATTTTTCTTGAACCAGGGCATATGAGTCTGAAACTTGTTGTCCCGGGTACGAGCCAGATATTCGGTACAGATCATGGGTCGTCCGAGCTTCATCAGTTGGCCGGCTTCCTCTTTGGCCTGCGGCAGGGGATCATAGGTGTTAAACGTGATTACGTCCGAGTTGGCCATCTGAAATTGATTCAATTCATCAAACCGATCATCCCAGATCCACACGGCAGCGGCCAGGGGCTGCGAGGGATTCACCTCCCGCGCCCAGGTAAACACTTTTTTCAGCAGCGGCAGCGAGCTTTTCGGGGGATGCTTCCCGTTGCCCGGTTCGTTATACAGATCCCACAACAAGACCCGGTCGTCGTTTTTAAACCGGTTCATGATATCTTTGTAGTAGGCTTCAAACACCGGGTACAGCGCCTTGTCGAGCCGCTGATCGTGCCCCGGATTCTGCACCCAGCCCGAATTGTGCAGGCCCGGCACCGGATCGGGCTGCGGACCCAGGTTGGGATCCTTGCCCCACACGTCGTCGAACATCACAAACATCGTTTTGATGCCGTGGCGGTCGGCAATCTCCAGGTACCGATCCATACGCTTCTTCATCGCTTCGGGGCTTCGGACCCAGACCAGGTAGTGCAGGAACACGCGCATGACGTTAAATCCCAGGTCCTCGGCATAACCCAGCTCGCGGTCGATCGTTTCCGGATCGAAGGTACTCTCCTGCCACATCTCGATCGGGTTCACCGCCGTGCTCGGAACAAAGTTGGTCCCGGCCAGCCAATCGTGCCGGTCATACCATTCATGAGCTTTCTCCTTGCTCCATCGACCATCGATGGTTAACGTGTCAAGCTGCGCCTTAAGGGAAGCTTCCGGCATCCATATTCCTGCAAGGACCAACACTATCAGTCCTCTGGTCGCGGTCGATAGATATGATTTCATAGCTAAAAGTTTGTTTTCTTGTAAATGGCCTTTCCTAAATATAGAAGATTCCAACAGAACTGAAATTGGAACATATTTAAAAAATCATGCCGCACGCTTGCATGGAACCTTCCCAATTATAAGCGGTCATTGAAAACGCAGCGTCCGGCAGCTCAAAGAGCCCTATTAATTAAAACTCCCTCCAAGAGATAGACGGACTTTTTTTCGTTGCGAACCGGAAAGTCCGACAACCTCCTGGAGTTATGGTGCTTTACTTTTCACCGTTTTTATTTAAAGGCAGTGAAAATGAAAAAGTGCTTCCCTCGTCAGCCGGGCTCTCAACCCATATTTCTCCGCCATGTTTCTTCACAAATTCCTTGCACAGCATCAGACCCATGCCAATACCTTTTTCGCCCCGAGTACCCGTTTTCTGATCTGAATTGTTCATAGAAATGATCGTTTCCAGGTTATCTTCATCGATTCCAGACCCATAATCCTTTACCGAGACAATCAGGTCTTCATCTTTTTCAGCTGCAAAAATTTCGACTTGTGTCCCTTGTTCTGAAAATTTTATAGCATTTGACAAGAGATTTCGTACGACGGCAGTAATCATATTCGGATCGCATTTGACCGTAAACTTACCGGGCGTTATTGAATTATCAATGGAAATATTCTTAAATCGGGACTGGGAAGAAATAGCGTCCAAAGCTTGAGAGACGAGGAGATTAAGGTCCACGGATTCTTTTTCCGGTTCCAGTCCGCCACTCCGGGCATTTGCCCACTGCAGCAAATTTTCCAACAAATCGTGAGTATTCCGAGCAACCTGTAAAAGCTCACTGGTCATTTCCAGATCACTTTCATTACCCGATTCGCTGAATTTTTGCTTGAGCATTTGCATATACCCAATAATCGAGGCAAATGGGTTGCGCAGATCATGAGCCAAAATCGAGAAGAGTTTATTCTTGTCATCGATATGCTTCTTGAGTGCCCTGTTGGTTTCTTCCAGCTCCTGAGTTCGTTCTTCGACTTCCTCTTCAAGGCGACGACTATATCGTTTAATGCTATAAACCCTCCACTGGTATAATCCATATATGATTCCGCCAATCGCTATGATAAATACTACATGGAACCAGGATTCCTCCCAAAATGGAGGCGTGACTGTAAAGGATAGTCGTGCAGGCTCAGGACTCCAAAATCCGTCATTATTGGATGCTTTAACTAGCAGAGTGTAGTTTCCCGGTTGTAATGAAGTATAGACTGCCTGCGGTTGCTCTGCAGCTGTATTCCATTGTTGCTCAAAACCCTTGAGCTTGTATCGATAACGGACGGCCTCCGGATTAATAAAACTCAAAGCTGCAAAATCAAATTCAAAGCGACGGGAGTTGTATGAAATCGCATCGAGAGCGATGGACTCGTAATTTTTCCCATCCACGGTAATTCCGTCAATAATCACATTAGGGGGCTTGCGATTAATCTCCATTCGGTTTGTATGTACCACTGCAATGCCCTGTACTAACGGAATATACAAACGTCCCTGTTCATCCAGCTGAGCCGACGGTTGAAATCCACCGGAAGTCTCCCGAACAGGAAGGCCTTTTCTGGTACCGATTTGTGCCACTCTCATTTCTTCAATGTCTCCATTAAGGAAAGCGTTATATTGTTCACTTTCTATAAAAGAAATCCCTTTATTACCGGCGAGCCAGAGATCCCCATCCTGATCGAATATCAACTGTGAAACGGTTTCATCCAACAGTCCATGTTCAGCAGTAATTTCTTGAACACTTCCATCCTTTTTGCGAACCATAATCCCGCCCCCGTAACTGCCAAACCAAAAACGCCCGCGGTAATCGTTTTGGATAGATCTAAAATTCCTTGTGCTCAACCGATGGTACTTTTCCGGCAACACCACCCTTCCCTGGTCCACATATCCAATGCCTCCATCGGTCGCCACCCATATTTTCCCTTTTTTATCCTGATATATAGTTCGAACGGCCGGTACACGCTCTCCCGTCTCACTAAAAACCGGGACAGCCTCATTGCCATTATACTTAAACAATCCCTGCTGATATGAACCAATCCACAGATCGCCGTTATCATCCTGGTATATGGAAAACACCACATTAACACTATCCAGCCTGTCCGGCAAAAAATCTTCAAAGTTATTACTGCCGTCAAAATGCTTTTGCATTCCTGCACCGCCCCATTCCCCGACATACAATGTGTCGCTGTCAGTGTGCAGCAGGGACCATACACACAGATTATCCCAACCGCTCTCCACCCCGATCTTCTGACCTTCTCCCTTCTCAAAGCGGTAGAGACCCTCGCAATTGGTGCCGACCCAAAAAGGCCCATTCTTTTTCTTATATAAAGCCGTTAAGGGAATATCCTGAACTTCACTATACTTAGCCCCCTGATAAACCGGTGTCCATATAAGTTGGCGAAGGCCGTGTGCCCTTGTAGAATACCATAAAGAGCCCTCATGATCGATCAACATATCGATAACGGATAACTCCGAATACTTGGTAATCTTAATCTTGTTGGTTCCCAGCCCATCCACCAGGAATAATCCTTCGGCCCCGTAAACAAAATAGTTTTCTGTTCCGGGTCTCTTCACCAATCCCCGCATTATCTGGGGTTCGAAATCTACTTCATCGAGCAATACCTCATATTCGTTATCCTTGATATGCAGCAATGCGGAATGGGTCAGCAGCCAGTACCCATCCTTTTTCATAATGAGACTTGTGAAAGCGGACACTTCATCATTGAGATAGGTAATTGTTTGGTTCGGTGCTCGAATATTTCGGCTGGGCAAGGTCTTCAGGATATGTTCTTTGATATCTCCCTGGTTATCCACCCGAAACAAATCCTCCATATAGAGTACATAAATATCACCATTAGAAATCTCAATATCGTAAATCTGTTCGGAAGGAAGCTGCCTTATTTTACGTACGGAATCATCCTCATGTACATACAGACCATTGGAGCTCGCTATCCATATATTGTCATTCCCTCCTTCAATCATGCTGCTGATATAAACAGGTTCCTGGTCCCGCTTGAGATCATAAGTTACCACCGTGTCCCTTCCAAGATGAAGTAACACGCTGTTTTCCAATCCTGCCCAAATCGTCCCGTCTCCAGACTCCATGACACTCAAAAACCGGTTGGATTTCAGTTCAGGAACATTGGAACTGTTAAATACCTTGAATTGATCCCCGTCGTATCGAACCAACCCATTATACGTAGCGGCCCATATATATCCTTTTTTATCCTGAAGGATTTCATTCACGCCATTGGCAGGCAACCCGTCTTCACTGGTAAAAGCCGTTTCCACTGTAAAATTGGAGTGATTCATAGTAATCGCTGGATCATAGTCCTGGGCTGCTGCTCTCAGCGGAGGCCATATACCCATGAACAGGGCAATGCCTGATAATATTTTACAAAGCGTACTGGTATACCCCTTCATTGATCCGATAAACCTTGTATAGGGTTAGGTTATATTTAGAGACTCATTGCAGATCCGAATACGGGTCGTATGTCGGTCTTCAAGATATTCTATTTACTTATAATACTCCCTGTTAGAGCATGGCGTTCTTTCAAATATTTACGATAGCCCCTACACAGCTAATTTATTTAATATTTACGGCATTACAAATCACTCCCTTCAATGGAACTTCTGTTTAACCCGTTAAAATCATCATTTATCTTTGATTGATTATCCAATAATGGTTATTGTCATTTATTATACTTTCATGAAGAAAGCAATAGCCCGAATTTCGCTAACGCGAGTAACGCTTCGCTCTGAGCACTTCGTGGGAATCGCTTTGCTCGGAGCGCCAAAGCGGGTAACGTTCCACTCTGAGCACTTCGTGGGGATCGCTTCGCTCGGTGCTCACAACTAAATTTTTGTGAATTGTTATAGCGCTTTAATGTCGGGTTTTATCTTCAACAATTAATTGAAATCTTTTACAACAGACTGTCACGACGCTGCAAAATAATTCACCCAACACCCAACTTATGCGATCAAGTTTATACTCCCTGCTTTCCGTACTTCTATTTGTGCTTGTTCTACCACTCAAGGCCCAGGACAACGGTTCCGTGGTAGATAAAGCCAATTATAACGCTTTTGAACTTCGCAACATCGGTCCGGCATTCACCTCCGGACGTATTGCCGATATAGCAATCCATCCCGATGACGAAAATCTCTGGTACGTAGCAGCGGGATCCGGTGGGGTCTGGAAAACCGAGAACTCAGGGACTACCTGGGAGCCGATTTTTGATCACCAATCTTCCTATTCGATCGGATGCGTAACAATCGACCCGAACAACCCCCATACCGTATGGGTCGGTACGGGCGAGAACATTGGCGGCCGACATGTGGGATACGGTGACGGCATCTATCGAAGCAATGACGGCGGAGAGACCTGGGAAAGCATGGGCCTCGAAAATTCGGAGCATATCTCCAAGATTATCGTTCATCCCGAGAATTCTGATATTATCTGGGTTGCCGTACAGGGACCGCTTTGGGATAAAGGCGGTCAACGGGGATTATACAAGTCGACCGACGGCGGAAAGTCGTGGGAGTTGGTTCTCAGCGGAAATGAATGGACGGGTGTAACCGATCTTGTCATCGATCCGCGTAATCCTGACCGCCTCTACGCCGCGACCTGGCAGCGCGAGCGAACACCGTTTGCATACCTGGGCGGCGGACCCGGTTCGGGAATCCATAAATCGACCGATGGTGGCGAAAACTGGACGGAGCTGAAACATGGACTGCCGACCGGCAAAAATATGGGTAAAATCGGGTTGGCGATCTCACCGCAAAAACCGGATATCATCTATGCCACGATTACCTTGAATCGTCGTGAAGGCGGCGTCTACATGTCAAAAAACCGGGGCAGCAGCTGGAAGAAAATGTCGGATGCCGTCCCCGGCGGAACCGGTCCGCATTACTACCAGGAGCTTTACGCCAATCCACACCATTTTGGGACCATTTATTTGATGGATGTACGGGCCAAAGTTTCTCATAATCACGGTAAAGACTTCGAAACGCTTCCCACCCAGGCCAAGCATGTCGACAACCATGCAATGGCGTTCCGCGACGACGATCCGAATTACCTGCTGATGGGTACCGACGGCGGGGTCTATGAAAGTCACGACCGCGCCGATAACTGGCGGTTTATCAGTAACCTTCCCATCATTCAGTATTACAAAGTCGCGGTGGATGACGAGGAACCCTTTTATAATGTATATGGGGGCACGCAAGACAACGGTTCGCACATGGGTCCCTCGAGAACCGATCACGAAAGCGGCATTCGCAATGATGACTGGATCAAGACCCTTGGAGCCGACGGCCATGATACCGCCACCGAGCCTGATACCTCGATTTTTTATGCCGAAGCGCAACAAGGCGACCTCTACCGTATCGATCGAAATACGTGGGACCAGGTTTACATTCAGCCGCAGGTTGCCAACGACAAGGAACCAAACCGATTCAACTGGGATACGCCCGTCGAAGTCAGCTTTCACAAAAACAGCCGCATTTACACCGCTTCCCAACGCGTCTGGCGAAGCAATGACCGGGGCAACACCTGGGAAGCTCTATCCGACGATCTGACGCTGGATCAGAATCGACTGACGCTCCCCGTGATGGGCAAACAGCGCAGCTGGGATAATCCCTGGGATGTATATGCAATGTCGAATTACAACACGATTACCTCGATTGGTGAATCCCCGTTAAATGAAGATTTGATCTATGTAGGAACTGACGACGGACGTATTCAAGTCACTTCGAATGGCGGTGACAGCTGGCGCGAAATACCGCTGTCGGATATTGATGAGGTCCCCGACAAGGCCTTTATCAACGATATCAAAGCGAGCATACACGACGAAAATACCGTTTACGTGGCGATGGACGACCATAAAAACGGTGACCTGGCCCCTTACCTTATCAAAAGCACCGACCGGGGTAAATCATGGAAATTAATCAGTGAGGATATTCCCGAACGACATCTCGTCTGGCGAGTGGTTCAGGATGATGTGGACGAAGACCTGCTGTTCGCCGCCACCGAATTCGGCATCTTCTTTACCGTCGACGGCGGCAACAAATGGATGGAGTTGAAGGGCGGAGCCCCGACGATTGCTTTCCGGGATATCACTATTCAGCGTGACCATGACGATCTCGTGGCCGCCAGCTTTGGGCGCGGATTTTTTATCCTTGATAATTACAGCCCGTTGCGGGATCTCAATAATAAGATTCTTGCCAAGAACGCGCATTTGTTCGACACAGGCAAGGCGTACTGGTATGAGGAAGACGACGTCGAGGATTCGCAGGGAGCCAGTCGCTGGACAGCCGAAAACCCGCCGTTCGGTGCTGTCTTTACCTATTATTTAAAAGAAGGACTGGAAACCATTAAAGAAAAGCGGCAGGCTCGCGAGCGTGAACTGAACGAGAATGAGGACGTCCCGTTCCCGGGATGGGACAGTCTTGAAGACGAGAAGCACCAGCAGCATCCCCGTGTTTATATAACCATCACCGATAAAGATGGCAACGTGGTTCGTAAAGTCGATGGACCCACAACCGCCGGGTTTCATCGGATTAACTGGGACCTTGAATATCCCAACAAAAATCTTGTGGAACGGGACGATCGCGGTGGATGGTACAGCGGTGGATGGTACAGCGGTGGATTCATGGCCACTCCCGGCACCTACCACGCTCACTTGTCTAAAATGAAAGACGGCAGCATTACAGTACTAAGTGATACTATCTCCTTCGAAGTAGTACCACTCCAGGAAAATACGCTTGAACGAGCGAGCAACCAGACCATCGCCGAATTCCGTCGCACAATGGAAAAATTCCAGCAAAATCTCTCTCAAACGTCGAATACGCTGCAGGAACAAATCGAGCAAGTGGAAGCCATGCAGAAAGCCCTCACCCGTGCCGATGAGGAAGCGCCTCGATTGGCTCAACGCTTGCATAACACTCGGACTACACTGCTTGAAATCGACAAAGAAATGAACGGGAGCAAAGCCAAAGGAGAAGTGGGTCAGCTGACTCCCCCTACCCCGCGCGATCGCATGTACGTTGGCTATCGCGCCCTGGGTACTACGTACGGTCCCACGCCAATGCACGTAAAAACCATCGAGTACGGTCGCGAACAGCTCGACGAGATTCAAACGCGGCTGGACAACGTGGTCAACAACGTAATGCCGGAACTCGAAGAAGCTCTGCAAGCCACGGGTGCTCCGCCGGTTGAAGAATAACCCCTTTGGGAATTTTGAATTTTGAATTGTGGACGTTTTAGCCGGCATATCCATGCACCGGCGGCAGCGGTTTTATGGTTAATGCTTGCAAGCAGCTCAAAAAATAACACAGGGAATTACTATTTAAACCATTTGGTTTTCCTGTCAATTCAAAATTCATAATTCTTAATTCAAAATTGCTAATTCCCGGCCGAAGGGAGGGATAAAATCCTTTTGATTTCTGTTTTAGCGGGATAAAACTGGATAAAAGCATCACCGTAACCCGCTTCCTGTAATTCTTCCAACGTATCCATGGCTTTGCTGTAAATATCGAATTCGCTGGATACCACTTCATAAACACCCAGGACCGGATCGATCGATATGCCGGGTTTAATCGACCATTCCCTACTCCGAATATCCTCGAGTAAATCTTCCGCTTGCTTCCGGTTTTTATATGATGCAATTTGAACCTGCAGCCTGATGGGCTGAAGATTTGCATCCGTTAATCGGGTGATTACGGTTGCCGACCCAAAAGTCGTATGCATTTTATCTTGCAGCTCTCCGGCCTCTTCTCGTGTAGACAGGGTCCTTGTGGTGATATGCAAATTGTTCTTAGTTGTGTCTAAACGCAGCTGGAGAGGTTGATTTGACTGCTTCCTATAAGTTTCAAGCATTTCAAGCCCGGTATCCAGTGAGTCCAACGTGATGATTTTTACAGTAAATTCGGGACCTTCATCCTGACTGCTACTCGCATCATTTTGAAGGGAAAATCGAATGGTATCCTCTATTGCGATTCCTGAATTTTGGGGGATGTCGATTTGCTGTTGTCCAGGAACCAATTGAATTGATCGCTCAAGTCTATCCTCATCAAGTTTCACCATATAGGGTCCCGGGGACAGCCCTTTCGCGTAAAACTCTCCATTAAAATAGGTTCTCAATCTTTTACGAGTTCTTCCGTCTTTCCGTTCTAAAATTAGGGGAATATCATATAAACTTCTTGTACCCCCCGTATCTTGAACAACTCCAATCAACTTGTGGTCAGTCGATATTGAGGAAACAGCATCATCTTCCTTATCGGCAACTCCCTCCTTCGAAATCGTGGTATACAAACGTTGATCAACGGATGACAGTTTCCTCCGGGATGAACTATTTTGATAGTCCACCGATCGGGATTCCAGCTTGCGGGGCAATCGCATCGTGACTGACAATCCCGCCGAATTGGACCGGTACAGTTCGCTCGTCGAGATACGCCCTTGCAGTTCGACCGACCAGTATGGGTTCAGGTTCCAGCTTGCACTGGCGTTCACAGTAGTAAATACTCCCGTTTCGTTATTGTGTTTACGCATTCCCTCCAGTCGTCCGGTGAAATCATATTCTCCGGAGCCAACCTGCAACTCCAGGCCTCCACCTCGTATTTGCAAATTATTCGGGGTCCAATATGGCACCCCGGAAGGACGTGCTTCAGTAGCGCTGGCATAGGAAAACTGTCCGAGAGGTGATATGCGCAGCCAGGACGCTTGCAATACCGGGACAAAGGCCTTTAATGAACCTTCATAAAACAGGACGTTGTCCGTATAATAGCGAGTTCGGCCACTCAGCGCCGTTCGTATACGCTGCTTCCACCACTGATCCTCCCGGTAAACTTCAGCCTGTAAGCGATGTATATTTTGATCAATGGCCGAATTGGTGTATTCCGGTGACAGTTCCAGTGTTGTACTGGTAAAGGAACGTAGGCTTGCCCCTGAAACCGCGGCCGTCAGGCTTGGGAAAAATCTCCCACGATTTTCGGCGTACTGCACGCCCCCACCGACCGAAGCTTGCAGAAGTCCGCTGATATTGGGATACATTTGATAAGTATAGTGCAGGCGGTGCATACGCCCCGAAAGTACGCGGGTTCCAGCTCGAGAACGTATCCAAAGTTCCTCGGAGGTCAGCCGGTGGCGATACTCCTGTCGCCTCCCCCAACTCGCTGTCAATCCCACACGAGCCACATCGTTATCAAAATTATCGCGCTCAACTGACGCACTGGGCTGCACCACCATCGCCTCTCGACGGATATATTCATGGCTTAAACTTTTCTCCATCGAATCCGGGAAAAAGGCCGGATATTTCTGATACAAGTCTTTCTTTCGATCGTAGGATTGCGCTTGCATCTGATTGTATACCGCCGTTTTCAAATCCGATGAAACGTAGTTACGTTTGAACAAAGGATAAAGTATCGGGTAGCTTTCTGACTCATACCCCTCATAAAAAAGATTTGAGCCGACGAGCGATCGCAAACTGTCAACCTCCGGATAACTCTGCAGTACCTTTTGTCCCATTTTTTGAAACGCATAATAGCGGTCATCAGCTATATACCATGACAAAAATTCTGTCACAGGTAAATGGTGCGCTTTTTGTCCCCAGTACTCGGCTCGCGTATAGTCTCCGGATCGGGCGAACATCATCGCAAACTCGTCTGCAAAAGGCTTTAATTGGGCATGTGCTGAAGTAGGAAACTGTTTGACCATGGAAAGAATAGTCGAATCACTTTCTCCATACCAGAAGGAACGTTGTACCAAATAAGCATATAGCGTATCGGAGTCGGGATTACGCTCGATTAATCGATCAACTTTTTTTCGAATATCCGGCCACTTTTCAGGGGACTCGTAACGGCGAATATACCGGCGAAGGAGTTTCGGATTATTGGGATTCGCATTATACTCCCGTTTAAACCAACGGTTCTGAACGGTCGTATCAGGCCACCCCAGCTCGTCCACCACATGCTCCTTCATCCGCATGGTGCCGGCATTCGGAAACTTCTTCCAACGCTTCTCCAGGGTAGACCAGACGTCCCCGGATTGCCCCTGCCACCCGTTAAACGTCATCAGGCGCGCCAGGGTCATCGGCTTCCAGTCTTTGTTATTAACCAGTCTATCCTCGAGCAGAGGAATTACGTTATCGACCCTGTCCATTGCCAGGCTGGCCTCAATATAGCTTCGCTGCAACTCTTCAGAAGGCCGGGAAATGCTGGCCAGCTGCTGCTGCAATTTGTCATAAACCTCGGGCGTATACCCGGTGACCCCCGACTCAAACTCTTGTCGTTGTTGTTCGTATTCCGATATTTCTCGAGCCAAATCATCCAGCGTCTTTCCCTTATTTTCATGTTCCCTTTCAATTAGTGGAAAGCGCAGCGTATCCTGCTTACTTCTAAATTGATATAGATATCCATTCCAGATGGAGCTTCTTCGAATTCGTTTACTCTGCTTTGCTATCTCCCGTTCATACAAATCAACTCTGTGGTCCGGCACGTACATAAACCAGTCGGAAACCGAATCTTTACTATTTGGAGCCTGCCGAAACACCATCAAAGAAGTAGAATCCTTTCGATAAAAAGTACGTTGGTTGCGCCATGATTGAATTGGCGGAACAGCCTGTTTAGCTGTTTTATATTCAATCAGTGGATAATGCTTATTAGTATATTTCAACCGTTCTCTAAACAGATCATAAAGGCCATAGCCGCGTCCCGGTGTATTTTGCCAGCCAAGGTTTTGCGGATTCCGGGCTTCAAAGCCATATCGATTCAACCCTTCCTCCCCTATGTCGTAAACGTCATCGGGATGTAAAAAATGCGTCCATATCCCGGTATAAAGCTGCAAATTGTGCTGTCGATAAAGGGAACTCGGCGTATTATAATAACCGTCCGAAGCCCGGGGATAATCAAATAGGGTCGGCATTACCGGATCCCAACCAAATTCACGATCCCCGCCATCGGCACGAATCCCCAGGTAGGTAGATGCCATATAACGAATCTTGGGAAAAGTTTCTTGCAGGGCCATTAGTCCTGTCGAATCAATATAGTTATGAGGGGGAACATAAGTACTCGGCAGTTCTCCTATCTCTCCTATCTGCCACTTCTTTCTTGCCGCTTCAATCGAACCTTTCATGAATTCCTTATTCGGCCACTCCTCTTCCATCAATGACGTGTGATTATAACCGTGAAAAGCCAGTTCATGCCGTGACTCCTTAACATCACGAGCCAACCAGCTGCTGGCTTCAATACTATCACCATTTACAGCGACTTCTCCACCATGCCAATGCTCAAAGGTAAATGGAGGGACCGTGGTAGTATTGTAGTTGTATGTTAACATTACGGTATAATTCACACCGAAACTGTCGGCCAACATTTTCATATCGGGCCACCAAATCTTGCTTACAAACTCAGACTGGGTCGCTCCGTACTCCTTCTCAATCGGGGGCATTTTCTCGTTGTAAACAGCGGCGGGAAAGTCATCCAAAAATACGGTGCCCACATTTTTTACCATATACGGAATCCCCTGGAGAGACCTCAATACAAGGCTGAACAACATACCGCGATTCTCTTTATCAGAGAGGCTAAAGGAATTAACAAGAAAAACATTCCCTTGACCGACCCGATTCTTCAACAGCACCGGATAGGAAGAACGGTTGCGAGCCGAAGCCATAATTTCCACTCCATCTTTAAACACACTCCGACTAAAACCCACATGGGTGCCTGATGATATTGCACGTTCTTCGCCCTGAAATCCCGGGAATAATTCCTGATAAAAGATGACTCCACTAGCCGTTGTATCATATAATACATAAGCATCAGGAGCCACCCCTTGCAAAAATCCCCAGGAAGGCTCCGGAACCGGATTCGTCATAACAAGACTTCGCCCCTCACCCACAAATCGAGTCAATTGCGGTACTATGGTCGAGTCCGGCACCCCGGATCCCGACGGAACGAGGCAAATCGTTTCGACAGACGGTGGAATCTCGAGTGAATCTATCTGCCGGTTGCTGACAGCCCCTGCCGCCGCCGACTTCAGACTGCCAGCCCCCAACGTATCAATAAAAACATCCTTTGTTTGATAGGGAATTTTGGCATAATTCAGGGTCGCTACCAGTTGTTCGGTAGTCTGGCTGCTCAAGCTGTCGGATGGATCGTTCAATATGTACACAAGCGGAACCGAATCCTGTTGAACACTCGTCACTCTGTCGACCGGCATCCTGTCAATAAATTCGAGCTGCCCATCACAACCCATGATCGACAAAAATACGAGTACCACTATAAAGAAATTTAAATTTCTCATTGCAGTATCCCCTCCTCCCGTGGTCGAACCTGATTAAGGATATCACTAATCCGTGAATTCTGTTCATTATTGACAATCTCGTACACTTTTACGTTGGGAGTTTCATAATAGGTGTAGAGTTTGCGATTCTCCTTTACCCGGTATTCCGACATCCACTGATGAACCTCCTGCATCACTTCCCCGGGGTTGCTTAGTATTCCCCTTTGAATGTCTTGATAAGGTGGTTTCTCGGTAAATACAAACACGCTGGGAGCCGGGAGAATAAATTTCTCCTCTTCGGTTAACTCTTCCTCGGTTTTTTCCCTCGCTTTGAAATACAGCGAGTCCACTTTGGAATATTGATTTAAAAAATAGGTATAATCCATAAAATAGTGTCGGCTTGTAGCCAGCGTCTGATGGCTTGATGGTGCAACGATACTGTATGAATAAGGCATTCGCTCATCGACGATTTTATAGTAGGCTTCAAAAAAACCGTCCGGCACCGTTTTCGGATATTCACTTTTGACTTTTACGCCCCCGGTTTGATATACCAATCCTCCTGTCACCAACATTACCAATACTCCTCCACACAGGGCTCGTTGTGCAGTCTCCAGTCTGCTCGACCAGGCGATCAAACGAATAGCCGCTGAAATAAACAAACCACAGATGACAGGAGCTGCCACAGCATATACCAAATCCAGCTGCCCAAGATCGATCCAGGCATTCTGCATGCCCAACTCCGGGAAATATAATGAACTCATTATCAAAAACGTCAGGCTTACCATAAACTCTGCTTGTCGGAAACGCCGGTAGATCCCGTATTCAACCAGGTATCCCACGAACAATACGCCGGCGGCAGCAGCATACAGGTACAGCAACGTCGTAAAGGAGGCAATGAGAGAGGGACTGTAATGAAAAACTTCAGGGCGTATGAGTTGATGCTGGAGAAAATCGATCGGTGATATATCATTATAAAATATCACTATGGCATACGGCACCATCAGCAGCAATAGTACTAACCAGGAGATAATGATGTCAAATCCAAGTTTGCGACGTTGAATAATTCCCTTAATCCCCAATAGTAAAAAGGCGGGTGCCAGGAACATCAAAAACACATATAGATTGGTTAAACCGGTGGCAATGCTTCCCAGTATGCTATAGGCCCCATAAGAGAACTCCCCGGTCGACACATACCGCCAATAAAAAAGGATCGAAGGCACACAAAAGGTTAACCCCAACAACAGCGAATTTGCTTCCACCTGCTGAACAAGCGAAATAGGTAGAAGGGAAGATGAAAGCAGGGCAAATACAACGGCGCCAAACAATGCACCAAACGAATGCTCCCGTTCGTTCTGTATAGTGCGAATAGCCCAATATATTATCAGTGTCATGAAAAATGCGGTTACACTGCCTACCAGGTGTAATACCATCTCGGGCGACGACTGGGTCAGCATGGAAAAGACACTTGTAAGGGCAAAAGTGCCCGACGGATCCGGAACCGATTCAAAATACTGTTGTAAGCGGATCTCTTTGGTGCGCTGAACCATATAAAACCAATCTCTGGTAAGCGGCGAGGCATTCCACAGCACAGGGACCATTCTAATAAACGCAGCCGCGGCCGCCACTGTAAAAACCGCAGCGGCCCAAAGGCGATTAACGGATTTGAATTTATCCAATCCGGCTTCTTCTGTCTTTTCTGCAAATTCCTTGATTTTATTGCGGACGTAAAACGCGTTCAGGGTTTCGATCAACCTGAGTTGCCAGACAATAAACCGGTTCTCTCTTTCGCGAAGATAACTATCCAACTCATCTTGCTCCCCCCCCTCAATCAATACCTTCATCAAAGGAATCAGAAGCAAAAAGATGGCAAGTCCAATAAAATCGTACAGCTGCAGCATCGTGAGAACAAATACTCCGGCGATCAATATCCCCGCGAATCCCGTCCAGGCATACACGAGACGGTCGGACGAATACCGTGCCCGAGAAGCAGGCAGAAATACCGGCATTAACAGCACGCACAGTATCCAGCACCAGAGGGCCAGCCGGCCGAATTCCAATAATATTTCCAGGGGATACGGTATGGTCATTTATTAACTATTAACTTGCTAAAGTTGCAAATCGATGCTCATCAAATTTCATTGAATAAAAAAGCTTTAACCAGACACCAGATCGCTATCTTAAACCTCATCCGACCAATACTTCATCAGGGATAGATCGCGGTTGCCGGCAACAATGTATCCAACTCGATATTGCTTATAAAGTAGGGGGATGACAGCGTGTCCAAACGGCGTCTTATTTGCTTTTTCAAACTGTCATCTGCAGCATAATCCACCAATAAAAACGGTTTCGTGGTGCGGCTTGCGTAGTATCTCACCGTATCCAGCCGATCCTTGTAAATCGAATCGTCAACAACCCTATATTTTTTACTATCAAAGTCGTACATGGATGCAACGTCTTCCAGCATAAAAGCATCTACATGATTTTTGGTACTGTCAAATAAAAACAGCCCGCTATTTTGTATGATATAGGCTTCCGGATATCGGCGGTCCAGCATTTCTATCATGGCCTGCATTTCATCCTGCATATGGCTACGCTCGGTATAAGGGGCTACGTCGTCGACCGTATCCAGGAACAATCCCTCAAAACCTTTCGCCATAATCTCGGGAATGGCTTTATTCATCAGGATATTACGGCTGACAGAATCCTCCAGGTTGATATAATAGGCGTTCCAGTTTGGATTTTTTTCCAACAGGCCGCGGTCTTTCAGCAGCGGATAATACCATCGGTAGGGACCGACTTCTCCCATACTTACATACCCGATAATCCGCGCATTAGACTGAGTCAACTGTTCGACC
>CAJXOW010000013.1 GCA_913057825.1 uncultured Balneolaceae bacterium | reverse complement strand
ATTTTAAAATAACTGAAGCTGATAAGTCCGATACTATATTAAAAAAATGGATCCACAGATTTGTCAGAAGTGCAGCTGATATCCAGTACAAAAAAGCAGTATGGAATCCACTTGTTAACAGATATTTGATTAAAGATCCACTGGCTGTCTTTTTGAGTGACTGGTTGCAAAAGAAATTTAACATGCAGGTTGTAATGTTAGTCAGGCATCCAGCCGCATTTGTTAGCAGTTTGAAGAGATTGAGTTGGTCTTTTGACTTTGGTTCTTTCTTACGAAATAATGACCTAATGAAGTTCTATTTACACGATATTTTAAAAGGGGTGAATATAAAAGAACAATCTTTTATCAAACAGGGCGCTTATTTATGGCTATGTATTTATCACGTGGTCCAAAGTTTTAATAAAAGTAATCCGAGCATGCATTTAGTAAAACATGAGCGTATATCCAGTGACCCTATGGATGAGTTTGAACAGTTATATGATTCTCTTGGCATAAAATTTAATACCAGGACTGAAAATTACATAGTTGATTATATGGGAAATTCAAATCCAGTCGAAGCCAAAGAAGGACAAACCTTTCAGCTGAAACGTGATAGCCGTAAAAATATCAAATCCTGGAAAAAAAGATTAACTGCAGATGAATTAAAAAACGTCGAAGAAATTACTAGGGACCTGGCTGAGAGTTACTATAATTATAAAGATTGGAAGCTTTGAAATATTTAATGATAGTTATTAAATCTATTCTCTAATTGAATGTGGCAAACTCTAAAACTTTACTTAGACAGTATAAAAAGATTTGATTTTACTCAAATATATCATCTACTATTAAACCGGTGGATTAAAAAGCTTTTGCCTTTCTCGTTAACTTATAGGTCAAGTTCATTTCATGTTACTGATCCGGTGAGTTATCAAACTTTTCATAACAGATTTTTATCCCTGTTTTATTGTTCTTCAGACCAGTGTTTCTTATGGGATATAGGGATAAACAACTATGGATTGGAAAATCATTCCTATCAAAAACAGATTAGAGAAAAGTTTACTTTAATAAAGGAGGTGGGTAACAAAGAAAATATAACAGATATTTGGCAACAAAAAGGAAAGGAGGAAACATTAAATAATTTGCATCGATTCCATCTGTTTGCAGAAGAGTGTGATAATCTGGATTTATCTCCCAAAATTATTTGTGATTTGATAAAGTCTTGGATTAGGTACTACCCTCCTTCTCATTCAACGGCCTGGAATAGTTTTAATGCTACATTGCGCCTATTTAATTGGTATAAGTTATTGTCAGTTATTTCAAGGGAGGGAAAACAGGTGGAAGCTGAATTATGGACTCTCATTCGAGAATCCATAGTGGAGCATGTTAGATATATTTCGGATAATATAGAATGGCATGTACCTGGTAACCATGTGCTCTTGCAATTATATGTAATTTGGATTAGTTACTATCTCCTTAATGCAGATAGCGATATGGATGATTGGGAAAGAGTCCATAACCATTTGCTTGACGAATTTTTCACAGAATACAGTTCAAGTGGTTTTCATTTTGAATTTTCGTACCACTACCATGTGCAAATTACGCTCGTGGGATTGTTGTGGATTAAAAATTTGGAACAGACTTCTAACCCTGTATCGAAAAGATTCAAAAATTTAATGAGTAAAGCAGTTTCCAATGTTGAATCATTTATTTTGCCGGATGGAACGCTGCCGATGATTGGTGATAATTGTTACACTTTCTTTCATGATAGTTTAGAGAAAGATGTTGAAAATATTAAGGAACTATCAAAGGGATTAGATTTCGAAGTCAGAAATAAAAAAAGAAAGGGAGTTGTAGATATAGAAAATAAGTATGTTATAGCCAGTTCCTCTGAGAGTAATAAGCTAATTGCAAATGTAGGTAATATCGGACTTAAGCCTAATCCTGGCCATGGACATTCAGATATTTTAAGTATGATATATTGTTCACAGGGACAGCCTCTTTTTATTGATCCGGGTACATTTCGATATGAAAATGAAGAGGAAGCAATGCGGCTGAAAAAAGCGGAGGCACATAACACCGTTACTATAAACCATGAAGACCAGGCAAAGTTGTGGAGTTTTTTCCGTTGGGCTTATTTGCCGGAAGAGCCAAAGTACGAATTTGAATGGAAGGATGATTCGATTTTAATAAAGGCGAGTTATCGTGGATTTAAGCATATAGGAGAATATTTTCATCAAAGAACCTGGAAGTTGAATAATCGCAGATTGACTATAGAGGATAAGGTAAAAGGAAATGATGAATTTAATGTACAATTGAATTTTATTCTCTCACCGGGCGTTTCAGCGAATCATATTGAAGAAGGGAAAAATCAGTATGTACACCTTGAACGAGATGCAGCTCGATGGGAATTATATGTATTGGGAGAAATGAAACCAATAATTCATATTGAACCATTTAAAGTGTATCCATATTACAATTATGCCGTAAACTCAAACAGGATAAAATTGGAATTTCCTTCCGTGGAGAATAAGTTCTTTGCACAACTGTCAATTGAAAATATTTGAATATTGGATTATAAAAATAAACAAGCTGTTTGGCTTACTTGGCACCATGCCTCTCGTTCACGAAATCTAGCTGATTACTTTAATCTTCCTATATTTGAACTGCATCTTGATCAGAATGCCTTGATCCGGCATGGAGGTAGTACTTTGTGGACTATATGGGTGCTATTTCGCAAAAGACCCCAAATAATATTTTTACAACTTTCTTTTTTATTACTGCTGGTGGCGAGTATTTATAAGCTTTTGTGCTTTAATAAAGTAGTAATTATTGCAGATTGCCATACAAAAGCATTAAGACGTAAAGCAAAGGGTTTTTGGAATGTTCTGTTTTGGCCCTTGAAAAAATGGAGTTTCCAAAAAGTGAATGTGTCGATTGTCCATAATCAAGGCATGAAGACGGATATAGAAGAATTGCACGATAATTATTTTATTCTGCCAGATAAAATCCCAGAATACCGATACAAAATAAACAAAAACAAACAAGAAAGGGGGACCTATTGTGTGTATGTGAGCTCCTTTGCCCGGGATGAGCCAAGGAATGAGATATTTAAAGTTGCAGAAATATTGTCTTCCGAAGCAATAAATATTTACTGGACTGGTAAAGTGCCTGCATCTCTTGCGGGAGCAGACAATGACTATCCCAATTTGAAATTCACCGGGTATATGGATTTTCAACAATATGTTGATCTGTTGGGGAATGCGGATTGCATCCTTGCTTTAACCTCGGAAGAGGATTGCTTGCAATCCGGAGCATATGAGGCATTGAATGTTAACACTCCCATGGTATTGTCAGATACGGAGGCTCTTAAAAGTTATTTTAATGGGGCGGCTTTGTATACGACGCATAAACCCGCAGATATCGCCGAGAATATTAAGAATGCTATACATTCCAAAGAATCTTTATTAGATCGCTTAAAAAAAGTAAAAAAGAATAAACGAATGGAATTTGAGCAGTTAACCAATAAATTGAGTGAGGTGATTCAAGATGAAATCGATAAAACGTTCAGCTAATTGAACTAACATGAGAAGATCT
Organism: uncultured Balneolaceae bacterium; assembly: GCA_913057825.1. Lineage (GTDB taxonomy): Bacteria > Bacteroidota > Rhodothermia > Balneolales > Balneolaceae > CAJXOW01. The sequence goes on along the minus strand of CAJXOW010000013.1, from coordinate 59,353 downwards.
ATTAGTAAAAAAGTTTTAATAAATAGCTGTCAAGAAACATTAAAACAAAGCATATATTCATTAATAAGGGTACAAAGAAATAATGACGAAGTTGGTGATGTGGCTATTTTTACATCAAGACGAAGTGGGGGAACTTGGCTATTACAAATATTTGGTTCTCAAAAAGATATACTACCCATTACAGAACCCATTAGTTTAGTAAGAGTGCCTACTGCTATTAGTGAATATTTACCATTTGACAGAAGGGGACAAAATGTAACGCTGGACTCTTATGACGTGGAGGATTTCAATAAGTACATATCAGATATCCTGAGTGGTGATTTTATAATTAATGCTCCTTGGAATATATTTGATGCAAGCTTTTCATTTTTTCCCCATAGAATTGTCTTAAAGATTTGTGCTTCAAACTGCCTGTATCAATGGTTTCAGACAAATACCTCACTGGATTTTATTTATTTAACTCGCCACCCTATCTCGCAGGCCCTATCTTGTTTGAAAAAAAATTATAAGCCTACGGCTTTATCTTTTATTCAAAATCACTATTATCAAAAAACCTATTTAAATGGCGAGCAGATTGATAAGGGGTTGGATACATTAGATAAAGATAAGCCTTTAAAGGTACACGTATTGAGTTGGATATTGGAAAATATTCCAATTTTGCATAGAAATGATGATACGAATATGATCCATCTAACTTATGAGGAGCTAGTCAAGGGAGGAAGTGAATTTATTGATGAACTAGGTAAGCAGTTTCAATTTCAACAATTAGAAAGGGCTAAAGAAGCCTACGGGAGACCTTCCAAAACTACTAGACGCCAAATAAAGCATAAATTAAACGAAGAGATAGTTGGATATTGGCTTGAAGAAGTTAGCGAAAAAGAAAAAAGTGAAATCCAAGATTTGCTAAACATATTTGATGTAGATTTATATACTGCATTCGATAGTACCCCAAGAAAACAAATATGAAATTTAGATTAAATATATGAAGTCCTTCATCCCACGAGACCTGGTGATATTTCTTATAATAGGTCTGCTATTATTTAGTAATCTGTCTGTATTAATAGCTCAACATCAGGAGATTATTCCGATGGATAGGCGGGTAGAGTGGGAAAAGGCTGGTTTGGAAAAAGATAGCATTAAAATCGAAAATGTATTGGATGCCCAGCAATTTGGGGTTGTTGCCAATGATTCGGTTGACGATACGAAAGCGTTACGCAATATTATAGATAAGGCCTCACAGATGCAGGGTATTACTATTATTAAGCTACCGAGTGGTCAAATTGATATTCGAGCAAGTATAAAAATCCCATCAAAGGTTGTGTTAGACGGTAAAGGGCCCCAGTGGAAGAATAAAAGTAAGGCGACACTAATTTATTATAAAGGTTCTATAGAAAAGCCCAATCACGTATTCTTTTTGAGTGGCAAAGAAGAGGATCAATTAGGGGTCATCAAATCATATCAGGCAGAAAATAAATCCATTAAATTGACAAATGATCTCCAGGTAGAAAATGTAAAATATGTATTAGTACAACCCCATGTAGGAGAAAATATATCAAATATCAAAGGGAATTATGTGGGCCGATTAGTTAAAGTGTCAAGTATAGATGCTAACACTATCAATTTATCTGGTTCATTAGATCTAACTTGGGAACTACATGGTAGAACAAGACTAGGTGTTTACAGGATAAATCCGGTGGTATTTGCGGGCTTGCAAGACGTGACAATCAAACAGTCTGGAGGATTTAAGTGCAAGGAATATACATGTAAAGATATAACCCAGATGGGTAATAAACGGGATATGACGGGTTGTAAGGGACATTTTGTAACTATTAAATATGCATATAATAGTTGGGTTAGGAATGTCGAGGGAATAAAACCAGTGCAAAATCATGTAAATATTTCATCCAGTACTCACATAGAAATAAAAAACTCTTATTTCAGAGAAGCAGTAAAATACGAGGGAGCATATGGTTATGGGGTAACGGTTAGTGATTTTACTTCCATGAGTCTGATTGAAAATAATATCATGTCTACTTTAAGGCATGCCATTCTCATACAACATGGAGCTAATCAAAATGTATATGGCTATAATTACACGCGTCAAAATAGTCACCAATGTGATGAGAAAGCGGGTGATATCAGTATCCACGGACATTACCCCTACGCAAACTTATTAGAGGGAAATATTGTCGACCGTATAAAAGCGGATGACCATTTTTATAACAAATATGGAAAATATGCACGAAATGGACCATTTAATACTTTACTGAGAAATTATGATCCTTCTAATTACATGGTTCTCAAACAGATTGATTCGACCAATGTTCTTGGAAATGAGGCTCAATTAATGAAATGGGATGGAAGTGAAAAGTTGATCGATATTTATGGATTGAGGAGTAATTCTGCAAATGATGCAAAAACTAAATATGCATCTCATATTGAATGGACTGAAAATTATGAAAAGTCTTACTATCTACCTGTTATTAGTTTGTATTACGACCAAAAACCAGAGTTTTTAAAAGATTCAAATTGGCCTCCTGTTGGACCACCATCTGTTAAACAAGGTACACGAACTGGACAGAGTATTAGGGCTTTGAAGAATTATCAAGCATTCGAATAAAATCAATAAAATAAGAACATTAAATAGAAAAGCTGTTGAAGGTCAATAAGTCCAAATAAAAGGAGGGATAGAAGGAGAGTTGGCAGGCTTATACCTACGAGATTTTAAGTTTAATTATTGTATCACTGATTTAAGATGTTTTGAAAGTTTTTGGGTAAGCTGTTCTCTTGAATAATTATCAAGTATGTAATCTCTGGAATTTGCGGAGAGCTCTTTTAATTTAGAAGGGTTATTTTTCAGATTGATTATTGTTTCGGCAAGTTTCATAGGTTGTTCCGGTTCAATTGTTATAACTGCTCCGCTTTTGTCTCCTTCTTTTTTCATTAACCCTTTTGCCAGAGAGATAACCGGTGTTTCACAAGCGAGATATTCGTAAAATTTAACGGTTACAATAGATTCAAAAATTTTTGCGTTATAAACCGGGTTGATAGCAAGATCAAAAGAAGAGATATAAGCCGGAACTTTATAATGTTCTTTCAAACCAATCCAGTGGAGATTGTTAGGTTGGAATTTCTCAATTTCTTTTTCTAATTTGTCCCGGGAACCGCCGTCTCCCACAATGATAAATTCAATATCTTCATCTTTTTCACATATTTTTGCAGCTTTCACAAGTGTCTGCAAATCATGAATAACACCTAATGACCCAACGTATCCCACCCGAAATTTTTCAGGGTCATATTCTTCGTCGATAATTTGTTCAGGATGTTTATGTTTGTAAAAAGAATCGAGATCTACACCATTCGATATAACTTTAGTGGGGGTTTCTTTACAACGCTTTTTAATTATGTCCTCTGAACGAGAGGTGACTGGAATGATTAGATCTGCTTGTCTGTAAATCCAGTTTTCTAGTGTTCTTCCGAATTTAAAGAAAAAGGATTGTTTCTCAATTTTACCGGCATCAACAGCAGCATCAGGCCAAATATCTCTTACGTCTAATACAAACTTGGTATTCAGTAATTTAGAAATTACGGCGCCGGCAATTCCGGCAAATATGGGAGGAGAAGTTGCAAACACCACATCATATTTTTTGGGATTCATAACAACGTATAGTAAAGAGGTAAGTAAAAAAGAACCAAAAATTCCAAGTTGCTGGATAAGGCTTTTTCTTGGATTAGCCCAAACCCACACTCGGTTGACTTTCGAATCATACATTTCTTCTGCTTGCTGAAACTTTTTCTTATAATCAGAATGAACTTTGCCTGTTGGGTAATTGGGTAATTCTGAAATAACCTCAATATTCCAATCTTGACGGGATAAATATTTTACTAATGCTTCGGCACGGGTAGCCCCAGCACCAGTTTCCGGGGGAAAATATTGTGATATTAATAACAGCTTCATTAAGGCAAATAATACTTTTTAAATATTTAAAAGTATTGAGTAAAATTAGTTGCTTTCATTTATAATGAAATAGGTACCAGGTTAATAATGCACCAAATTGCTTTACTTTTGATATGCGAAATAATGCTAAACTAAAGAGAGTTCTCCAAAAAAAGCTAAAAATACCTGTCAATCGGTTTAAAACAGAGAGTTCTTGTCGATATTGGTTAATAAATTTCTTCCTTGAACGGTGACGTTCGATTTCAAGAGGGATAAAATTTTTTTTTGTGGTTATCTTCCCATGGTGTTGTACAATTGCCTCGTTAACATATAGTACTTTATAATTTTGTTCTCGTATTTTTAGGCAAAGGTCATTTTCCTCCCAGTAAAGAAAGAAGGATTCGTTCATGCCACCAATTTCAAAAAATAAGTTTTTGGGAATAAAAAGGGCACTGCCATTCACAATATCGACATAACCCGTTTGATATTTTCTATAGTGTCCGTCCCAAAATTGCTCGGAGGTAAACCACTTTAGCAATGGCAAAGCTTCATGGAAAAGAGTGAGATACGAAATGTGATTTTTAATGCTTCCAGCTTTGTTACCTTCTCTATCTAATGTTTGAGGACCAAGTATACCGGCTCTCGGGTACTGCTTGAATGTATGCAATAATATCTGAAGTGCGTTATTATAAAATCGTGTATCCGGATTTAAGAAGAAAATGTATTCGCCGTCTGCATGCTTAGCCCCGATGTTATTTGCAAATGAAAATCCTTTATTACTTTCTAATTCAATAGTTTGGCTTAAACGGGAGCAGTTTCTCAGCCTGGCTTTATGTTTAAATTCTATGGGAGAATTTGATACAATGATGTATTCAAAGTTTATATTCGTAGAATGCTTTTCTATAGATTTGTAACTTTTCAGAATTTCATCCAAACAGTAATAATTTACAGTAACAACAGAAACTTTTGGGTCAGGGAGCGTATTATAAGATTCTATTGTAACTGATTCAGGCTTCATTCGCTTATACCTGTGTGTTTATTCAACTGGTACTTGTATTGGTTGTAGTAGTAACTAGCAAATATTCCCATTAGAGCCATCAGAAACATGCTTCCAAAGCTGAAGAATTGTGGACTGGTTACATTCACAAGTAGCATGCCTCCAAGTATTCCTATAATAGAATGTGAAATGGGTTTTGCCCACCGGGAAGTATTTCTATAAATATGTAGACAGTATTTAAAAATTAAATAGCAATAATAAAGAATTGTGATAAATCCAACCAATCCGAGCTTGAACCAGATAGCCAAATATCCATTATGAATGTAAGTCACCTCCTTGTATATATGAGGCACCGTCAAGAATCGACTATAAGTAACTCCAAACCCATATCCCGCTATTGGATTTTCAATAATTTTACCCATTACTTTTTTAGTTTCAAGAATTCGTTGCCTTAAGGAAGGGCCTATCCTTTCAGTGAATATGTCGAATATGGAGCTTAAACGATATAAAAGTGCATCATAAATTATATGAAAAAGATCTGAGAAGAAAATTGATATAACTAATATCCCAGCCACTAAGGAAACGGAAATGACTAGTAATATTTGTTTTTTTTGGCTTTTCTCAGCTATAAGAAACATTATAAAAAAGCTGAATAGCAGAGCTATCCAATACCCTCTACTTTGAGTAATGACGATACCCCCAATTCCTGCCAACAGTAGAAATAAATAAAAGGACTTATGCAGGTAGCTTTTAACGTAGAGAAAAGCAGAGAGAAAAAAAGAAGACCCTGCCAGTATAAATACTTCGTTGGTTGCAGCTCTTGCCTTTTGAATTTGCCACAATGCATAGGCTTCAATAATAATTTGTTGATAGTTAATAGCATTTCGAACTAATATATATACAATGATGCCGATAAGTAATACAAGTAGTGTTTTTCGGAATCTTTCTCTGTGGAAATATTTAAGGAATGCGAAATAAGTAAGAAAGCCCGCGTAATAGGTTAGATCTCCGAACAGATTAACAGGTTTCGCCCCATTCAGGTAACCAAGAACGGTTCCATAAGCCAACAGGATAATAAATAACAATGCTATTTTATCGAGACCTGAATAAAAATGGATCTTAAATCGTAATAAATCTGGAAGAAATAAAGCAAGAACGATAAAAACGGTATAAATAAAAAATAACAATTCTGGTAGCGGAATACCGGGATAATTGTTAAGATAAATAATGGAGGATAGAAGATATCCCAATACCATAAAACTAGGATGCCTCATTGCCAGTGCTCCGGTTATCAGGACACCATTAAAAATAAATAATCCATAAAGAATATATCCTCGGCCCAAAAGCCCAATAAGAAGTGCAATGATGGTGCTGCAAAACAGTATGAGCCCTCCCATTTCCCAATGGCTCAAACCCGGGTTTTTTATCCATTTTTTAACTTCAGATCTCATTTACTGATATACTCAATGTAATCTTTATTTTCTCTCAAGCTAAATGCGATCAAATAGAATAGTAGACAGATGATGCCAGTGGTTATGGCCGAGGCAATAACAATAAAAGCACGGGGAGGCCACTCATCTTCCTTGGGTACGGTGGGTGCATCCACAATAGTGACTAAAGGTAATGATTGGGCCTCTTCCATTTTGGCTTGCTCATAAAGAGGGACAATAGTTTTTTGAATTTGCTCCTGTACTTCCAGTTCTTTCATAAGCTGAAAATAGCGAGCGCCTACTTGAGGCAACTTATCAAAATTAAGTATTATGTTTTGCCCTTTTTGATCATGGTACAGTTCCTCCAGCTTTTTGTTTATGGTATTATACTCTTCTAAAGCTTGTTGATAAGCATTACTGCTTTTATTGATCGATTTATCCAGAAGCTCCAGTTTTATTTCGGATTGAATTTTGGTTTGGGTTACAGATGCCAGCAGAGAGAAATAGCCGGATACCTGTTGAGGAAGCTCATAAATCCCATGTTTTTCTTGAAAGCGAGTCATCTCTTTTCTCAAACTATCTAAATCCTTTTGGGCTTTCCTGTATCGATCTTCAATGAATTTTCTATATTCAGTAGCTTCTTTGGTGGAAATTTCATTGTTAAGTTTATTCAACCTATCTACATAGTAAGCTGCTATTTTCTGGGCCATTTCTGGATCTTTATCCCATACTTGAATGATAAAATTACCTTCTTCTTTACCTTCAAATATTGATCGTTGTGCCAGAATTTCTTTTGCAGCTTTAACGGGATGGGTGGCTCCCTGAGCATTGTAATGCTCAACCAGGTTAAACCGGTTAACTACTTTTTCCAAGGTGGTATTACTTCGTAATAAGACATAGAACCGATTAATTATTTGTGGTTGACCGCCTCCGAGAACATTGCTTGCAATTGAACTGATGTTCCCAGCTCCCTCGCTATTCAATAAACCAATTCCAATGGATCTTTTGTCGTTGGGCAATAAATTTGCTGTAGACTTGTATTGATCATCGATAAATAAGCTGATACCCGCGGTAATTACCGCCACCACAAATGAAATTATAATGATTCTGAACAATCTATTATAGATTAGATGTAAATAGTCAATCCAATCTATTGAAGTGAAAGATGGTTTCATGAGAAGTTAGATGCTGTTTTTCTTAGTAACACAAATATGAGAATGATTAATTACTGAGTTAATACCAGATAGGTTGTAATAAAGCCGGTTATCGTTGAGACACCGGCCAGAATTAACTGTATCGTATCATTTCGTAATTGTTTTTCCTGCAATTCAAACGATTTGATATCTGTGAAATACTTATAAGGTGTGCGATTTACAAAGATCATATCTCCTGACTCGATATCAGTATTGGAAGGGTTATGCCATGAACGGCTCCCCGCTTTAACGATGAACACCTCATTTGAATCAGCTGGAAGAGTGAAACCACCTGCCTTATCTATGTAATCTCTAACTTTTAATTTATCATGAAATGAATAGTATCCCGGCTCATTTACTTGACCGAAGACAAATACGGATTGGTTGTCTTTGGGTACATACAATCTATCACCATCGTATATATTTAACTGTTTTAATTGATCCTTATTTGTTAGATTAATACCTACTTTTCCCTCACTCAGGTTAGCTTCTAAAGTTAAATATTCAAATCCTTCTCGCGTTTGAATCGAAGTACGACGTAACAGATGGGGGTTTAATAACGTAGGATTCTCTTCTTGCTTATCTTCGTCTTGCATAGTCTCAGTATCTCTAGTAAGAAAAGCACCCTGAGGAAGTGCATCATTCGTAATTCCACCTGCCATTTGAAGGAGGTCATAAGCTGTAGTACTACCATCAATAACGGGGTATTCACCGGGATTGTTTACTTCCCCATGTATTTTGGCTGATTGCGTTGATTGTTTCCCTTGATCGACGGGTACGATAATCCGGTCATTGGGTTTAAGGGCAAAGTTATCAAAATTGGAGGACTTAACGGTGACTCGGTGAACATTCTGATCAAATTTTCGAAAAACAAATATCTTCGAGGTATCAGCATCGGATGAAAATCCGCCTCCCATTTGAATGAAATTCTTCAATGAATCATTAGTATTATATTCGGCTTCAATGGGAGAGACCACAGCTCCTGATATGCTAACACGAGGGGTCCACTTGGTTAATTTATATAGATTTAAACGATCACCACTCTGGAGATAGGGATTATCATCGAGATTTCCCGTAGCAAAATATGAAATGATGTCTGCAGTGTCTGTCGTTCCATCTTGATGTTGGATGACTATATTTCTAATCGAATAAGATTCATTATTTAAGTAATTGCGGCTAAGTGAATTATCTTCAGATTCCGTCTGGGGATTTCTGGAAGATACACTATCTGTGGCCATAGTGGAAGGTGAGAGGGTTTTCCCGATAATTTGCTTTATCACTTCACTCACACGGGTTTGAGCGGGAAATGTATATTTACCAGGATTATTTATATCCCCTGTTATATGTACTTGTATGGATCGTGGTTTGTCTAAAGTTAAATCAACACTGGTTTTCTTATAAGTGCCATTAAAATGATATGCAAGTTTCTTCTCAGCGCTATCAATAGTTAACCCAGATAAATTGATGGTGCCAATAGAAGGAATGATTAAATCTCCTTGAGAATTTAGTACCATTCCCCTTAAAAGCATGGATATGCTGCCGTTCACATCTATAGTCAACATATCCTTGGGACCCAGCTTGTAAGTGGTTTGATTTATCGGCGATTCGAAATAGACAAGCTGGTCAGCCAGCCTTATGCCTAGCTCATCCATGTAAAAGAAATTGTCGTAATTCCCTGGTAGACTCAATTTTTTAAATCCGGAGAAGGTAGCCGTGGACTTGGATTCATCTCGATCGTTTGAGGACGAACCTACCACTTGACCTTTAACCGAATTTGAGCAGAATAAAAGAAAAATACCTAAGAAAACTAGAGAACCCCAGCCTTTATAATACATCTGCATATGAGTGGATTAAATAATTATGAGTTAAAGATACTTAGGGGAACGGCAAATTTAATAAAAATTACTGATTATCCCATGACAATTTCGTTCCTGTGAGATATTTTATAGACAAAACATGCCACCTTCTATTGACAATCTGTTAGTATTATATTAACATTAGTCATTTACTGACTGACAGTCATCCATATCACAAAACACCTATGTCTACGCAGGAACGAAAACAACGTGAGAAGCAGCAGCGGCGCGAGGCGATTCTCGATGCGGCGGAGAACGAGATCTTCGCGAAGGGGCTGGATCAGGCGACGATGGATGAGATCGCCGAGCGGGCGGAGCTCAGCAAGGGTACGCTGTACTTGTATTTCCGCAACAAGAATGAGCTCTATATGGGGCTCTGCGAGCGCGGGTCGAGTTTGCTGAATCAACGGTTTGCCAAGGTGCTGACGGCCGACCGCTCCGGCATTGAGCTGGTGCGCATGCTGGGGGAGACGTATATCGATTTTGTACGGGAAAACCCGGATTATTTTAGAACTTTTTTGTATTACGAGTCATTCGACGATGAAGAGGAGCTGGAGCAGAGCGAGGTGGCCTGCAACTGCGAGGACAACGTCCGCGAGGCGTTTACCTACACGGTGCGCGCGCTGCAGATCGGGATGCAGGACGGGACCATCGATGATTCCCGTGATCCCCGCCAGCTGGCCTTGATTATCTGGGGCGCCACTCGCGGAATTATCAAACTCAGCTTCATGAAGGAAACCGGACACCACTTGCAAGTCCTGGAGGAAGTCGAAGGGGATTTCAAGACCCTCTATGATCGCTTCCAGGATATCGTGCTCCGGGGTATCGCACCGAGCAGTGAAAAATGAAGGTGACTGTTAGTCATTTTTAATGTAACATTTTTGATTTTTAGACGTAAACATGATCCTGAATTTGAAATCATGTTCAACTTTTTAATGAAAATTGCGGCTAGCGTCACTAGCACAGGGATGGGTATGAAAAGACAGGTTAACGGACAAACGAGTCATTTTTTGGGTACCGTGAGAAGAAAATCTCGAATGATGATAGTGGGGGTAACTGCATTTTTGTGCCTGCTGCCGTTTTTTACGCTGACGGCACAGGAGGGCGATTTCAAGCTCCGAGAGGTCAATGTGCGGGATAGCACCCTTTCATTAACCCAATCCATTCAAATCGCTCTGGCTAATAATAACCAGATAAAGCGGGCCATGCTGGATGTTCGAAGCGCCGATCAGGATGTTCGCCGGGCATGGTCGGCCGTGCTGCCGGACATATCGGGCAGCATGGGATACACCCGAAATTATGAAATCCCCAAAACGTTCTTGCCCGAAGCTCTGATCCGGGAGGGTGGATCTACTACGAAGCTCGTCCCCGTGGCGTTTGGGACGGATAACAATTGGCAGGGCGGATTTACGGCCGAGCAAACCTTGTTTAATGGACAGGCTTTTGTCGGAATCAGTACTTCCACCTTGTTTAAAACGGCGCAGACGGAGCGTTACCGGCAAACCGCCCAGCAAGTGGTTACGCAAACCCGCAAAGCCTTTTATAATGTGCTGATTGCCAAGGAAAATGTTCGGTTGCAACGATCTCGCATCGAACGACTCGAGGCAAATCTAAAAGACAATCAGTCCCGGCAAAAGGCCGGTATGCTCGACGATTACCAGGTCCTGCAGGTGGAAGTGCAGCTCAGCAACGAACGTCCGCAGCTCACCGAAGCGAAGTATGATCTAGAGCAGGCAAACCGACAGCTTAAAATGGTCATGGGTATCCCCCTGGATATGCAGTTTGATGTCATCGGTGATCTCCAGAACTATGATCTAACAGGTAACCGGGTGGAATCCAACCAAAATAATGCGTTGAAAAAGGTGAATCGCATGACGCCGATGGTGCTCGATTCGACCGACTGGTTGATGAACAAGGCGAAGGAGTTTCGAGGTGACTTGCGGGCGCTTGAAGTGCAGAAACAGTTAAAGAACAAGGAGATCAAAGCATTGCAAAGTCAGTACCTGCCTACGTTGAGCGCTTCCTACGATTTGAACTGGACGGCGGTTGAACCGGATGCTCCGAATTTCTTTGGAAACGATGACCAGCGTTCCAGATCCCGTACGTTAGCATTAAATTTGCAAGTTCCGATATTCCAGGGCTTTTCCCGTGATGCCGATGTCACCCAGGCTAAAATCGAGCGTGAGGATATCGCTCTGCAGCGTGAGCAGGCCCGCCGTCAGGCACGCAACGAGATAAAATCGGCCAAGGAGTCGCTGCAGCAGGCCTTGGAAACGGTTACTTCCCGGGAATTAGCCCTGAAAAAAGCGCGCCGCGGGTATGAGATGGCGCGGGCCCGTCTCAAGGAGGGCGTCGGTTCCCAGTTGGATGTTACGAACGCTGAGTTGGAACTCCGTCAGGCTGAACTCAATTACGCGCGGACGATTTATAATTTTCTCTCGGCCAAGGCGGAATACGACAATGCCGTAGGCATGGTGCCTTATGTCGATAAAAACACGGATCTTACTCATTAATGAAAATATTGAATCCAAGTGTTATGGTTAGTAATCGTTTTTTCTCACAACAATTTTGGATGGTCCTGGGAATGAGCCTCTTGCTTATAAGCACGGGGTGCAACAGCGAGGAGTCGAATACATCTGACGAAGACCTGGTAAAATCGGTCAACGTTCATACCCGGACCCTGGAGCCATCCTCGTTTACCAGTTATGTACGGATGATCGGATCGGTCGAATCGGCCAATGACGTGCGGATGTCGGCCGAGGTCGGCGGACGTATTCTCCGGTACTATGCCGAGGAGGGGCAGGTCGTCGATAAGGGCGAAGTGATCGCCAAAATTAACGATGATCAGCTCAAACAGGAGGAAGCCCGACTCGAGGCGCTCACCAACCAATCGTACGAGCAGTTCAAGCGACAGGAGCGTCTCTGGAAGGAGGATAGCATCGGGTCGGAGATCGAGTACTTGAATGCGAAGTATCAATATCAACAGAATAAGGCGGCGCTGGAGCAGGTGCGGGTGAATTTGCAGAACACCGAGGTTAAAGCTCCTTTCCGGGCGGTGCTGAACGAAAAAATTATGGAAGAAGGCGAAATGGTTGCCGCCGGGACGCCGATGGTGCGCCTCATTGCACAAGACCGACTTAAAATCAAGGCCGGAGTCCCTGCGCGATATTCAGAAATGGTCATGCCGGGAGATACGGCGAAGGTCTGGTTCGATACGATCCGGCGAGATACGGTAACCGCTCCCCTGCATTATGTGTCGAACAGTATCGATCCGCAGGCACGCACATTTTCAGTCGAAATGATGATTCCCGGTGATCAGCGCAAGTATAAAGTGGGCATGATTGCCAATGTGCGTTTGCGCTTACAGCATCTGAAAAACGAAATGGTGATCGGTTCCGAGTTTGTCTATCGAAAAGAAGGTAATTATGTAGTGTATACGGCCGAACAAGATGGCAATGATCACCAGGTAGCCCGCGAAAAGAAAGTTGAACTCGGTCCCTCGTATAACAACAGTGTGGTGGTAAACAAGGGACTTGCGAGCGGCGAACGACTCATTACCATCGGATCCTCCTTCCTCGAGGACAACATGCGTATTGAAGTCGTCCGGGAAGAAACCAACACTTTTGCAGAGAAAAGTAATTAAGACGTATTTATGGCAGATCAATCAGGCGACGGCTACAGGAAATACGAATCACACGCGAGCGAACAGAAGGAGTTCGGGCTGAGCTCTTTCTCGATCAAGAACCGTATAACGGTCTTGTTGATTACGGTATTGATCGCGATCATAGGTATACGGTCGTATCTGTCCATTCCCAAAGAGGCCCAGCCGGATATTACGATTCCGACCGTGATGGTGATTACGACCTATCCGGGCGTATCCCCCGAGGATATGGAGAGTCTGATCACACGCCCCCTGGAAGACGAGATCGGCAACATCTCTGATATCAAGGAGATGAATTCCACTTCGGCCGAGGGCTATTCGAATATCACGGTCGAGTTCAATACCGACATGAATATGAGCGAAGCTCTCCAGGAAGTCCGCGAGAAGGTGGATTTGGCTAAGAATGAATTGCCCGAGGATGTAGAGGATCCCGTGATCCAGGAGATCAATTTTTCCGAATTTCCGATCATGCAGGTTAACGTGTCGGGCCGCTACGGGATGGATCAGCTGAAACAGGTGGCTGAGGATCTGCAGGACAAGATGGAGTCGATTCCCTCGGTGCTTGAAGTGGACCTGGCCGGGGGCGTCGAGCGGGAGGTCAAGGTCGATATCGATCTTCCGAAACTCAAGTATTACGGGTTGACGTTTACGGACGTTGTGGAAGCGATACAGCGGGAGAATGTGACGGTTCCCGGTGGAACCATCGATGTTGGAAACAAACAGTTTTTGCTCAGGGTCCCCGGCGAGTATAAATCGCCCGAACCGATCCGCAATATTGTGGTGGATGCTCCCGAGGATAACCCCATCTATATTCGTGACATTGCGGAGGTCACGTTTGGTTTCAAGGAGCGGGAGTCGTATGCCCGGCTCGAAGGCGATCCCGTTATTACGCTGTCGGTCAAAAAGCGGAGCGGGGAGAATATAATTGAAACTTCCAACGCAGTGAAGGCGATTGTAGATGAAGAGCTGCCGACGCTGCCGCCGACGACCAATATCGAGATTACGAGCGACCAGAGCGAGGAGATCGATTCGATGGTTTCCAGCCTGGAAAACAATATTATTTCCGGACTTCTGCTCGTGATCGGGGTTCTGTTGTTTTTTCTGGGGGTTCGGAATGCTTCTTTTGTGGGGATCGCGATTCCACTTTCGATGTTTTTATCGTTTATCATTTTGTCGTCGCTCGACATCACCATGAACATGGTCGTCCTTTTCTCGCTGATCCTGGCCCTCGGGATGCTGGTCGACAACTCGATTGTGGTGGTCGAGAATATTTATCGTTACCTGGAGGAAGGGTTTGACAGGTTTGAATCGGCTCGCAAGGGAACCGGCGAAGTGGCCGTGCCTATTATTTCGGGGACGTTGACGACCCTGGCGGCGTTCTTCCCGATGGTGTTCTGGCCGGGCATCGTCGGTGAATTCATGAAATACCTGCCGATTACCCTGATTATTACGCTCGGCAGTTCCCTGTTTGTAGCGCTGGTAATCAATCCCGTGTTCTGTGCTCTATTCATGAAACATGACCAGGGAGAAAACGAAGAACGCAAACTTACCAGTCAGGGGCGACGTGTTTTAATGGGCATTGGAGGCGTAATTTTGCTGTTCCTTGTATTAAACAGTGCGTTGACCTGGGGCATGCTGATTGTATTGAGCCTGGGCTTGATCATTTCTTATAAGTTGGTGTTGCGCCCCATCGGCGACTGGTGGCAAAAGCGGGGATACCGCAAATTGATGGATGAATACGAAGTCACCCTGAAGTGGTCCCTCAATCACGGTAAAACGATTCTGGCCATCAGTTTTGCCGTGTTGTTTCTCAGCTTCGTTGTCTTCTACTACTTCAATAACGGCCTGGTCTTTTTCCCGGAGGATATTCCTCCGCGAGACGCCTATGTACAGGTTGAGGCCCCTGTAGGGACCAATGTTGATTTTACCAGGGAGATCGTGACAGAAATGGAGAACCGGGTACCGAATATTCCGAATCAAGAAGATATTTCGACGGTGCTTTCGACGGCCGGTTCCGCTATAAGCGGTGGACTGGATATGGGATCCGGCGGACAGCAGCATCGCGGTACCGTCGTCGTGAATTTCAAGGATTACCAGCAGCGAGTCGGCAGTACCTTTGATGCGATGGAATTTATGCGTAGTAATTTCCCAACGGGGATCGCCGGAGCCAATATTACGGTGGAGAAGCCGCAAAACGGTCCGCCGACCGGTAAACCGATCAACCTGGAGTTGTCCGGCAAGAACATGGAAGAGTTGGAGCGGATGTCCAATAAAGCGCTCCGCATCATCGAGAACGATCCCGTGTTTGCCAAACTCGAGGGACTCGATTCGAACCTGCCGGAGTCACGCCCCGAGCTGGAAGTGAGTGTCGACCGACAAAAAGCCGGCATGTATGGGCTTTCTACGCAGGATGTCGGTAACACCATTCGAAGCGCGATCAACGGAGTGGAGGCTTCTCAGTATCGGGATGGTAAGGACGAATATGATATCACCGTGCGGCTGGCCGAACGCTATCGGGATGACCTGAGCACGCTGGGCGATTTGAAGATTATGGGCGAGGAAGGACGACAGATTCCACTCTCGGCCGTAGCCGACTGGCAGATTAACGAGGGTTTCGGCGGTATCAAACACAAAGATCGAGAACGGGTGGTGACCGTGAATGCCGACGTCCGATCTCAGTACCAGGCTAATGCCGTTTTACAGGAGGTACAGGGAGTTCTAGGTACCTTCCTTGGCGAATTGCCCCAGGGATATACCTACAGTTGGACCGGCCAGCAGGAAGAGCAGGACAAGGCCCAGGATTTTCTGACGACCGCCTTCTTGATTGCTCTTTCATTAATTGCCCTCATTTTAATCTCACAGTTTAATTCGCTCTCGAAACCGGTAATTGTTTTGACCTCGGTTATTATGTCGGTGTCCGGCGTCCTTTATGGACTTGTAATATTCCAGATGCCCTTCAGTATCATCATGACCGGGGTGGGTATCGTATCACTGGCCGGGGTGGTGGTGAACAACGCCATTGTATTGATTGACTATATTGATATCCTTCGAACCCGCGACCAACTTCCTGTCTATGAAGCGCTCGTAGAAGCCGGCAAGGTGCGTTTGCGTCCCGTGTTGCTGACGGCCATTACGACGACCCTGGGATTGGTTCCGCTGGCCATAGGCTTTAACCTTGACTTCATCGTGTTGGTCAATCAGCCTATAGAGTTTTTCACCAATTTGGGCCAGTACGTCTATATGGGCGGAGAGCAAGCCGCCTGGTGGGGACCGATGGCGATTGCCGTGATTTCAGGACTGATTTTTGCGACGGCGCTGACCCTGATTCTGGTCCCGGTGTTGTACTACCTCATCGAAAAAGGACGACGAACCACCAACCAATTCCTCTTCGGCGAACAAGAACCGGCGATTATCAAGAAACAACCTACTGGGAATGGTGGTGACGGGCAAGCCGTTACAGAGGCTGTGGACTAGTATTGGTTTTGGGTGCGGGAATAATAAAGCTCGAGGCTGGAGGCTCGAAGCTCGAGGCCACTCTTTACCAACGAATTGTCTGTTATCGTAAAATTCAGGGAATTGTGTTTTTTAAATACGGTCAAAGTTTAGAAGCGTGCTTATCAACAGATATACGAGCATGGCCTCGAGCCTCCAGCCTCGAGCCTCGAGCTTATTTATTCCCCTTTCTTTTGTTTAATTAACTTCCTACCATTACTACCGGCAAACAACAGAACAAAAGCAACCTCATGATACAACGCATACAATCTTTATACCTGTTACTCGCGGCTATTTTTAATACGGTCTTTTTCTTTACTCCTCTCTACAATCGGATGTGGGAAGATCCGGCCTATTGGATATCGTTCAGCTTTGCTACGGCGGCGGGATTGGCTTTGATCGTCACCCTGATCAGTATCTTTCTTTACGGTAATCGAAAAAATCAGTTGATGTGGGTGCGCATCGCCGTATTTTTGCAGTTTGTCGCGTTGGGATTCTCGACCGGTGTTTTGTTCACCCTCGGCGGATTCGGACCCTACTTGTGGGATGAAATCCTGGGTGAATTACTGCTGATCCTCGCGCTGGTCGGACAACTGCTGGCCATCCGGGGTATTAAAAGTGATATCGAGCTGGTTGACTCCATTAACAGCGGACGGATTCGTTAACCCTCGCTGCGCTCGGGTTTGTGATTAATGATTAATAATTTATGATTGATGATTAAACCAGTATGGCATGGAATATTAGCTGTCGAATAAAATTTTTGGCGGCTTTAAATCCAGTAGTAATAAAATAGGAGTAGATATTATGATATTAAGAAGACATAATCATTAATCATGAATTACCAATTATTAATTACTAATTAACCGTTATTAACCAATCCTCGGCGACATATCCAAAGCTCAAGGTCGTAGCCTTCTTGACCGTCGGTATGCTCTCTTTCGGGTTTGCGCCTATCCTGGTCCGTTGGGCGGGGGATATCTCCCCTTTTTTGCTGGCGGCTTTTCGAACGGGGTTTGCGGTGTTGATTCTGGTGCCATACGGGGCTTACCGGGGACGTCTGAGCGGATGGACGGTCGATGATGCCGGACAAAAGGATTATTCGACGTTCTGGTATGCAACTTTTGCGGGCATCGCGCTGGGGATTCATTTCACGTTTTGGATCGCCTCGCTCTCCTATACGTCGGTCGCCTCGGCCTCGGTACTGGTGACGATCCACCCGGTGATGGTGATCCTGGTGGAGCGGCTGTTGTTTAAGCGCGTATTTTCAAAAACCGCCTGGATCGGTGTGATATCGGCCTTTGCCGGATCGGTTTTACTGGGGGTCACGGATAACCAGGTGGCCAGTGAGTTTGCCAATCCACTGCTGGGGAATATTCTGGCTTTTACAGCGGCAGCCGTATTTGTGGTTTATTTGCTTATCGGACAGCGAATCCGTCAACAGATGGGATGGTATGATTATGTGTTCCGGGTTTACTTTTTTGCCGCCGTTACCTGTCTGCTGCTGAATTTCATAATTGGATTCGACCTGGCGGAATTGAGCTGGGTGGGAGTGGCTGCCGGCATTGGTTTGGCCGTGGGACCGCAAATTATCGGACATGGATCGATGAATTATGCGGTAAAGTATATCTCACCCACGCTATTATCCACCCTTATTCTGGCCGAACCATTGATCGCTTCAGTGCTCGCTTACTTTTTGTTTGCCGAAATACCGCCCCTGGCTTCCATCGCAGCAATGGTGATAATTTTGGCAGGGATACTGCTAACCTGGAGGCGGAAGTCTGAAAAAGCTGGCAATAGTCCCAAATAGTGCAGCAGGCTAATATCCGGCATCACATTAACATGTGATAATAACTATTTCGAAGTTTAGGTAATTTCAGGGTTTAAATTGGAAATACAGAACCGCTGTTTGCCAACAAAATTTCGGCATACATCCTAAAGTATTAAAGAGTTAATAACCAACACATGACCTATCGCGAAGTTCTATTATTTGTAATGATCTCCTTATTGACCGTGACAGATGGTTTAAGCCAGGTAGTAAAAGTTACGGATCACAAAAGCCGGGAACCGATTGAGAATGTATATATCTACAATGCACGTCATAATCAGACAGCCCTGACTAATTTGAAGGGGGAAGCGGATCTGTCCGATTTCAGCAAAGATGACACGCTGTTTTTTCAGCATCCGTCTTATCATCAATATGTGGCAGGTTATGTTGAGCTGCAGAAAAACGATTTCAAAGCAAGACTCAAAGAACGTAAGCTGGAAATGAATGAAATATTCGTTTCAGCCAGTAAGCGCAAGCAGGATCGATCGAAAATCCCCCGTCGTATAGAAAGCATCAGTGAGCAGGAGATTAATTTTTACAGTCCGCAGACCAGCGCCGATTTGCTGGAGAGTCGAGCCAAAGTATTTGTGCAGAAAAGTCAGTTGGGCGGCGGAAGTCCGATGCTCCGTGGATTTGCCGCAAATTCGGTTTTGCTGGCAATGGATGGAATGCGCATTAACAACGCTATATTCCGGAGCGGCAACTTGCAGAATGTAATCAACATAGATCCCAATGTGGTGCAAAACAGCGAGATTATTTACGGTCCCGGATCGATTATTTACGGCAGTGATGCACTGGGCGGGGTGATGAACTTCGAAACAAAAGATCCGGAGTTGTCCTACAATGAGGAATTGCTGACCGGCGGAAATGTTATGACCCGTTACTCCTCAGCCAACCAGGAACATACGTTGCATGGGGATGTTATGTTCGGTGGAAAAAAATGGGGTTCCTTTACGAGTATTACCTACAGCCGGTTCGGAAATTTACGCACGGGGGGCAACTTCGATGAAGAATACGATTGGGGAAAGCGTCCCTATTATGTGGAACGTGATGAAGGAGAAGATCGGGTCGTCCCAAACCGTAACGTGACCCACCAGGTTCCGTCGGGCTTCAAACAGCTGCATGTGATGCAGAAGATCCGCTACAAGCCGACGAGTAAGCTGGATATGACTTATAGTGGTTATTTGTCGACTACCAGCGATATTCCCCGGTATGATCGACTCATTCAATGGGATCAGGGCTGGTATGAAGGCGAGCCGGTTAACGCCGAGTGGTATTACGGTCCGCAGCAATGGATGCTGCACTCGTTGGAGGCGAAATACAGCGATGTCGCGATCAATCTCTTCGATCAGGTCAGTTTTACCGGGGGATATCAGAACTATGAGGAAAGTCGAAACGATCGTGAGTTTCAAAATGACACGTTGCGCAACAGAACCGAAAAGGTAGAAGTGGTAACCGCCAATATCGACTTTGATAAACGGTGGGGAGAGAAAACATCACTCTATTACGGGATTGAAGGGGTGTACAACTATGTTGAATCGGAAGCCCATAAACGGGATATCATGACCGGTCAAACGGCCCCGACCGGCACCCGGTATCCGGATGGTGGCAGTGACTACATACAACTGGCGGCCTATGCGAAGTTCAATCACTCGTTAAGCGAGAGTTGGGACTTGATACTGGGAACGCGATACAGTCACGTAATGCTTAGCTCGGACTTTGTGGAGGGGCCGAACGATCTCACTTTTTATGATTTTCCCTTTGAAACCATTGAACTTAATACGGGAGCATTAAACGGCAGTGCCGGGCTTACTTATCATCCCAACGATCGATTTCAGTTTTCGTTTAACGCCTCCTCCGGTTTCCGGGCTCCGAATGTGGACGACGTGGCCAAGGTATTCGATTCGGAACCCGGTAACGTAGTCGTTCCCAATGAAAATGTCGGCCCGGAGTACACCTACAATCTCGATGCGGGAATTATTAAAAAAATTGGATATACGTTTCGATTCCAGGTGGACGGTTACTATACCTGGCTGAGGGACGCGATGGTTCGACGCAAAGCTTCATTCAACGGTCAGGAGCATATAATGTACGATGGAACCCGCAGCCGGGTGGAAAAAGTCGTAAACGCCGGCAAGGCTTTCTTATATGGAGGCAGCGCATCGATTTCCGCCGACTTTCGAAAACATTTTTCTTTTTACACGCAACTAACTTATACCGAGGGAGAGGAGGTTATCGAGGACTCGGCCAATATCCCCCTGCGACATGTGCCTCCCCTGTTCGGCCAAACCGGGCTGAGATATCAGTATAACCGGCTGCAGACCGAGGTGAACCTGCGTTATAACGCCGACAAACCGCTCAGCGATTTTTCGCCTTCCGAACGCAACAAACCTCATATGTACACCGACGAAGGCACGCCGGGCTGGATGACGCTCAATATAAACGCTCAATACCGGTTAACTTCCCATTTTCAACTGACAATAGGGGCTGACAATCTCTTCGACACGCATTACCGCCCTTATTCATCGGGTATCAGTGCTCCCGGCAGGCATGTCGATTTGACACTAAATGCAACATTTTAGCAGGATTGGGAGATTTATTGAACTTTTGCTCATTGTAAAGTTGAGGGAGATCAACCTCAAATTGGGATATTTATGATCCAAAATCGCGGCTTTGTCAAAGGGATAATAAAAATCTAATGTAACTTAACTTGTCTTAACACGTCTAATAAAACCTTGAACTGTAGCGGAGTATAAAGAGGCTGATGTCGGGGTATTCTCTTTTCAGGGGCCGATGAAAGTTCCCTGGCTACTTATTAGATCCAAATTTAATTATATTGAAAATCCCGGGTACGAGTGAAGTGTAAGGATAAAGAGTAAAAAGTATCCGATGAGATAGGAACAGTATTTGCCTGTTATAATGCAAGTGTGTGATGTGGTGAATTAGCACGCAAATAAGTCAGTGAATACAGTTGATTTTGGAAAACCGGAGATATGGACTGAATCAGCATCTGAACGATTTCAGTGCAAAAGCTATTTCCCGTAAGGAACATAGCCGAATCCGAAGTAATACTGGTATAGAACCAAATATCGGTTTAGTATAAGTACTGTTACAGAAAAGACTGTAGTGTAATGAACATTGTTAGAGGCAAATACTATCGTTTGCTATGGCCGCTGGCAGGGATCGTATTCCTTGTCCTGGTGCAGGGGTGTTCAGAACCTGATCTCAAAACGAAAGATAGCACGAGTGAAGAAGGCCTTGGGGTAAGCGTAACCGAACCCATCTCCCGCGATTTTTCCGAGATCAAGAAAAGTGGGGTCATTCGTATGATCACTCGGTATAATTCCAATACGTATTTCTTGCAGCATGGTATTGAGCGGGGATTTGAATACGAGCTGGTCAAGGAGTTTGCCAAAAAACACGACCTGTCGCTTGAAGTGGTCATTATCGAGCGGAATGACAATCCCTATGATATGTTAAACCGGGGGGACGGCGACCTCATCGCCGCCAACTATACCATTACTCCCGAGCGAGAGGCCTATGTGGACTTTACCCATCCCTATAACCTGGTGGACCAGGTTGTTGTGTTTTCAGACCAGGTAGATCAGCCGCCGCAAACACTGGAAGAGCTTGAGAGGCGAAATATTACAATCAACGTACGACGCAACAGTTCTTATTTCCATCGATTGATGGAGATGAAGCGTCAGGGACATGATTTGAGGGTCAATATCGTATCGGATGATAAAGACACCGAAACCCTGTTGTATGAAGTGATGCAGGGTAATTACGAGGCTACCGTGGCCGACGATAATATCTTTAAGGCGGCCAGCAAGTATATGGGGGGACTGATCAGAGGTCCGCAAATCGCCCGCAATGACACCGTTGCCTGGGCGGTCCGTAAGAATTCGGATGGGCTGGAAAAGCAAATGAATGAATTTCTAACGAAGCACTTTAAACTGCGGGGAGCGGACGAGCCGCCCAAGCGTTCTGCATTTCTTAATATCCTGCGCCGCCGATATTTTGAAACGGGTAAACATATAAAGGAATACTTCAATCCGAATAACCAGTTTACGTCGGCGGGAATATTGTCACCTTATGACCAGGTTATCAAGAAAGTAGCTGATTCCACCGATATGGACTGGAAGATATTGACGGCTATCATCGCCCAGGAATCCAAGTTTAACCCGAATTCGAAAAGTTGGGCCGGGGCGGTAGGGCTGATGCAAATTCTGCCTCGTTTTTCAGAGGTCAAGGAAGTGAGCAGGTTGTATGATCCGGAGGTTAACCTGTATGAAGGCGTCCGGATACTAAAAGAGCATCTCCGCCACTACTCCTATATGGATACGACCGATCGGTGGAAATTTACGCTGGCCGCCTACAATGCAGGCCAGGGACACGTCGCCGATGCGCGGAGGTTGGCCATTGACCAGAATCGGGATCCCAACGAATGGGAGAATGTGGCCGACGCTCTACTGAAGCTTATGCAGCGACGATACTACAAAGATGCGCGCTATGGATTCTGTCGCGGTATAGAAACGGTAAATTACGTGCGAGAGATTTATAACCGGTATGAGACCTATAAGACCATTATGGCGCTTGCTGAAAATCGCAAGCAATCGGGTGAAGATCGATTCATAAAAGGGGTGATGGGAGAGATGCAGTTGATCAATTGACGCGGAAGATCAACAACGTAAGATCGTCAAATTGCTCCTGGTCCGAAAACTCGTAAATGTCGTCAAGTATCTGTTGATACAACGCTTCGGGATGTTTATCGCGATGTTTTCTTATGCACTCCAGTAGCCGTTCTTCGCCATACTCTTCTTCCTCCTTGTTCATGGCTTCAGTGGCACCGTCCGTATAAAGTATCAATAAATCCCCCTTTTCCAGTGCTACCTGATTCTCTTCATAGGGCATCATGGTAGACATCGCCCCCAGTATCAATCCCCCTTCTTCCAGGGAGATCGGTTCGTCGTTGTCAGAGCGCAGCAGGATGGGGGGATTATGTCCGGCGTTAACATAGGTGAAGATTCGCTGACTTGAGTCGAATGCGGCCCAGAAAAACGTGATGAACTTGTCGCTCGGTGTGTTGTCATGGATAATATCGTTCATATATCCTGTAGCTTCGGACATGGAGATGTCGAATGGCCGCAGGGCTCTCAAGATCGCCTGCAGGTTGGCCATAAGCAGGGCGGCGGGCACGCCCTTTCCGGTAACATCGCCGATGGTTAGCAGATGCCGGTTTTCGGATACTTCGATGATGTCAAAGAAATCCCCGCCCACCTGCCGGGATGAGATGGTCTCGGCATACAAGTCCAGGTTGGGAATGGAGGGCAGCGGCGAAGGGAGCAGGCCGCGCTGGATGGAGTGGGCAATTTCGAGTTCTTCTTCCATTCGCTCCTTTTCGATCCGTTCTTCCAACAGATAGGTTTTCTGAATAGACAGCAATGCCAGGTTGCCCATCGAGCTGATAAAATTATAGTCGGATTCGGTAAAGGGTTCGTTGTTGGCACGGTCTCCCACCCCGACCACAGCCATTTTTTCACTCTGAAACCGCAGGCCGATGACGGCTTCAATTTTATGACGGTCCAGGAATGGAACTTGTTGACGGAGTTCCTCGTCGACTTCTATAATCTCCTCATCCAGGTTGAACAGATAGTCCATCTGTTCCCGGTCGACCTTGTCCGTAATGCCGCTGCTGCCAATCATTTGCCGTTTCTCGCCCGTATCCAGGAAAAAGAAAAATTTGCGTATCAGCAGTTGTCCGAGCATGGCAAATTTGAAAGTCCGGGCAATCTGATCACGATCCACCATCATGTTAAAGTCTTTACTCAGCTCAAACAGGGTTTTGAGCTCATAGACTTTTTGGTCGAGTTGCCGGTTGGTACGTTTGAGTTCGTCAAACATGCGAGAATTGGAGATGGCGACCGACGACATCAGGCAAAGGCTCTCCACAAAATCTATTTCACGCTCGTTTAGCGGATTTCCGTTGATTTTGGCATCCAGGAAAAGGAATCCGAGGTGATAATCGCTGGTCCGGAGGTTAAAGAGGAGGAAATTGTCGGAATCACTCAGTTTTAGCGAAGTGTCCAGGTCCGATGGCTGGAGGACCGAATAGTCCTTCTGCGTCCCGGAAACCTGGAGTTGGCAAAAATCACCTTCCTCAAGGGGGAAACTGCCTTTTTTTCGTTTAACGGTATAGCTGTTTTCCGATGGTTGATACTGCAGGATAGCTCCCCGTGAAACCATTAGTTTTCCCATCGTAATGAGCAGCAGGTTATTGAGGATGAAACTCAGATCGTTGGATTCAATGAGGGTGCGGCCGGTTTCGAGGATGGTTTTGAGTTCGAACCGGCTGTGCGAATCTTGATAAGTGCGAGCTTTCCTGGACAATGCTGGTGTTATAGTTTTTTTATCATTCGGATTTCGTTTGTCCCATCGTGTTTATGGTATTCGATCCGGTCCATTAATTTTTTCATCAGGTAAACGCCCACTCCACCCCGTTCTTTCTTCTTGATTCTTTCTTCTACATCGGGGTCGGGATATTCGGTGGGATTGAATGATTTGCCGTTGTCTTTCAGCGAGACCCAGAACTCATCTTTCTCGGATCCCATGACGATTTCGACAAACCGGGAATCGTCGTATTGATAGGCGTGTTTGATAATATTGGTGTAGGCCTCGTCCACCGCCAAACGAATATCTTCCACTTCATGGGAGGATACGCCATGCTTGGTTGCATAGGAAGCCACAAAATCCCGAACCTCTGAGAGGTGTTCGGTCGAGGCTTGCACGGTGATTCTATGTGTGTAGTTGGGGGTGGACACGTACGTACTTATGAGTTAGAGCCTTGTTGAAATTGTTTTACTGCTTCCTCTTCCTTCTCGAGGATGTCGTATAGAGCCGGGAATCCCAGCAGGTCGAATACGTTGTAGACCTTATCGTTCATGTTGGTGAGTTTGATGTCCCCTCCCAGGCTTCGAATATCTTCGATGTAAGCCATAAAGACGCCCAGACCGGCACTGGCGATGTAGTCAAGGTCGTCGCAGTTTACCACGATGTGGTATTGGTTTTCGTCGATCAGTTTTTTCAGGTGGTCCTCGAGCTGCGGGGCTGTGTGGGCGTCTAGTTCTCCGTTGAGCTCAAGGATATCGACGCTCTGTACTTTGCGATGGTTGATGGAAAAATTTTTCATTGCTGCGGCAGCTGTTTGATAATATGCATTATATGAAGTATCCCTTATGCAAAGGGTATAACATTAAATTAAACCGGAAATACTTCTTTTCAAGTCCATAAATTTAAAAACGAGCTATCAAGTTGGTAGCCACCGGCAGTCGGTGTGGAGCGGGCGGCGGTGGCTTGCTCGGAAACTTTTCTTCGTTTATTGGCAGCTAACAATTGATTGCCTTTTTTATTTCTGGAGTTAATACAGGTTTTTACCCAGAAAATTTTAATGCTTCGCCACCGCCGCCCGCTCCACACCGACTGCCGATTTTCATTATACGTAAGATTGGCTCAAATGATGCACAATTTTTTATATGGGATTGGGGCGGGTAGTTGTTTCGAGGTGTGATGGTTCGATTTTTGCTTGCAGGCTCCTCCCCCTTTCACCCCTCCGTAGGGGGAAAGGGGGAGGAGCTTATACGACTCCACGCAGCATCAAATGACCGTCAAAGTAAGAATACGCTCCAATGAGAAATTGCAAATTATTATAAAACGACCGAGATCGTTTCACCTAAAGATTGAAAGCCACGCCCGATCAAATGCCGCTGCCCGTTTCGGAGATCCAGGATTTTTCGTTGTATTTTTGTTTCACAAGCTTGGAGAGACGTTCGGCGGATGGTTTGTCGGATATTCGACCCAGCCGGACGCGGAACCAGATATTACCGGTGTCTTCATTCCCTACCTTCACTACGTAAGCGTTGGAAAAGCCCCGTTCTTTCCACTTGGACACCTGCTGTTGGGCTTTGTCTTGTGAACGCCAGGCTTCTACCTGTACGGAAAAAGCACCGCTCGAGTTAAAATTAATGTTGTCGAGGGTGAGTTTCTCCTCCTGCTCTTGCTGTTCCTTTTGTTGCTGTTTTTGTTGTTTGGCTTTAGCGGCACTGTCGGCTTTGGCCCGGGCGATGCTGTCTGCTTTTGCCCGAGCAATGCTGTCTTGTTTTGCTTGTTCCTTTTGCTGCCGGGTTTGTTGATCATCTTGTTCTTCTGAACCGCAACCGATCATAAGTCCCATAACAAGAACGGCAGAAATAAAATATCTGGTGGTTGATAACATGAGAGCCCCTTAGCTGTGAATCGTTAGTGGATAAATGTATGATTTGCTACCTGTATTATAACAAAGTGATCAAATTTTTAAAAAATTGCAGGAAAAAAATAAATTGGGAGGATGCAGGGCGGTGGGAGCGGGCGGGGCACTGCCTTGCTCGTAACCTTTTCTTCGCCCCGGGACGATTAAACGGTTTTGAACGTATACCTGTTCTTTGTCAACATCCCCTGGCACCCAGAAAATTTTAATGCTTCGTCAGTGCCCCGCCCGCTCCTACCGCCCCGCATCCACTTTTCATTAAGCCTTTTCGGGGGTGAATCGAAGGTTGAATACGGCGCCCCCCTCATTTTTGGTTTCCAGGTCTGCGTGAAGTTGTCTGGAAAGCGTTTGAATCAGTTTCATGCCGAGGGAATTCATGGTCGATGGATCCATATCTTCCGGGATGCCCTTGCCATCGTCGCTTACCTGTAGTAGAACTTTGTTGTCTGATTCCTGCGTCAGTTGAACATAAATATTACCTTCGTCTCGCCCTTCAAAAGCATGTTTGTAGGCATTGACGATCAGTTCGTTGACGATCAACCCGCAGGGAACGGCCTGGTCGATATCGAGTTCAATGGGGCTCAGGTCGGTCTGGAGGTTGATTTCTTTATCTTCATCGGTAAACGTGTTTTGGATCGTTTCGCCGAGCTGCTGAATATATTCTTGCAGGTTGATGTTGTCCATTGCCTCCGACTCATATAGCAGCCGGTGTACCATGGCCATCGATTGAATTCTCGTGATGGCGTTCTCCAGGAGGTCGCGGGTGTGAATGTTGTCGGTCGTTTTGGCCTGCAACTCCAGTATGGCGGATACTACCGCGAGGTTATTCTTAACCCGGTGATGAATTTCGGCAAGCAGTGTTTCTTTTTTATCGAGTGATTTTTTGATACGCTGCTCGTATTCCTTGCGATCCGATATATCTTCAATCACGGATATAAAGTACCAGGGTTTTTCTTTATCATCTCGTACCAGGGAGGTGGAAACGTTTATCCAGATCGTTTGTCCCTCTTTTGCTTGATACCGTTTTTCCCGCATAAAATGATCGATTTCGCCCCGCTTAAGTTTGCGCAGGTGCTCAATGTCTTTTTGCAAATCGTCGGGATGGGTCAATTCCTGGTAGGTTTTCTGTTGAAGTTCATCGGTGGAATATTTCGTAAGTTCAGCCATTTTTTGGTTGACCTTCAGAAATTCTCCGTCCATGGAGGTATGGGTTACCCCCACAGCGGCCTGCTCAAACGTTGCCCTGAACTGCTGAACCCGCTCGTTTAAGAGTTTGGTTCGCTGCCGAACCTGGTCTTTGAGCGAGCTGTTCCAGGTTCCGACCAGCTTGATTCCGCCGAGGCCGGCTGCAACAGCCATAGCCATTGCAATCCAGGTGGTCAGCTCAAAAGACTGGGTTGCACTGATAATGGCCTCTTTGGAAGTATTCGGGAAATTATTTATGGCCTCCTGCATGCGGAGAGATCCAAGCAGTTCATTCGCCCATACGAACAGGCAAAGTATGGAAACGACAGCTATAATGGATACATATATCCAGGTCAATGACAGCTCGGGTCGGTCAGGCGGGGAGAAGTGCCTGTTTTTCCAGCGTTCCACATAAGGTGAAGCCACAAACAGGATCGGAGCAATAATGACGAGAGTTTGCAGAAACGATCCGGTCCACCATGCCTTCCAGATGGTGAGGGTGCTTTCGAGGCTGAGTTCGTGAATATGGCACCACAACAGAGAGCCCAGGGAAGAAGCCATTGATGCGATAAAAGAGACGCCCACAAAGACGGCGAAACTGGAGAGGGAACGGAGACTGTACTCGACCTTGATACTGAAATAGGTTAGTGCATATATGGCGAGTCCGAGGACTACGGCGATGCCGAACAACAGGGCCCACCAGACGTCCATGCCTGAAGCCAGGGCAATTAGAAACGTCGATAGATAAGCGGGGATGAAGCCCCACTCAAAACCGAACCAAAACAGAAAGAGGGTGGAAAGAATAAGAGGGGGGTAAGCCGTGGCGAATATAGAGATAAGCTCGAAGTCGTGCGGGGCCATTTTGCTTTGCAGGGAGGGAGCAATGGTAATAACCGTTGCCACACTTACAACGAACAGCAGTATCCATAATCCCAATACATACAGTGTTCCCCGGTGTGTCAACCCGTGACGTTCCAAAACATATCCCAGGGGAAGAGGGATCCATGGATATTGGTTAGTAGAATACTTGCCCTTCGCTGCATTAGCTCCCATAGGCCCCCTCATATTACTTAGTGATCTACTGGTTCGTGTGGTTGAATGTAATTTTAAATTCGGTGCCTCCTTGGTCGGGCGAGACTATATCAAGATCCGCTTTCAGTTGTTCCTTGAGTTTATTAATCAGCATCAGACCCAGCGTTTCGGGATCATTGAAGTCCACATCGTCGGGCAGCCCCTGCCCGTCATCCTTGAATCGCAGCTGCGTGTGATCATCATCCTGGCTAATCTGGATTTTGATGTTGCCCTGGCTGCCCGGTAAAAACGCATGTTTGTAGGAGTTGCTCAGAAGTTCATTGAGCAGCAGACCGAATGGAACGGCCAGGCTTAAGGGAAGCATCGCATCCTTCACCTCGGTCTGTACGTCTACTTTAGTATCGGGATTTTGGTAGATTCGCCTCAGGCGACTGATCAGCTTGTTGAGGTAGGGTTCAATGTTGACGTCGGCAAATTCCTCGAGCTGGTATATGTGCTCATGGACCAGGGCCATGGAGTAGATCCGCGACTGGCTTTCTTTTAGTACTTTTTCCACGACCTCGTGGTCGGTATTGTATACCTGCAGTTCAATGAGGCCGGAAATCAGGGCCAGGTTGTTTTTAACCCGATGATGAATTTCACCCAATAAGGCGTTTTTCTCCTTGAGGGACTGCTGGATGCGTTTTTCATAGTTTTTGCGCTGCGTGATATCGATACCTACGCCCATCAGGTATTCCTTCCCGTACCGGTTAAAGGGCACGCCGGTCAGCAGGTAGGAGCGGTTGTTGCCGTGACGGGTTATAAGCCGGGCTTCTTCAAATACGACTCCTTGATGCTGTGCATCGTGCAGCCGTGCCGACAACCGGGGGCGATCCTCCTCATGAAACAGCTCCAGGGTCTCAATATTTTCCAGCTCCTCGGAAGAATACCCGGTGATCTCTTCAAGGTTTTGGTTCCATCGTTCCAGCGGTCCGTCGAGGTTCATCAGGTAGAAGATACCGGGGAGGCTGTTGATCACCGAATTGGAGAAGCTGCGCTCCTCTTCCAGTGCCTGTTCGGCATGTTTGCGTTCGGTTATATCCTCAATAACTGATACAAAATATTCCGGGTTGTTGCGGGTGTCGGTGACCAGCGAAGTGGTCAGGTGGACCCATATCGTTTCCCCTTCCCTGGTAATAAAACGTTTTTCCTGCTTATAAGTATCGGTCGACCCGTTGAGGAGCTCAAACTTCCAGTGTTGATCCGGGTCCACATCGTCGGGATGGGTGATCTCTTTGTAATTTTTCGTCAGCAGCTCTTCCTCCCCGTACCCGGTAATCTCACAGAGTTTTTGGTTGAATATCTTCCATCGACCACTTAAGTCCAGGTGAGCGAGGCCCACAGCCGCTTGTTCAAAGGTAGCCTGGAATCTTTTTTGACTGGCCCGGAACTGCTCGGTTCGCTCGTCCACTTTTTGTTTGAGGATATCATTCCAGTTGTGTACCAGCCGAATGCCGGCGAGTCCGGCTATGAGGACCAGGGAAATGGTAATCCATGTGGTAAGCTCAAAGGTTTGCGTAGCCAGTATGATGTTTTCATGGGAGACCCCCGAAAGGTTGGCAATTTCTTTTTCCAACCGGAGAGTGCCGAGGAAATCCGTTGTCCAGATGAATATACAGAGAATGGAAACTACCGAAATAATCGAGCCGTAGATCCAGTTGATCGAAAGTTCCGGCCGGGAAGGGACATGAAACAATCGCGCCTTGAAACGTTCAACGGAGGTGCCGCTCAGATAGAGGATGGGGGCAAGGATGAGGATTGTTTGAAGGAAGGTGCCGGTCCACCATCCTTTCCATACGAGCAATGTTTGTTCAATACTGAATTCATGGCCGAGGCTCCAGACGATTGCTCCGAGTGAGCCAGCCATGGATGCGACAAAGGCCACTCCCACAAAAAATGCGAAACTGGTAAGGTTGCGGAGGTCATAGGGGATAGGCACGCTATAGTATACGAGGGCGAAAACTCCCAATTCCAGGATAACGGCCAACCCCAGCAGCAGCGACCAGGAAAGCGATATACCCGAAGCCAGGGCAACGATGAAAGTGGACAGGTAGGCCGGGATAAATCCCCATTCAAACCCGAACCAGAATAGGATAAGGTTGCAGATAATCAGGGGAGGATAGGAAATCAGGAAAAATGAGATGGAGACACGGTTGGCCGATTGAAGAGACCAGGTGTCCGGAATCATATAGACAACACTTCCGAGGCAAATAAAGAATATGGTGATCCATGACAGGAGCATACCGACCGCTCGCAAGTCGGACAAGCCGTGCTTTTCAAGCAAGTCGCCCAGCGGAAGGGGGCGCCATAAGCCGTTGTTGCAGGCTTCCGTTGCCGACTGCTCATACGTCAACGGTATATCCTTTATACCGTAATTGTTATAGTATTTAAGATAGGACAAGGTAGTTCAATGTTTTTTTGTTTCCGGAACTTCGGCCACCTGCGTACCCCTGTGTGTGTATTGCTTAGATTGTTCCATTCAGAATAGATAATATAAATAAAGATGGCAGAACCCCAGAATCAAGAATGCCCGGAGTTGGCACTGATTATGTTGAGATCGTCAGGCGCACACTAAATATTAAAATTTTCTAATGTAATATATTAATAATTATTAATATTCAAATTTCCAAATAATTATATCTGTAGATTCAAGCGAGAGATGAAATATAAGGGAGTCAGCATTTTATCAGACTGTAAGCCGAGTTGATAAATATATTGTAATAATCACGCGGCGAAATGGTGGTGCGAGGTACATGAGGGGTAAATGAGCTCGGATTTCCCGGGTTGTACGGGTGATATTAAATTCCTTTAATTTTGTTAACCCCCTCACGATTTGTTTATTTATTGATGCGTCTCTACTAGACGTCTCTCTCTTGATGATAACCAGAGGCCGCGGCTTGACTGTCGCGGCCTTTCTTTTTTTGTACCCTTCCGTCGGTGTTTAAGAGTGAACCGGCCGGGACTCGAACCCGGATTTGGGGCTTAGGAGGCCCCCGTTCTATCCACTTGAACTACCGGTCCGGCGATATTACAGATCCACATTGCCAAAGCGGCCGGCGGGCGGTGTCTTCGATGAAAAATTTTTTCGCGCAGCTTTGCTCGTTCTCCTTGAGTCGAATACAGGTTTAAATTCACAGCCCTTTAAAATGCTGTGGTTCGAAAAATTTTAAGTACTCAACACCGCCCGCCGGCCGCTTTGGCAATGCGGGTCTGTAAACAAAAAAGGCGAGTTCCCGCAAAGGAACTCGCCTTTTTTAAATACTTCAGCGTGAAACGATCAGTTGCCCGGACTGTATTTGAACGGGTTAACAGGCTTGGATTCGGCGCGTCGGTTCTTGCGGCAACCTTTATCTTCGGTTTGCTCGTAGCAGGGAACCGGGGCTTTGCCAAGACCTTCAGCCTGGATGCGATCGGCCGAAATTCCGTTTTCTTTATAAAACTCGGTCACGGAATTGGCACGACGCTTACTCAGGCGCAAGTTGTACTGGTCCGTACCGATATGATCGGTATAAGCACTGATTTTAACCTTGAATTTCGGGGCATCCAGCAGCTTGTCAACGTTTTCAGAAAGCAGCTGGGCCGCTGTCTTGTCGATATTGGACTTGTCGAAGTCAAAATTAATGGTGCTGAGCGACTTGACGAAAGCAGGGTCTTTCGAATTGGTAGGATTCGTACCCATTTCAATTTCCTGTCCATCCGTAAAGCCGTCGCCGTCCGAATCCTTCTTGGTGGGGTCCGTATTATGGGTGTTAACTTCCGCGCCATCATTGAGTCCGTCGCCATCCGTGTCTTTCTTCGTCGGATTGGTTCGGTGCTCGTTCACTTCGGCGCCGTCGTTAAGTCCATCGCCATCCGTATCTTTTTTCAGCGGATCGGTGTTGTGTGAATTAACTTCGTCACCGTCATTGAGTCCGTCGCCATCGGTGTCGGCCTCCAGTGGATCGGTGTCATAATCATCAACTTCTTCAGCATCGGTCAGGCCGTCTCCGTCCGTATCAGGGTTGTTAGGATCGGTTCCAAGATCACGTTCTTCCGCATCGGTGAGTCCGTCACCATCGGTGTCAACCGGCTGTTGAGTAGTTTCTTCCTGTGACTTGCAACCGTACTGAACGGTTACGCCTCCGACCAGTAATAATGATATCAGTAGAATGTTGAGGGATCGTTTCATGTTCAGTGAGCTCCTGTGTGGTTAAGGTTTGATGAAATGCTTATTCTATTTCTAATTCGATGTTTTCAAAATTTCAAAAAAGTCAAAGCCTGATCCGACTGCGTAGTCCTAATGACGCCTGCTCGACCTTACGTAAAAAATTTTCTCTATTAGCCAAATTTACACATTGTTATGAAACCTTGAAACACTTAAAATAACGAAAAGAATCAATTCAAACAATATATGAGTAAACAGGGATTATTTGGGTTGACATGTTTCGTTGATTAGTGGTATATTAGGATCCCTTTTTGGGGCTATAGCTCAGTTGGCTAGAGCGTCGCGCTGGCAGCGCGAAGGTCGTCGGTTCGAATCCGACTAGCTCCACTTTCCTTTTAGATTATATTCGCTGCTTAAATGCTTTAATAAAATTTTGCCTGCCTCTATATTATTAGTATCATAGAGCGTTGTGGGGTTTATGGGACAGGCGGTAACGTTAAAATTAAGGTTTAACAGGATAAGGGGAAATATCATGGCTATATTTACAACTTGCTCACCTTGCAATTTGCGTAGAAGTTTTTTCCGGATGATCATTTTAGGTACTGTTTTACTGCTGATGGGAGTATCAGTTTTGCCCCTGCGGGCCCAAGTGGATCTTCGCATCAATCTTCAACCCACTATTACCCAATCCCAGTCTCTGAACTTTTCAGATCTGCTAACGAGCCAACAGGGTCCCCATGTAGCTACCTTTTTTATCAGCAATAACACCAATCAGGTCCAGGAAGATTTATATCTTCGTATTTTGGTTAAGAGTACCAATGTCGGGGTGATCGCCGACCTTGAACAGCGAGATCCTTCTTTCAGCCTGAAACCTAACCAAAGTGCTCGGGCCACGAATAATGACCTGCACCACGGCATTCCCAACGTAACCACCAATCTTGCGTTTGACGGCGGATTGACGACCGAGGGTGAGAATTTTATCACTAGTCTCAAAGGCCAAACGAGTCTGCCGGACGATGTATACAGCATTGAAATAAGACTGCTCCAAAATGGCGAGGTTATAGCTTCAACTTCCGAGTCCCTCGGGGAGGAGCCCATGTCGGTATCGAGGGATATATATATGAATTCCCCGGGTGGTGAGGTCGAAAGCGGAGTTGACTTCGTCATTCCTAGTAATCAGCCACAATTCGACTGGTCGGGCAATATCGGTGAGACATATCGAATCGTTGTGGTAAAAGCCAGTGGATCAGAGAATGAAGAAAGTCTCATCCAAAGAGCTAAAACCACAGATCCCATCCTCGAGAATACCCGGAGCGTGGGAGGGACCTTGCTTGAATCTGAAATGGCGGATATCCTGCAGACGAACAGCAGTTTCCGCTATCCCAGCTCTGGCGTTAAAAAGTTAAGGCCGGGACAGAAGTACTATTGGCAAGTGACCACCCTTGTCGAGACAACTGACGGTCAGCAGGAGATTACTTCGGAAATTTGGGCTTTTAAGGTTGCCTCGCGGCAGCAAGACAATACCGGTGAAATAAGTCGGCGAACCCAACAACAACTGCAGACCCTGTTGGGGGATCAATATTACAGCCTGGTGGAAGGGCAAAATATGGATCTTCAATCGGTTGTGATCGACGGACAACGTTACTCGGGGCCGGCCATGATCAAGATTATGTCTAAACTTATGGAACGCGCGCGCCGGGGCGAGATCACCATTGTAAATGACTAGCCGTTAATACAAATTCCAGTAAAGACACTATGTTTATTTCAATAAAGCGGTTGATATCGTTGGGTGTTGTTATTCTGTTGACATCCGTTTCCATGTTGACTATGGGGCCGAAAGCCGTTCAACAGGGGGAAGCGGTCGAACCTGATGAGGGGAATGACAAACAAAAAGTAGCGAAAACGAGTGATAACCTGCCGGAGGAGCGTCCCATTGCCTTTGTACGCCGGTTTAAACCGCAGGTAAATATCTTTAACGCAGCGGCCGGTAAATTTGCCGAGGCCGAGAAAGCCGAGAAGTTGTATGATGGAGATACGCTGATGACCGGGAAGGATGGATATGCCGCTGTCCAGTTCATGGATAAAAGTCTGACAAAGGTTAAGCCGAGCTCTTTGCTTCTTATCAATGGCAGTGTCGATAACAGTACCCAGAGCAACTCGACCCGCATCCTGTTAAAGGCGGGCGAGGTGATGATGGACGTTGAAGATCGCAACCGCGGGGATTTTGAAGTGGCAACCCAGACCTCCGTCGCCACGGTAAAGGGTACGAAGTTCGGTTCTTCGGTAGATTCCAAAGGAAGCAGCACGCACTTCGTGTTGGAAGGCTCAGTCGAAGTATTTGCCCGGGAATCAAATCAGCGTGAAACGATTACGGACGGACAGTTTGCCCGGGTGAGTCAAGATGGACAGGATATCGAAACCGGTCAACTTGAAGACGATGAGCTGGATCAACGACAAAAAGAATTTGATGATTTCGATAAAAAGCTGGAGTCGAAGAAGGTTAAGTTCCGATTCAGAGGTGAGGACGGAGAAATCAGGGAGATTGAATTGGAATATTACGAGAATGATCAACAGTAATGGTTGATAAATTCTTGTTTGTTAATATACTTTTTTATTAAAATCGCAGGGGCAATAGCATGGGGCTGAAACCCTGCCTGAAAATCTAAAAGGTTAAACAGCTACTGGTACAATGCGCTACGGTACTGCTACTATATCTATATCTGTAATCCTCTTATTAATAATCTGCTTTCCATCCTGGTCTGCCGCTCAATATCAAGTTCAACACACCGCACCTACGGTGATCAATCCGGAGGATAATTCCACGCTCCGTTTTTCGGTTCCGGGGATTTCCCGAAGTGATATTCAACAAGCTTACCTCTACTATCGAACGGAGGGGGATGTTTCCTACAATCAACAGCAAGTCGATTATCGACAGGGGACCTTTCAAACGAAACTGGATATCAATAGTGATGAGAGCTCTTCGGTTGAGTATTATTTCAGTTTGACGACCCGGGACGGCAATCGTACCACTTACCCCGAGCAAAATCCCTCGGATCAGCCGGTACGGGTCGAAGTTGTAGATCGTGAATCGAAAGATCCCGACTTAAAGAATAAGGAGGGCACCCTGGCGGCTAAAATCGGATATAATATATTGTCGCCCGATCCCGATAAAAGGGTGAGCCGGGAAGACCTGGTTATAGCTGCGACGTTTTTCTATGAGGATACCACGATTCAGAAGGGGAGTTTCCAGTTGCACCTGGACGGCCAGAATGTAACGTCGGAAGCCCAGACAAGTTCATACTTTTTATCTTATGTCCCGGAACGGATTACCCGGGGATCACACCGTGTTAAAATTGTCTATGAAAGAAACGGCAGCCGGTATAAGGTAGCTGAATGGAGTTTCGAAATTGGAACCCCCGACACGGAGACCGAGGCTTTAAGTTTTCAGCAGGGACAGGAAAATTTCACCTCGGGAGAGGTTCAATTCTCGGCTCGGGATCAGCAAGTTGCTCAAAGCCAGGATGATATATTGCGGGGCCGCTTGCGGATGCGCGGTCGACAGGGTGATTTAAGGTATAGCGTCACCGGAAATCTTACCACGCAAGAATCTTCCCGGCTTCAGCCTCAAAATCGTTTTAGTGCGGAACTGCGGTACCAGGATTGGGCCGAGCTGCGAGCGGGTGATTTCTATGAGCAGATGAGCCGTATGACGTTAAGCGGTCGGCGGGTTCGCGGGGTAAATGCCGAACTACATCTGAATGGCGATAATATTAACGGTATGTTCGTGTATGGTAGGATGAGACGCAGCGTTCCCAACCTATATCAAGCTATTCAGTCTTCGTATGACACCGTGGGGACTACCGGCAATCAACCGATCATCGATTCTACCTACTCGATGTCGTTTCAAAATCAGGGACGAGGAGCCTACCAGCGGAAAATTGTCGGCGGTAGAATCAGTTTTGGAGACCGGACTCCGATAAGGTGGGGGCTAAACGCCATCAAGGTTCAAGATGACACGAATTCGGTCGATCCGGTGAACGATTTCCTGGACGTTACCTCACGACCTGACCGGCTAACGAGTCAGCTAACCAACGAGGAAATTCAGTATTTACAACAGAATCCAGGAGCTTTATCGGTTACAGGGACAGAAAATCCCAAAGGGAATTTTGTGACCAGTACGGATTTGAGTCTGAACCTGGATCAAAATCGAATCCGTTTTGATACTGAAGTTGGGGTCAGTATGCTCAATAATGATATAAACGGGGGATACCTGACCCAGGAACGGGCCGATGATCTTGGGTTGGACCTGGATCATAGCACGGAAGATATTTTATCCCAATTAAGTTGGTTTATCATTGTTAACGAAAATATGAGCACCCTTCCTTTCCGGTATGACCAATCGGGAAGCGGTGACAGTGAGCTTCAACCATTTGTTCCGATGGGAATTTTCGGAGGACGTTCAGAGGCTCGTTTCTATTACTTTGACCATCGTTTGCGTGTGCAATATCGTTGGATGGGACCGGATTACCGATCGCTTGCCAATTCAACGATACGACGGGATCTGTCGGGCTTCAATATCAGCGACCGGTTTAACCTGCTGCAGAATCAGATTTTTGTCACACTGGGATACGAGCGTTTGCAAAACAACGTCCTCGGCACCGAAGATGCGACCACAACGACCTCGACCTACCGGACGAACCTGAGCTGGTACCCGGTGCGATCCGATTTACCCCGGATAAGTGCGGGTATCCGATTGCGTGACCGGGGCAACGGGGTCGAACGAACGAATCCGTTTTTATCCGGTGATCAACTTTTCGCCTCGGTTCGCAACGTCCGAACGACCGGGTCCGACACCGTCGTGGCTCCCCGGCCCGTGAATGCGTTTACGACCCAGTTGAATTTCTCTATCACGCAGCAATTTGAAGTAGCCGATATACTCAATGATGCCACCTTTAATGTGAGTTATCTTAAAACGGATGATCAAGCCTTCCGTTATGGCGGTGTTGAGAGCATGTCTTATTCGTTCCAGCTTCAAAATCGATATACCAATCTGCCGCTAAATACCCGGATCGGTTTTCACCTGAACCAGTCAGAATCGCGCGGCGGACTTGCCAGCTTTGATATCTACGGTGTTTCTCTGGGCGGGACCGCCTTTCTGCTGGATGATAAACTGGAACTCTCCGGGCGGTTGGCGTATACCCGCAATACCCAGAAATCCGAGTCGCTCGAGGTCAACCAAAATAAGGTGACCAACGTCTTTGATAACTATTATACCCGATCGGGTACCATGCAGACCGAGGAGAATAATACGTATGCAGTGAATTTCAATGCCCGGTATCAACTGGCTACCCGTCATTCGCTGGTGGCCCTGGCCGACTTTACCAATGTGGTATCAAGAAGTGCGAACCGCAGCTTGCCTAACGACCGCATCCTGGAACTTCGATATATCTTTGAATTTTAATTTATGGCAAGTAAAGCCGAAGGTGCCAAACAAGGATGGCCAACGCTCCTGCTAATAGGGTTGGGAGTAGCCGTGCTGGTTTCCGTTTTGTCTGTTACGCCTCCCTATCAGACCGTTGAGCATACCATGCGGGATCAATTATTCAAAATCCGGGGACCTATGGATCTGTCGGATTCTCCGATCATCATCGTCGCCATCAGCCAGGATGCGGACGAGGAGATACCCGGTCCTACGTTTCCCTGGTCGAGAGAGTTGTTTGCGAGGTTGGTCGAAAATCTGAACGAAGCCGGGGCGAAAGCAATCGGCATTGATGTGATTTTTGAAGAGGCCTACAGCAATGATCCCCGTGGGGATACTTTATTAGCCAAGACCCTCGAAAAATATGAGAATGTCGTATTGGCCGGCAAGGTATTTCGCCAGGTGCAGCGACATGGGGGCGGCTCCCGGTCGATGAAAGTAAACAAAGTGGAGCCGATGCCGGTGTTGAAGTCTCATAGCCCCAATCCTTTTGGAGTGGTTACCAATACGCTAGATTCGGATGATGTGATTCGACGCTACTTGCTATATGAGAGTTTTTTGAAAAAGGACTACTATGCACTTGGATTGGAAAGCCTGCGTATTTATAAAGGATTCAGTCGAGAAGAGGTCGAGCGAACTTCCGACAAACTTCGGTGGGGGTCCTTCGAGATACCGCTGGCTACTCCCAAATCAATGCGGATCAACTACTATGGTGGATCGGGTTCGTTTCCCTACAAATCGTTCGAAAAAGTAATAGACGACAGTACCTTCCAGACAAATTTCGAGCGGGAGGCTTTTCCGGTTAACACCTTTAATGGGCCTAATGGGCTGTTGCAGCAAGGGATATTCAAGGATAAAATCGTATTGGTCGGAGCAACGATGCCGGAGCAGCATGATTTCCACAAAACTCCCTTTTCGGGGGAGGGGCAAGCCGCCATGCCGGGGGTGGAAGTACATGCCAATGCACTTCAGACGGTCTTGGACTCAAATTACGTGTATGACCTGCCGGTCGGGTGGGAACTGGGATTGATCCTGCTGATCGCTCTCAGCATGGTATGGATAACCCGGAAAAGTAAGTTATGGTTGAGCGGTGGACTGCTTGTGTTTTTCCTGGTCGGCTACCTCATACTGGGTCTCTGGCTCTTTATCAGCTATAACTACATCTTGGCGTTCACTGGTCCCATGAGTGCGTTTATACTTGGGTTCGGTACGACGCTCGGGTATGATTACGTCCTGGAACAACGAGAAAAGATGCGGATCAAGGGCATGTTCCAGTCGTATGTTTCACCTGCTCTCGTGGAAGAGATGGTTGAGTCGCAGGAAGAGCCGAAACTGGGCGGCGAGAAGAAATATATGACCGCCCTGTTCAGCGACATCCAGTCGTTTTCGACCATATCCGAACAGCTGGATGCCTCCCGCCTGGTACAACTGATTAATGACTATTTGACCTCAATGACCAATATATTGCAGGATCAAGGCGGAACGCTGGACAAGTATATCGGCGACGCAATTGTAGCATTTTACGGGGCCCCGATTTATCATGAGGATCATGCTTATCGCGCTTGTCTGACTTCTCAATTGATGCAGCGCGAGTTGAATCGTCTCTGTGAAAAGTGGAAGAAAGACGAGGAAGAGTGGCCTGAAATAATTTATCACATGAAGAACCGAATCGGGATTAATACGGGGGATATGGTCACCGGTAACATGGGATCGCATCGGCGGTTCAATTATACGATCATGGGAGACCATGTGAACCTGGCCGCCCGGTGCGAGAGTGCAGCAAAATCATACGGAGTCTATACGATGGTGACGGAGTATACCAAAGAGGAGGCCGAACAGTACGGCGATCGTTGTGTGTTCCGGTTCCTGGACAAGATTGTGGTGAAGGGCAAAACCGAGCCGGTGGATGTTTATGAGATCTTTGGACTGGAAGAAGGTGTAAGTAGCGAGGAACGTGAATGTATTGAGATTTTTGAGGAGGGGTTCCAGCATTATTTACAGCAGGACTGGGAGCGTGCCCTCAAACGGTTTGAAGAGTCGAAGCGTATTGAAAAGCATCAGCCAGAAGATGGGCCGGCAATTAAAACCAATCCCTCTATGGTCATGATCGAGCGATGCAACAATCTGAGAGAACAACCGCCCGGTGAGGATTGGAATGGGGTTTACGTGATGACGCACAAGTAGGGCATAAAGATAATTTTTAATTTTGAATTGCTGACGTCGCTTGCCTGCCTTACCGTAAATTGGCCAACAACATTTTTAATAATTGAGCGATGTTACAGTTCAGTTAAACATGTTCGTGACTGACTAATCCCTTGAACACCTGCAATAAACGTAATTCAAAATTATCGGTTTGCAAAAAAAGAGGGACAGGCGACCTACATCACGCCGCTACGACCTTCTTACCGCTGCTGCCTTCCGGCCCTGACGGAATTCAAAGGGAGCTGGCTGCGTAGGACCTGTCCCATGAGTTCCCAAATATAATGCTCTACTTACCTCAATTCAAAATTTAAAATTCAAAATTATCTTTTCGCTTTCACGAATGAATTTCGCTCGATATTATCGGCGATTTGCTTGGCATGGACGCGGGTGTTTTCGATAAAGAGACGGCTCGTGTCTTTTCCGCCGCAGATGACCCCGGCTACATAGATGCCTTCCCGATTGGTTTCGAGGCTGTCGTCGTCGAAAACGGGAATACACTCCTCTTCCACCCGATATTTGACTCCCAGTTGATCCAGCAGGTCAAAATTGGGTTGATAACCGGTCATGGCGAGGACAAAGTCGTTGGATATCGTTTTTTCTCCCCGGGGAGTCTCCAGCACGACTTCTCGTTCTTTAATCTGTTTGATTTCGGTATTGAAGTAGGCATCGATCGAGCCTTCTTCGATGCGGTTTTCAATATCCGGTTTGACCCAGTACTTGACCGAGTCGTCGAGCTTATCTTTTCGAAGAGCCATGGTCACGTTTGCGCTGCATCGATAGGTCTCAAGGGCGGCATCGACACCGGAATTACCACCGCCGACCACCAATACATCCTGAAAAGCATAGGGATGCGGTTCGTCGTAGTAGTGGCGGACCTTGTCCAACTCCTCGCCGGGAACATCCATCATTTTGGCCTGACCATAAAAGCCGGTGGCGATCACAATTTTACTGGCTTCATAGCTTTCCCGGTCGGTCTTGACCGTAAAATAGCCATCTCGACCCTGAACCTCCTGTACCTCCTCGTACAGGTTGACATTCAGATCGTAGCTTTCGGTCACCCGACGGTAGTATTCAAGTGCTTCCTTCCGGGTAGGTTTATGTCCGTGGGATATAAAAGGCACCTCCCCGATCTCCAGTCGTTCGGAAGTGGAGAAAAACGTCATGTTGGTGGGGTAATTAAAAATGGAGTTGACGAGGCAACCACGTTCGATGATCTGGTGGGGAATGTCTTTTTTCTTGAGTTCCACGCCTGTTGCGATTCCAATGGGACCGGCTCCGATTATGACAACCATGAGTATTGTTTGTTAGTTCAGACAGTTTTGGTTTTCAGCCCTATAAACGTGGATTAACGGGAATTGTTATGCTAAAATGGCTCGTCTGTGACGAGCCATTTTAGCGCTCCAAGCTCCAAGCTCCAGGCTCCACGGGAATATGAGCAGGTATTCGTGTTGGGTGTACGAGTATTGAACTTACAGTTTGAATAAGATTAATGCTGTTTTCTATCTCGTATCGATTCTGCAGTTCCCGGTTATACCTGCAGTTATTAAGGTATATGGAGACACAAACATCATTACCAGCTTGTATTCCCGTGGAGCCTGGAGCCTGGAGCTTGGAGCTACTGTACTAATAACACTTTCAGCGTGCGACGGGTATCTTGAGTTCGAATGTCAACGAGATAGAGGCCGCTGCTCAGGTTTGCGGCGTTGAAGCGCAGGGTGTGGATGCCGGCGGGGTAGGTGCGGTTGGTGAGGGTTTGGACTTTTTGTCCGAGTATGTTGTAAATATCGGCCGATATGCGTTGTTGGTCGGCCAGGTCTACTCGAATGTTGGTGGTATTGTTAAAGGGATTCGGGTAGTTATCGTATATCTTCGTTTGTTCGGGCCGATCTTCGGTCTGCAGATGGAGCCCGGTTGAGGATGTTTTGAAAAGATTGCGGCTGCGCGCTGCCCGGATTTGTGAACGCAGTTCATCGAGGGATTTTCCGTAGGCATAGATAAATCCGATATCGACCGTGGCCCGCGGGCCTATATGGTAGGGGCCGCTCGCTACCATGGTGGAAATGTCGGTGCCGCCGACCTCGGTTTTTTCAGTCTGGGAAGTAAGGGCTACATATTTTTCCGTATCGGTGAAGCCGTCGTAGATACCAAACTCTGTCGGTTCGGGACCGGGTTGGGCGGCATTGTCGATGGCCAGGATGCCGGAAATATTGTTCATCGGAGCAACTCCGACGTAATAGGGCACGTCTTCTGCTTCGTCATAGGCGTATAATAAACTATCCTGTTCAATATATCCCGTCGTATTATTTACTATAGATCCCAGGTCCCAATCGTTGAAGAGTCCGACATACACATCCCGCAACTGTCGATTGTCGAATGATTGGTTGGTGAGCTGGTATTTCAGGTAGACCACATTGCTGATGGCGGGTTTGTCGAATGCGTAGGTATGCAGCGTGAATTGAGCAGCGGAGGCGTCGGCCGTATCGCTTCGAACGGCAAACTGGGTGACACCGTCGAGGTCGGAAAGGACACCGGGCTGGGTGGTGCGGAACGTGCTTAAGGGTTTGAAATCCTGGGAAAGTTCGCCGTCGACCGATCTAACGGCATCTTTGACAGTTCGATCGAATGCGGTGACAAGTCCGCCTTCGAACAGCAAGTTGGGACCGTTGACAAACTCGCCCGATTCTTTGCGGCGGGGCTGGAATCCGACTCCGCCGGTTCCTTGCAGGGCATTGGTGAATCCCACCGTTGCGTTCGAGGCAAAGGAGGTATAGACGTTATTAGCGGCAACTAAATCATACAACAGATCTTTGTATAAGAAATGATGAAAATCGGAATATTCTCCCTGGTATCCATCCATCGTCAGAATAAAGCCCGGTTGTCGCTCGAGGTTGTAGTCTTCATCGATCTGCAATTCAAACGCAAATTCGACGGTGTCGTTATGAGCGACCGT
The DNA here is from genome assembly GCA_913057825.1 of uncultured Balneolaceae bacterium. Taxonomy (GTDB): domain Bacteria; phylum Bacteroidota; class Rhodothermia; order Balneolales; family Balneolaceae; genus CAJXOW01. The sequence continues at coordinate 15,629 of CAJXOW010000013.1, read as the reverse complement.
CAGACCCTGTTTCTGTCGGTCGAAAATGGAGATATTCCCCTGATTGGAGATCAGGGTAAGGTTCAGATCAGAAATGGTTTCGCCATAGTTGGCGATTTGAAAACGGAGCTTTCCGGGTTCATTGATGTTTAGTTTTTGTCCTTCGTTGTTCACAAAGTCACTGGAAACGATATCAAGTCCGGGCAGGAGTGCAGTCAAAGCTCGCTCCGCGTCGATATACCCGTGTCCCAGCTGATACCTGCGATCGTTATTTTCGGTCAGATCGATACGCCGGGAAGTGACCCGGATTTGCTGCCGTATGCGGTGACCGGACCAGTCGGGATATTTACTTTTGATCAGGGCCGCCAAGCCGGACACGATCGGGGAGGACATCGACGTTCCGGTTAGCTGAGCATAGGTAGTATCCCTGCTTGGCAAATTGCGAATGGGTCCGACGATCCGGGTTCCGGTAGCGAATACATCCAGGTTGTACCCATAATTGGAATAGTTCGCCACCTGTTCATCGGGTTCGATCGATCCGACGGCCAGGGTTTGCTCGAAAGAAGCGGGGTAGATGACCTCATCGTTGCCGCTGTTTCCGGAGGCCGAGATAATCAATACCCCCATATCGGTGACTGTCTCGATAATATCCCTTTCAAAATCTGAGAAGGCACTTCCACCCCAGCTGGTGTTGATGATATCCGCCCCGTTTGTTGCGGCATAAAGCATCGCCTCATACCCATAGGCGATAATCTTGGTTTCGTCGGGATTGGTTTCGGGGATATCCTTGATACCGCCTGCTTTTACAGCCATAATGCGGGCGTTGTATCCGGTGCCGGAGATACCCGTATTGTTATCGGTCGAGGCTCCCGCCAGTCCGCCCACATGCGTGCCGTGATCGGAAAAATCACCGATGGGATCGTTGTCCTGTTCCCGATCGGGATTCGGCAGACCGCTTTGCCAGAAGTCCCATCCAAAAAGATCATCGTCATGACCATTGCCGTCGGTGTCGGCACCGGTGGTTAAAGGTGATGAGGAGGCAAGTGCATCTTGCAGGTCGAGGGTGCCATCCCCATTTAAATCTTCATCCCGGTCGATGATGAAATCCTGAATTTCGCGGGGAGTGACGGTTCCGCTGTTATCGGTATCCAGGGAATCTCTCCAATTTTGGGGGATCTCATCCTGGTTGATCCATATTTCATTCAGTAAGTCTTCGTGAGTATAATCCACCCCGCTGTCGATGATGCCGATGATCACCTCTTTGCTGCCGGTGGTTTCATCCCATGCCTGGTAAAAGCGGTGGAACTGAAGGTGTTTGCCTTTCAGGGGATCGTTTGGTGTTTCCTGGAGATAGCGATAATACCGTGGAACGGCATATTCGATATCGGGACGTCGTTTCAGTTTGGCCGCCAGCAGTTCGGGAGATACGTCTCCGCTGTAATGAACCCGGTAAATGCGATCCAGTGATCGAATTCGGTGATTCAAAGAGGAGCTTGGATGTTGCAATTGATACTTTCGGATGGACTGCCGCATGCGACTGGAGAGAATCGGATCGATATGCTGAATATCGGCATGATCCAGGATGGGCCGGGTTTGCCGGTTGCTCTTTAGTTGCTGAAGGGGAGAAGCGTCAACCTGTGAAGACCCGGTGAATTTAACATATAACTGACCGGGGAAATAGTCACGATCATTTGCATCCCCCGGGTTCTGCGCCGCTGCATTCAGGTTGATACAGAAAAGAATAGTTGCAACCCAGCCAATAAATAATGTTCGTGTCATAAAAGCCCTGTATACTGTTGAATCAATAAACGTATTAATTATCTCCTGAAATTTATGATAGGGTTTATGTTTCAATTGTAAAAAAATAAACACCGCCGCCCGGTCTTTCAAAGAGCTCTTCGAGCTTTCAGCTTCCAGCTAGATACGAGTTGTATCCAGAAGTCGTATCTAATACCCAATGGCATGTCCGTCTTTGCGGGATTCGGAGGCTCCGATGTAAATATCCCGCTCCGGATCGTACCGGATCGCCTGGTAGCCGCCGTAACCGCCTACGCTGTATTGGACATCGTGACCCATAAGCATAAGGTCGCGGATGGTTTGATAGGGGATGCCGGATTCCATGTTTACGGTTCCCCCGTTATGCAGAAAGGCATCCTGTTCGTCGGTGGGGGACGTCGATCCCGAGTGGCGCCAACGAGCGGCGTCGCCGGCCTCCTGCAAGTTCATTCCGAAGTCGATAATATTGGTTAAAATCTGGACATGTCCCTGTGGCTGCATGGCGCCTCCCATGACGCCCAGCGTCATAAAGGGTCGATCGTTTTTCATCACAAACGCCGGAATGATGGTGTGAAAAGGACGTTTGCCGGCTTCGTAGCGGTTGGCATGGGCCGTATCCATCGAGAAAAGTTCACCGCGGTCCTGGAAACCGAAGCCCAGGCCCGGCACCACGATGCCCGACCCCATCCCCCGGTAGTTGCTCTGGATCAGCGAAACCATATTCCCTTCATCATCGGCCGTGGTCAGATACACCGTATCCCCATCTTCAAGTACGTCCGCTCCCGATCGAACCCGCCGGGCTGCACTTGACGTATCGATTTCCTCAAGTCGTTTTCGGGCATAGGATTTGGAAATCAATTTCTGAATGGGGATATCGCTGAAAGCGGGGTCGGCGTAAAATTTGGCACGGTCCTCGAAGACCTGCTTTTTGACCTCGATCATCCGATGGAGCGCATCCACACTCCGGGGTTCCATCGAGGAGAGATCGTATTCCTCGAGCATTTGCAGCATCTGCAGGGCGGCGATGCCCTGTCCATTGGGCGGGAGTTCATAAACCTCGTATCCCCGGTAGTTGACCGATACCGGATCGACCCAGGTTGAGTGGTGCTTTTCAAAATCTTCCTTGCGCAAGTATCCCCCGTTTTTACGCATAAACTTGTCTATCTGCTCGGCGATTTCCCCCTCATAAAAGGCGCTGCGCCCCTTTTGGGCCAGGAGTTGATAGGTATTGGCCAGGTCCGGGTTTTGAAAAATATCCCCTTTCTGCGGACCTTCTCCGTCGATCGAAAAGGTTTCTCCGAACGCTCCCGGGCGATCGCCGTGAATACGCAGTCCGATGCGCCAGTAGAAAGCAATCAGGGGACTGACCGGGAATCCCTCTCGTGCATATTTGATAGAGGGAGCAAGAATTTGGTCCATCGGCAATTCGCCGAAACGTTCGTGTAATTCAAACCAACCGTCCACTGCTCCCGGTACTGTGATGGGGAGAAAGCCGTAGGGAGGAATTTTTTCCCGGTCGCGTTCCTCGAGCTCTTCCTGCATTTTTTGATAAGTCAGGTTGCGGGGCGAACGACCGCTGGCGTTGATTCCATAGAGTTTCTTTTCAGAGGCATCCCATACAATCGCAAACAAGTCGCCCCCGATTCCGCTGCCGGTTGGCTCCATCAGGCCCAGGGCCGCATTGGTAGCAATGGCGGCATCGACCGCTGACCCGCCTTTTTTGAGAATCTGCAATCCCACCTGCGCAGCCAGCGGCTGGCTGGTCGCCACCATGCCGTTTTGAGCGATAACTTCAGAGCGGGAGGTAAAGGTTTTGTCGGTGAGGCGATCGGGTTGGGCCATGGTGGAGGAAAAGCTGATAGTTAATAACAGGGCGGTGAGCAGCGCTGTTGATAGTGAAGTCTGGGCTGAGAGCATAGGTGAACTGGTTGATCCCGTGATTAATTATTCAAGAATAATACATTAGTGAATCATTCGGTAAATATAAAGTCCCGTAAGGACTATTCGATTATTTGGCGGTGCCGGATTGGGCGGCGAGATCTGCGCGGCGCTTTTTAATGCCCGAGTGGATGCCGAAGTAGGAGCCGAGAAGCACTGCAAAAAGGATTACGACGAGAAATAGAAGGCGCTTTTCATGCAGTCCCACATCTTTGATGTAGACCCAGCATGCGGGCGGCAGAAACAGCAGGAATCCCAGGAGGTAGGAGAGATTATATCCCTTCATTTTTTTCCGGATGAACCGCCGATTCATCCCGTAGCTGAGGTTCAGGTAGATCAGCCCGTAGCCCAGCAGTGATACATATCCCACCCAATTCGGAGCGGTGACAAAGGGGATGAGGTTTTCAGTAAATACGATGATGGCCAAACCCAGCACCAGCATGCTGGTGGCATAGGCAAAAAAGCGTGCCCAGTTTTCCATTGATACTAAAGGTTAATCATTAAATGAGAAATTGTAGAGCTCTTTGAAAAATCGGTCGGCGGTTCCTTGCTCGTATACTTTTCTTCGTTTGTTGGCAATGAATGATTCAATATTATAATTCCGTTTATAGTTATAACCGCTTGATACCCAGAAAATTATTATGCTTCGGAACCGCCGACCGATTTTTCAAAGAGCTCTTCTAATTTTTATATCCGGGAAGTCAACGTTCGGATAACCAATTCGCCGGGTTCAAATCGGTGCTGTTTTCCCGCATCATGAAAAATACGGTTTCACCTTTGGGTGAATTCTCGGTGCCCGAAAGTCCGACGACATCTCCCTGTTGAAGAAACGTATTGCGTCTCACATTCACTTTGCTCAAATTACCGTATACCGTTTTGAATCGACCGTGATTTACAAATACAAGATCGCCATAACCCGGGAGGGGACGCACGGCAAACACTTCCCCGGCATGGACTACACGAACCTTGGATTTGGGCTCGACCGAAATATCGATTCCGAGATTCATGGTTTGAGTACCCAGCACGGGATCGGTTCGCCGACCGAATCTTTCGGTTATCACTCCATTGTCTACAGGCCACGGTATTTCACCTTTAAGTTCGGCAAACGACGATTCAATTCTCTCCAGCCGTTCATTCGAAACGTAGCTGGCCGACCGTGTCGATACGGATTCTTCGTTTTCAGTGGTCCGGGTTCGGTCGGAGCTGCTTTCCCGCTGACGACGTTGTTCGTTCCTGATTCGTTTCTCTTCATTAATCAAGCGCGTCAGTGTCTGACTCAATTGTTGTTTTTGGGTGCGGACTTCCTCCAGTTTCTGTTCTATTTTCTCCCGATTCTGCTTCAGTATGGCGATGTTTCGTTCCAGTTTTTGCTGTTTTTGAGCATGATTTTGTTTTTCGCGGCGGATCTCCTCGAGCAACTCCGTTTTTTTCTGTCGTGAGTCGACCAGCTGCTCTTTGAGATTTTTCAGCTCTTTCTGGGCCTTTTCGATTTTCTTTGCTTGCTGTTGGCGTCGGCTTTCAAAACGGGAAAGATAAAAAGAGCGAATAAGCATCTGGTTGATCGACCTGGAAGTCATCAGTAAGGCCAATTCCGACGATCGACCGTTTTTGTAAAGGTATGAAAGCGACTCCTTGTAATTTTTCAACAGAAGTTTGTGTTTATATTCATAATCCTGGTACGCATTTTCGGTAACGGCGATTTCGTCTTCAAAATGCTGCTGCTCCTGTTCGAGCTTTTCAATTTTTTTATTCTGCAGCTTAATTACTTTTTGCAGATCCTGGGTCTGCCGGTAGAGCTGATCGTATTTCTTTTCGGTTTTGTTAATTCGTTGCTGGTAGTTGTTGATCTGCTGGTTGAGGTCCTCGATCTCAGATCGCGTCTGCTTCTGTTTATTGTTAATCTCCTTGCGGAGATCGCCGTAATCCTGGGCCTGTACGTTTGCAGGGCTGACAAGAAGCAGTCCGGCTACCAGCCAGAACAATACAGACAATCCCGGTATGTGGTGGAAGCGACAGTTCATGGTCGTTGAATCATTATGTTGTCAGGTAAATCCACAGATAATGTCAGATCCCGCGGATTGACAGAGAGTGAACGGATAAGCAGCGTCACCCGGGAACGACGATCGGCGCTGGTTACCGTTAATTTACGGGGCAGCAGGAACCCATCCAATTCCTCGTAGTTTTCGTACTGGATTTGATTGTAGGGTTTTTGTCTGCCCTCAGATAGTTGAACTTCTTTGATATGATAATTATTGCGATCCAAACGAATCCGGGTATCATCATTCATAATAAGCAGATAGAATTCCGGGCTGGCTAAAACACGGTCGATCCGGTCTGTATTTATCTTATAATTCAGCACTTCCACCAGGTTGGCCGAGGCCAGGCTGTTGAGTTGAGTGTGATGGGCATCGGCATATGAGATTTTATGGGCTTCTTTATCGACCTTGTTGTAGATCAAGATCGAATCGCCGGTGGTTAGCAACTCGCCGCCTTTCATTCCGAGTCGGTTTTGGATGGTTATATGGCTGGAGTCCCGATTGCCGGCAAAGTACAGCGTCACGCGGTCGCTTTGATCCGGGGTGCTGATGAGTGCCTTGCCCTTGCCCCGGATGCCGTTCAATTGCCGATCCGATCGCAGAAGCCTGGAGCCGATCTCTTCGGCACTTATATCGGCCGTTTTGTAGCCGGAGGGGGTTTGATCTTCGATAGGTTTTATAGACCGACAGGATACCGCCATGACCAGAAAAACTACTAACAGGAACGGCAGCAATGAAGACCGGAAAGGGGAACGAGACATGATACGGGTCACGGAATTGAAATGTTGTCAATTTTATCTTTCAAATAGGTTTTGCTTGTATCCTCCTCGTAAGCCTTTTTCCACCAGGTGCGTGCTTTTTCGAGTTGATTCAGTTTCTCGTAAACATTTCCCAGGTGTTCCATGATCGCGACGCCCGGGTTATCCGTCTGAGCCGCTTTTTCGATATATTCTCGCGCTTTTTCATAATCTTCCAGCTTGTAATAGACCCATCCGGCCGTATCCAGGTAGGAACTGTTCCCCGGCAGCAGCTCGAGGGCCTGCAAGGCCAGCTTTTTGGCATACTCCAGTCGTTTTTCCCGCTTGGACAAATAATAGGCGTAGTTGTTCATGGCGTTATGATTCGTAGAATCCATTTCGAGTGCTCGTTCATAGGCTTGGTCGGCTTCCTCCCATTGGTCGATCGAGGAATGGGCGTCGCCCAGCGAACCGTAGACAATGGATTTAAACGATTTTTTCGCGGGCAGGGTACTGGATTCCGAGAGCCACTTGATGGCTTCCCGATGATTTTGATTTAGTAGATGTGAGCTGCCTATGAAAAAGGTGATGAACGGGTCTTGCGGGGCGTATTCATCCGCTTCGGATGCCAGTTCTATAATACGATCGTGTTTTCGCTGTATATACAACAGCCGGATGCGCTCTCGCCATACGGCCGTGTTATTGGGATTGAGTTCAAGACTTCTTTTAAGATGTTCAAGGGCTTTATCTGTTTGCCGGGTTTCCAGGTAGAAATCGGCAGCCAGGGCATGGGCCATTTCAGATTCGGGTTCGAATTGAGTCAGCGACGATAGGATCCGTCCGGTTTGTTCTCTTAGCTGCGGATTATTGGCATCCTGCTTGAACTGGGCAAACATGAAGCGGGCAATTTCCATTTTCCCATAGGGAGCGATAAGCGTGTCGGTGACAATGTTTTGCAGCATCGTACCGGCACTGTCCCATTGGTTTTTTTGCATGTAGGCTTCCGCCATCATTATGAGCGATTGCGGATTCCGCGGATTTTGATCCAGGGCTTCTTTCAGGGTTTTTTGGGCTTCTTGCGGGTAGTTATTATCCAGGTAAAATTCCCCGAGCGTATGCAAGGTTGACAGGTTCCCGGGGTCCAGGGCACGAATACGTTGCAATTCTTTGAGCGTGGAGTCCGACATGTTCAGCCTCCTGAATGCCCGGAATTTTTTCATATGCGTGCGTACGTCAGGTCCGTGGGCTTTGAGAATCCGATTGTAGACTTCGATGGCTTTCTTCTGTTCACCGTAATCCTCATAGGTATCGGCCAGACGGCTTAGAATACCCACATCATCCGGATGATATTTGAGGATACGCTTCAGTTCCTGGATAGTTGCCTGGTTCCGACCCGCATTCCGGTAGATTTCATATAGTTTCAGATGATACCACTTGTTAGCGGGCTCCAGTTCGGTGGCTTGTTTACCGTATTTGGCGGCATTAGTGAGATCTTCCAGCTGCAGGTAGGCGTCGGCTAAGGCATAATTAACCCCGGCTCGATCGGGCATTTTAACATATGCTGCCATCAGATGGTCCAACGCCCCTTCATAGTTTTCCAGTTCAAACTGTTTGATTCCCTCGAAATACTGGCTCCGGGCCTCCAGCAGATCGGATTGGTCGACGGTATCAGCACCGGCTGCAACCTGTTTTTGGGCCGTGCTTTGCTTTTGCATGACTTCACGAGATTCGGCGCAGCCCGACAGCAACAGCAATGAGGTTATAAATATGTATAAAGGATATTTCATCAGAACCTAAAATACGTATAATAAGCTCAAAGTTGAAAGATAGAATAATGTAAGATGTAAGATTTAAAATTTAAGATTGCCAGGCGTTGATTGCTTTTAATATATGTTCCCAGCCTGCATCCAACTAAATTAAAATAAGTTATGTAGTACGCACTTTGTCGTTTTTCCGCTGTAAAAGAAACAATCTATAAACACATGCAGTATGCCTGTAATCTTAAATGTTAAATCTTAAATTGAAATGCCCTCAGGAAATTGCTTTTCGCCAGGTATTCAATTGGTCGAATGACTTAACCATGCGGGAGCCGTACCAGCTGAACCATTTGCCGTCGACGGTCAGAATACGTGCATCGGGGAACATCGGTTCGAGCTTTTCCACATGTTTCTCCTTGAATGGAAACGGTTCGCTGCTCAAAAGAATTAATTCCGGTTGCAATTTTTGCATCTGCTCGTTTGTCAGCGTGGGATAGCGCCTGGCATATCCCGTGGCATTGGTCAGGTTCCACCGCTGCAGTACATCGTGAATATAGGTGTCTTTTCCCACACTCATCCAGGGGTCTTGCCAGATCAGGTAGAGGGTTTGCAGGGGACGTTCGTCGGGACGCTTTTCGAGCAGCGAGCTTATGTTCTGCGTCAACTGCTTGGCCTTTTCGGGAGCCCCGAGCCGGGAACCCAATTCATGTATAGTGATCAGGGCATCCTCGACCGAGGCGATATCAGTAACTTCGACCTCTGTCTGCCGACTCAGATAGGTAATGTCTTCTTTGCGGTTTTCCTCTTTGTTGGCGATGACCAAGTCGGGCTGGATCTCTTCAATTTTGTCAAGTCGAGGGTTTTTAGTCCCCCCGATAATGGGAACGTCTTCGATTTCGCCTTCAGGTTCTACACAGAAACGCGTACGACCGACGAGCGACGATTTCAAGCCGAGTTCTATGATCAACTCGGTCAGGCTGGGAACCAGGCTTATGATTTTATTGTAGGTAGTGGACATAGGTGAAATTAAAAACGCTGTACGATTCGCTCCACCTGTCGGCCGTAATGACCTCCAAACATATTGTTATGGGTCATAAGGTGATACAGGTTATAGAGTTGTATGCGATCCTGAAAGCCGTCTTCAAGCGGCCATTCCGATTCATATCCCCGGTAGAAGTCGGATGAGAATCCCCCGAACATATGAGTGAATGCCAGTTCCATTTCCCGGCTGCCGTAATAAACCGCCGGATCATAAATGGCGGCCGTGCCGTTGATGTCGTACGAATAGTTGCCGCCCCAGAGGTCGCCGTGCAACAGGCTCGGAGGTTCTTCCGGCATGATGTCGGGCAGGCGGCGGTACATGTTCTGGAAGTTTTGGTGGAGTGACGATGGCAGTCGACCGCGTTCGCGTGCAATACTGAATTGGTATTCGATTCGCTCCTGGACAAAGAAGTCGACCCAGTTATCATGTTGCGTATTGGATTGGGGCAGCCGACCAATATAATTGTCATGATCCAGCCCGTGTTGTTCCGCCCGGTTTTGGTGCAGACGCGCCAGTTGTTGTCCAAAATGGCGGTCTGAATCTTTTCCGGCCGATCCCTCCTCAATAAATTCCATCAGCAGATAACCGGTAGAGTCATCCAGAACGCCGTGGTCGTAGACTTCGGGAATGACCAATTCCGTGCCGCCGGCCCCGAGCAGCTCGAGCCCGCGCACTTCCTTGACAAACATGTCGGAATCGTCCGATCGGTTCCACTTCAGAAAGCACGAACCGAGCTCCTCCGACTCCAGTCGGGCCGCCTGATTAATACTTCCGCCGGATACGCGGCGCGTGTTGGCAAAACGGGTGTCGAGATCCGATTCCAGTTGTTCAAGCAGGTTGTCGGGGATCGAAGTCATAAAAGGGAGTTGTTGGCTATTTTACCATCGGTTCCAGTTGATCGAGGAGATTTTCGCAGCTGCGTTGAACAATATCAAAAACCAGCTGGAATCCGTCCATACCACCGGCATAGGGATCGGGTACGTCGCCATGCGTCGGATCGGGATCTAAATCCCGCAGGCGAGCGGATTTTTCCTCGATATCAAGGCCATTACGCCGGGCAAGATCCATCATATTTTGATAGTTATCGGTATCCATGGCCAGCAGCAGATCGTAGTATTCCAGGTCGAAGCCCTTCAGTTGGCGGGAATTCGAATGCAGGGTGATGCCGTTTTGGTTGGCGACCCGTTGACTGTGCTTGTTGGCCGGTTCGCCGACGTGATAAGAAGAGGTGCCGGCCGAGTCGATTTCAAAATACGCTTCAAGTCCGCGGTCCTCTACCAGGTGCTGAAACACCCCCTCAGCTGTTGGACTCCGGCAAATATTGCCGAGACAGACAAAGCAGATTTTGTAAGGTTCCTCTGTCGTAATAGTCCGATGGGGAAGTGAAGTAAGTGCCGTATTTTCCATGTTGCCAGAAACGAAGCCTTAGATTTAACATTATGGTTGTATTAACAGTAACCAATAACGAACAGGGTGGCAAAGGATTATAATAAAAGGCTCGTCCGGGACGAGCCTTTTATAGCTCCAGGCTCCATGCTCCGCGCTCCACGTTTATTCAAGCAGGTCTACATGATGGGGATATGCAATTTTAAAATTAGTCTGCATACCCGTGGAGCCTGGAGCATGGAGCTTGGAGCCCTATTCTTATAAAAAATGTGAATAGGAGTAAACAGAATTTTATTTTGTGCCAAGTTTTGCCTCAACGGTTTACGACTTTTATGGGTTGAATGGAAGGTTCGGGAACCGGCAGGGGTTGATTAAGTCCGATATTCTTTCATTATGTATAGTTCTTGCATCTGTTAATAGATCAGAAAGTGTGAACAATCGACATCTGTACGGTTCTATATGTTATAGACGGCAGTAGAACGGTGGGATTTGACGATTTTGTATGTGTCGATACCAGTAATTTTGGCTTTTGCGAGCTTGAAACTTGCGGTTGGCCAGGTGGATATAAGGACGAAATCACCCATCGGCAATAAAGGAAGTTAAAAATTATTATATTACCAGATTCATTAACTATAGCTGATTTTTGAATTTATGAGTGAGCAATTTTCCGAAGTCAAGAAGTTGAATTATCCTAAAAAGGAAGTCGAAATCCTCGACCGTTGGAAGGAGGATAACATCTTCCAGAAGAGTCTCGAAACCCGTGAGGATGGCATCCCTTTTACTTTTTACGAAGGCCCACCGACCGCCAACGGGAAACCGGGCATTCACCATGTGCTTTCGCGAACCATCAAGGATCTTTTCTGCCGGTACAAGACCCTTAAAGGGTATCGCGTATTGCGCAAGGGGGGCTGGGATACCCACGGGTTGCCCGTCGAGATCGAAGTGGAAAAAGAGCTGGGACTTGAGGGACGTGAACAGGTGGCGGAGTATGGTATTGCCGCTTATAATGAAAAGTGCAAAGAGAGCGTCCTGGAATACAAGGACTTGTGGGATGACCTGACCGAGCGCATGGCCTACTGGGTAGATCTGGATGATCCCTACGTTACGTATCATAATACCTATATTGAGTCAATCTGGTGGGCGTTCAAAACATTGTTTGAAAAAGGATTGGTTTACAAGGGGCACAAGATTCAATGGTATTCCCCCGGCAGCGGAACCGTACTCTCATCGCACGAAGTCAGCCTGGGCTATGAGAAGACCCAGGACCCCTCGATCTATGTCAAGTTTCCGATCGACGGGGAAGATAATACTTACTTTCTGGCCTGGACCACGACGCCCTGGACGGTGATCTCGAACATGGCGCTGGCCGTAAATCCCAACCTGGGTTACGTCAAAGTGAAGGTTGAGGAGAAAGGCCGGACCGAGTTTTATGTCATGGCTCGTGAGTGCCTGGAGCAAACGCTGGATCACGAGTATGAGATTATCGATGAATATGCGGGCGAAGACCTGGTTGGCTGGACCTATCAGCCCATTTTTGAATACGCCCTCAGGGAATTCGATAAAGAGCAGGCCTGGCGACTGGTTCCGGCAGATTATGTAACGACCGAAGAAGGGACCGGGGTGGTGCATATCGCACCGGCCTATGGAGCCGACGATAATGAAATCAGCCGGGAGCACGATATCCCGATGTTTAATCCCATTAATGAAGAGGGATGTTTTACCGACAAGATCGAAGATTTTGCAGGCGAGTGGTTTAAAGATGCCGATAAAGGCATCGCCCGGGCGATTAAGGAGAAAGGGTTGATGTACAAGCATGAAACCTATGTCCACAACTACCCATTCGACTGGCGTAAAGGTACGCCTTTAATGTCGTATCCGGTCGATTCCTGGTTTATTCGGACGACCGAAGTTAAGGACAAGATGGTCGAGTACAACAAGCAGATTAACTGGAAGCCGCCGAGCACCGGGGAAGGTCGTTTTGGCGAATGGTTGGAAAACAATATTGACTGGGCCATCTCGCGTCAGCGTTATTGGGGCACCCCGATCCCGTTGTGGGTCAGCGACAAAAATCCCGAGTATGTGGAGTGTATCGGAAGTGTCGAGGAACTGAAGAAAAAAGCGGGTTTTTCGAAGGACGAGGAGATCGACTTGCACCGGCCCTATATTGATGAGGTAACCTGGAAAGGACCTGAAGGCGGGACGATGCGGCGCATCCCGGACTTGCTGGATGTTTGGTTTGACTCCGGATCGATGCCGTTTGCACAGTGGCATTATCCCTTCGAAAACAAAAAGAAATTCCAGGACAACTTCCCGGCCGACTTCATAGCTGAAGGGGTGGATCAGACCCGTGGATGGTTTTATACGCTGCATGCCCTGGGTACGATGTTGTTTGATGAGCCTGCCTACAAGAATGTCGTTTCGAACGGGCTGGTGCTGGACGAGAACGGCGAGAAAATGAGCAAGTCCAAGGGCAATACCGTCGAACCGTTTGAAGTGATTCAGGAATACGGTGCCGACACCGTACGTTGGTATATGATCAGCAATTCCAATCCCTGGGACAACCTGAAGTTCAGTGAGGACGGGCTGCAAGAGACCCAGCGCAAGTTTTTCAATACTATCGTGAACGTGTATTCCTTCTTCGCGATGTATGCGAATATTGACGAGTTTACCCATCAGGGTTCGGCGATACCGGTGGCGGACCGGCAGGAAATGGACCGTTGGATCTCCTCCCGATTGAATACCACTGTGAAGAAGGTCGACGAGAGCATGGAGGATTACGATGCGACCAAGGCGGCCCGGGAAATCGAGGACTTTGTGGATGATCTCAGTAATTGGTATGTGCGGCGGAATCGACGTCGTTTCTGGAAAGAAGGAAAAACCCTTGACAAGACGGCAGCTTATCAAACGCTCTATGAATGTTTGTTGGATCTGAGTAAATTGATAAGTCCGATCGCTCCCTTCATGGGAGAATGGCTCTACCAGCGGCTGTATGAAGTGACCGGCGAAGAGGAAGAGTCCGTTCACCTGGCCTTCTATCCAACCGTGGAAGAGACCGCCATCAACAAGTCGCTGGAATATCGGATGCGTATGGCGCGGCAGATTTCGTCGATGGTATTGCGATCGAGAAACCGGGCCGAGATCAATGTTCGTCAGCCTTTATCCAAGATTATTCTGCCGATCAGTAATGAAGATGAACGACAGGCCGTCGAATCGGTTAAAGATATAATATTGGACGAGGTAAACGTTAAAGACATCCAATTTGTGGAAGATGATTCCGGAATCGTCGAGAAAAAAGCGAAGCCGAACTTTCCCGTATTGGGCAAGAAACTTGGCGAGAAGATGAAGAAGGTTAAGCCGAAAGTGGAAGAGTTATCGACCAAGGAAATTACCCGGTTCGAGGAGGAAGGTACACTGGAACTTGATTTGGGTTCCGACGGTGTAGTTCATTTAAGCCTCGATGAAGTCGAAATTCGGCGAACCGGATTAGAGGGATGGTCGGTCGAAACCGAAAAAGGAATGACCGTCGCTCTCGATACGGATATTACGGGTGATCTGGTTTATGAAGGCAAAGCCCGGGAGTTTATTAATCGTGTTCAGAATATGCGCAAGGAAGCTGATTTTGACGTGACCGATCGCATCGTTATCGGATTTGACGGCTCCGAGAAGTTAGAGGAAGCAGTTGACGAAATGAAAGAGTATATTAAGAATGAGGTACTTGCTGAAACAATTGAATATGGTGAACTGGAAGTATCGGACTTTGTAAAGGAATGGGAGATTGACGAGGAGAAATGCACTATTTCCATTCGCCGCAACACTAACGGATAGGAAAAAAGGAACCTATGGCTAAAGCAAAAGATAAAAATAAGGAAACGGACCAGGAACAGGAACGCGTAAGTCCGTACAACGACGAAGAGCTCGAACACTTTAAGAAAATTATCCTGAAAAAACGGGAAGAGGCCGAGAAAGAGCTCAACAACCTGCATCAGCAGTTGCAGGAGAGCATGGAGAATGCGAACGACGAATCGGCCTACTCCTTCCATATGGCAGATGCGGGTACCGATGCCCAGGAGCGGGAGAAAACGTACATGCTCTATAATCGAACCCGCAAATTTATCCGTTACCTGGATGACGCGCTGGAACGCATTGAAAACAAAACATACGGTATCTGTAAAGTAACCGGGAAGAAAATATCGAAGGGTCGACTCGAGGCGGTGCCTCATACGCAATTAAGTATTGAAGCAAAAATGAAAAGAAAATAGGCACTACTTTGCGGATTGAGAAGAGCAAGCTGTTCGTTTTATTTATTCCGACCCTTGTGGTCATAATTATAGATCAGCTTTCCAAGCATTGGATTCGAACGACGCCTGCCATGCATGATTACAGCCTGATAAAGGGGGTCCTGTCGTTTCACTATACGCAAAATCCGGGCATGGCTATGGGGATGCGTTTCTTTAACACCCCGGTGATCAGCGTAATTGCGATCGTGGCCACGATTTTTATTTTGCTATACATCATCAGTTCGCTTCCGCGGGCTAATCGGGGGTATTTGGTGTGTATGGGTCTAATCCTGGGCGGAGCTTTCGGCAATATCATCGATCGCCTCTTTATGGCGCGCATCGGAAGTTATGGAACGTACCTGGAGGGACATGTCGTCGACTTCATTCACTTCACCCTCGAGGTCAACGACTGGGCCGTTTTTCCCTACATTTTCAACGTAGCAGACATGGCAATCAGCGTTTCACTGGTTTCACTGCTGGTGTTTCATAACAAGCTGCTGCCCGATCGCGGGGTGTTTGAAAACTCAGGCTCAAGTAACTCAGGCTCTGAGAGCCTGAGTTAGCTGATAATATAGAAAAAAGAGGACCCCACGGTTATATTAATAGTCTCCACACTATTTAACCAAAAACCGAGGAGGTCCTCTTATGAGTACAATGTACGCAGGATTAGATCTTCATTCAAATACGACCGAAATTGCCGT
>CAJXOW010000012.1 GCA_913057825.1 uncultured Balneolaceae bacterium | reverse complement strand
GTTGCTTATATATATTAAGGAATAATGGAGTATACATTAACACTCACCGCCAGATTTGCCGAGGCCTGTCCGCGTTAATGCACGGGTTATACTGTGCGACTTTAAGACTATTTGATTTTATTATTTAATATTAATGATTCTAACTTAGGAACATTGAAATCATGAAACTCAAGAAAATATATCATATCTCTGAAGCGTGAGTGTGGATTACAATCAAGCTTATGAATATTAATAATAGCTGTTTTTAATTTATCTTCTATTTCTACTTGGTCTAAAGTTTCATACAAAATAACAAGAGCATCGACATTACTACTTAAGAAGTTTTCATTGTCAATTTCAGTTTCTAAATAAAAATCATAAACATTTTTGGCGTTCTTCGGTTTTATCTTTTTTGATAGGAGATAATAATTTAAGCCCCCTAAAACTAGTTTTTCCTCTGATTCAGACAAGTTTGCTAGTTTTTTAAACTTTTTATTCTGGATGAATTTTTCGGCTTGGCTATCGCTTTTGATTAGTTCATTCTCTATATCTCCCCATTTTTCATTATAGAGGGAAATTTTTAAATGATCTGAAATTACTTTAGCTGTAAGAATCCTAATAAAATTTAATGGATATAATCCATCACTTATTAAAGGGAAAAAAGGTTGAACAGGAAATATTGCTTTATTGTAATTTACCCTTCTCCCGTGTGCTACACTATTTCGTGATTTTATTAAATTTTTAATCCAAAAAGCAGTTTCATCATTGTATAAACTAAATTGTTTTAGGAGAAAGCTTAGTTTGGCCCTAACTGAAATATCTTTTTTTAAAATGTCAGAAATGAGCTTTGATTTTGCGTTATTCTCATTTTCTAAGGCCTGATCACTTAGAGATAAAATTTCCTCATTATACTTTTTGATAAACTTATCAATTTTTTTTTTTCGATTTTCTTTTAAGAGAATTTGAATGTTGGTCTGCAAGTAACTCTAATACATGAAAATAAGCCAGTGTTGCTTCATCATTAAATAGTAAACTTACATCTGTATCTTGTTCAAGAAATCTTCCTTTTCTCCATCTATCGAGTAATGAGAAAACCAAATCCTTTTCATAATCCTTTGAACTATTTAATACTTTGATAAATTCTGAAAGTTGCTCGCTTAGGTCTACACCCTCAATTATGAACTTTTCTGTTTTAGCAACTTCAATTTCCTCAATACCCTTAGATTCAACTTTAGAACTGGAATAAGAACCAAATACTTCAAAAGGTTCATCTGTTAAAAAGGATATTATACCAAGTAAGTTAAGATACCTAGGACGAGAAAATATAGGTCCATCTGTTAATGATTCGAATTCTTTTAGTTCATATTCAATGGATAACCTTAAATATCCATACTCATTTAAATCTTTATCGTCAGAATTAGGTATAGATTCTACTGTATCTACTGCACACTTTTCAAATATAAAACTGAGAATAATTTCTTTGGGATTAGCCAAATAATATTGTGAAATACATTTTGTCATTTTATCAAATATTAAACGAGAATATTAGAATATTAAACCAAAAATTTTCCCTTCTCTAAGGCACCATATTTTGCCATCTATTGGACAAGGCGAAAGGTAATTTCTCCATACATAGTATTGTCTCTTTTTTCACAACGAGGCAATTTAGAAATTGAACATAACGACATTGCGCATAAGGTGCGCACGCATTACTGTTGAACTTGCAACTAACGAAAGATGAGGTTTAAAACCAAGAGCGGCAGAGATTAGGTCGAGGTGCGTCCCCTTAATGCACGGGTTAGCCGTAGTTTATTTTCTGAGTGTTCTATGGAGTTCATACATGATATTTGCTGTTTGGAAAACAACTCGTCGCGAATCTTCCCAATTAATATCTTCTCCTTTTTCTTTTTGAGCACCGTGTTCTTGGCGTTGTACTAAGTCGGAAACTGTACCCCAATAGGGTAGTAATGCTTCAAGAAAGTTTTCAACAGTTTCTCCAAGATTTGAACTCTTTTCCTTAAGCACTTTCCGGATTCGTTTTACTGTATGAGACTTCGGTTCAGTTGATTTCTCTTCAAAAACTTCAAAATATAATTGATCAGCAAATTCTTGCATTGCTTCTCGACAGAGATGACCAATTGTTGTGAAGCTTTCTTCAGTATCACTTGCCCAAAGCTTTTCTTCCGCTTTTCTCAATTTGTTATATGCCTCGGTATATTTCTTTCTAAAATTTCCTAATTCAAAATATTTAAACGTGCTTTCTTCAATTCTCTCTATTGGTTTACCTTGTCTTATCATTAGCCATTCATAGTATTTAAATCCTTCTGGAGGAATATAATATTGTTCATTTCCTTTTGAGGTATAACTTAAATCCAGTAAGCCTCTATTTACTAAAACATCTAAATCACCATCAATTATGTCATTGATTTCATAAACACCCGAATCTTTACTTGGTATTGTAAGCCAAACACCATCGAAAGTTTTGATCATACTCATCTTCATCCTCTCATCACGAGGGATTTTTTTAACAGTTTCTACAATCTCGATGAATAATTCTTTTTGTTCTTCTTCGAGAATAATGTGGCTAAAATCCATTGTAAATTTGATTAATTGGATCTACGGCTAACGACCTTGCACATAAGCTACAGGCGCAAATGTGTAGAATTTATTTACAAATGAAAGATTAACAAATTAATAGAAAGCGGGCAAGAACATGCGTAGCCTGTCCGCTTAATGCGCTGGTTAGCTGTTTATATTTGAAAAATTACTTTGAAATTCACTGATTACTTTTTCAGCCTCTTGAATATTGTTTCCGTATAGTTTAACACGATTAATAAACGACTTGCAAAATGAATTACCGACAAGGTTACATAGGAATACTACAGAGACTTTTCTCAAAATTCATGTGATCCTTGTCGGATGATTTGGAATGTTTTCTAAAACCCAATTGATTAAATGCAAACGGATGAGCATGTGTTATAGCCGACAACAATCTGTACGTAGATTCTTCATCGAGTTCACTTCTAATTAATTCTGTGACGCTTGGCATAGTATGACCAATCCCAATGATTTTATCATTTCTATTTTTTATAGGATCTAAACCCTCTTTGCGTGCTTTTTCAATCAATTGATCTAAATTTTTCTCAATTTTACTTATATCGATATTCGAATTCAATGATTGAATAAGCTTCTTTTCTTGAATTATGCCGTCATATCTAAATGCAAAGCTTCTTTTAATCCTTTCAGTCGCGTTTAAGTCATAATTAAGTAGCCATATTGATAATGATGTCGTTTCTAGTACAGATCTGGCACATGTCCAAGGAGCAATCGTTTGAACTGGTTCCTGAAGTGTCCTAATAAATGCAGAAAGATGATCGGCTGCTACTTCTAGAAGAATAGACCCTTGACTATAAGCAGTCTTTAAATGAACTGATTGATTATTTGCTTTCCATTCAATAAATCCTTTCTATTCTGGATTGGTAAATGGGCTTTCTTTATTGATTAAAACTGCGGTTTTATTGTGGAGAACTTCAAGAGAATTGATCAAATTCTTTAAATCCTCTTTTGAAGCAAAATCCATCATAATTAATGGGATAAGTTATAAACAGCTAACGACACTGCGCATAAGCTACACACGCATTGATGTTGAATTAGCAACTAACGAAAGACGAAACTCATAACCAAGAAGGGAATTGGCGAGGTGTGTCCGCTTAATGCGCGGGTTATAAAGCGGCTCTCTAGTATGGCTTATTCTTACGATTGAAGAGTCAAGTATTTAGTATTGAAAATTCATATCATGCAAAAATTCTCTTCTGGCACTTCCTATTTCAAAGTCCTTTAAATAGGGTTCATAGAAACGTTTGTGATCAAGTTTAAAGCTATCGCTGGTGGTTCTTTCTTCTAAATATAAAATATCCCAGAATGGTAAATTCATTCTCTTATATTCATGTTTTCTGAACTCAGCTGATAAAATATTTTCCAGCTTTTGTGGATTTATAACCTTGTCTTTAGTTTCCTCCGGAAAAATATAATCAACGTAAGCTATATGGTTAGAATGTTTGTCATCATAATAAACTGCTCTTGGTCTGAGATAATGTGAATCCCACCAATTCTCTTGATCTTTGAAAATTGGTACTTTCTCTATGATAGAAGCAATTGCTTCTATGCTATCTAAATGTGGATATTTATTAGAGTGACGACAGCTTAAATACAGAAAATACTCTTTAAAATTTGCTGCCCAAAAAGCTGGTGAAAATGCGTTATATATTTTCCATTGATAATTCTTAGAACTTTTTTGGAAAAAGGTGTGTATCAACTTAAATGTGTTGGGTTTAGATAGCCGATTTTCAATTTCAATTGAATCCCAAACCTTAGTTAGAATTCCTTGATTTTTTTCCATCTCTCCTAATCGAGATATAAGACTTGAAGATGGCTGTGTAGAACAAGCTAAAATATATCCATCTGCACCAATTGCTCTACAGTCTTCAGATATATTTCCAACTTGTTTCCTACCTACCGATTTACCTGAATTTGCGTTATGCTTACAACTTACTAGCCATTTCCTTTCGTATTTAGATAGTGCACCCGTCAATTTTTCAGCTACGACCAAGTCACGTCCACCATCTTGTCCAACACCTGTCCAATGTGTTTCAAAACCTTCGAGGACCAGTAACTCTCTAATCAATTGCTCAAATTTTATTCCGTCTTTAGGTAGTTCAGAAAAGTCTATCATCTATGATATTTTATGTTTTTACCTAATAATTATTTTGTGTTGTTGATACATGTTGATTTACCGCTTTATAACGCCCCCGCGCTTAACCGGCGCAGAGCCTACGGTTTATTAAAAGACTACTCATTTCAATCATTATTGGCAAGAAACTTAATCAAAGTCGTGGTTGCGTCCGCTTTGAATCGCTTGTTAGCGTTCTTTTCCCTTTGTTTGATCTCGCAATACTGCTGTTTGCCTTATGGCAAGATAGTGAATAGCTACAATAAGTCTTTGTCGTTCTTTTTTAAGATTCAATTGATCATAATTCATAATCATCCCAGCATACATTGCCGGTGAAGAAGTTCCTGCATGTTCAAATGCATCCTGATATTCGTTCAACATCTGGTTTTCTTTGGAAGCTGATTTTAGAAAGGCTCCGTATTTTCCACCTGGTTTAATATCGAATACAATAAGGGAGTCACCCGACGAGGAGTTGATAGAATAATAGGTCTCCCAAATTTCATTCTTTAAACCTTCCGGAAGTGAGGTTAATAATTGATTAAGCCTTTCAGATCTTATCTTCAAAATGGGTGAATAGGGATCGCTAACTTTGGCTGAATCTTTAATGATTTCGAAAAGCTTAGTATAGTTGCTTTCTATAGAGCCATTTTCATTAGTAATAAACTGAACTTCTTCATCAAAAAAAGAAAGGATCCGACCTAAGTGATCAATTTCCTTTGCATCGAAATGCTCATGAACAATTTCATCTTCTTCAATAGAAACATTTTGATCGGCTAGACACCCAGACAAGAAAATAAATAGGATAAGTAAATATCTCACTTTGATTAGATTAATTTCTTGAAAGACCGCTAACGACCTGGCGCATAAGGTGCGTGCAAAGTAGCGCTGAATTTATTTTAAAATGTATTACGGAAATGACTAAAAAAAACTGGCAACCAACGGCGAGGCACGTCCCACTTAATGCGCAGGTTAGGTAAATCTATCTTTCATTGAATCTATTTCTTTAAACAGGGTCTCTTCTAATTCCTTAATAGAATCATACGTCAAACATCTTTGACTATTTACATCAAATTTTAAAGAATCAATATCATCAATAACAAATATAGTTGGTTTGTCTAGCCCCCAAGCAAAACCTACTTCAAGATAAACGTTTGGATTGGCATTACTTAAATCAGCAACAACAAAATTAGCTTTCTTAATCTTCTTTTTAATATTCTTGACTATAGATCCAGTAAATGGAACTTCATCAATTCTTTCACACAAGAAACCAGCTCGTTTAACTGCATTTTGTATGCCATAATGATAGACGTCATTTTTGTCTTTTGAAAAAGGCATGGCTACAAATGCAACTGGCTTGGAATCAGATTCATAACCAACTGATCTTAGAATTTCTTCAGTCTCATCCTCATGCTCTGATTCATAAACAATCCGATCATTAGTTATTTGAACTTTTTCATCTTTAAAAATCGAGTTTAATGCTTTTTCAAGCCTATTGGATCGACCTCGATTCAATTCATAGAAAAATAATTCTTCAAGATTTTTTGGACAATCTTTGGAGCGTAAAGCATCAACAAAGCCTGCAATCTGCGAGTTGAATGCTTCGATTTCATCTAATCCGTATCCTGGGCCATGGATTGTACAAGCAATGCTTTCTACATTGGGTAGTTCTGCAGCAAGAGATGTAAGTGCTTTCCTAGCAAACTTTCGGATTCTTTTATAATTAAAACTCCTTAAATCTGAGACACCCAAAAAAAGTAAATATTTATAGCTTAGATCAGATATAGGATTTTCTATTAATCTAAAACCATCAGGAGGACAAATAATTTGACCAACTTCATAACCTTCTTTATCAAGAAGTTCCATGATTTTTCTATCTACTCCGTAGAAGTCTTGAGCATATTTTAGCAACAGAACATCTTGTTCGGCTTCAAGTATGTTTTGATTCTTTATGGTAAATTTAATTTCCATTTTTAAAGTAGATACTTAATGATTTACCTAACGACCTTGCACATAAGGTGCGCACGAATGAATGTTGAGTTGATAAATAATGAACGAAAAGGGAAAAAGCCAGAAAGTTGGCAGAGAATAGGCGAGGTGCGTCCCCTTAATGCGCGGGTTATATGGCTGGCCTTATTGGTGAAATTCATTGAGAAATTCTTGTTTATTGAAATCAGTAAATAACTGCTCAGAGTATTTCACCTCTTCATTCTTGGGATATTGTTGTTTCAATTCGTTAAAAGCTTGTTTAGCTGATTCTTTATTCTCAGTAAAAAACAGCAAAAAAGCCTTATTCACTTTTGAGTTAATGACGAATTGCTCCTCTTCAATTCGTTTATCATAAACATCTAAAGCTTTTTGATACCATTTTTGAGCAACTTCTTTTTCTCCTTTTCGCTCATATATAAAACCAATAGTAGTAATCATTTCTGCAAAGTTTGGGTTAACAGATAATGCTTGTTTCAAAACATCAATAGCCTCTTCATCTCGATTTAATGTGAGGAGAATATTTGCCTTGTTGGAATAGAACCTGGTGTTAGTAGAATCTAATTCAATTGCTTTATCCAGTTCAGCTAATGAGACTTTTAAAGAATCTGCACTTTTACTTTTGCCTAACAAGTAATTGTTGTGTCTATCTATTGCAGAGTTGTCTAATTCCACTGCAAGGGAATCATTATTCTTCGTTGAATCTTGAGCTACTCTTTCTGTATCGCAGGCAGAAATGAAGAAAAGAAGAAAAAGAAAAGTTGTGATTGTTTTCATAGTAGAATTTGAAGCCATATAACATTGAATTATACATCACAATCTTGGCAAATAATCGTTATTAATCAACTATGTTTATTGCATTTAGCTAGAATTTAGCTGGAAGTTTATTGTCTCTGCAGGATAACGTGGATTGATAAGGTGGCTGCATAACTAAGAGATGTTATTTTTTGCTCCTTACTTCTTATTGGAGGGACAGTAAACTTTTTTGTAAGGTTTTGCCTGCCGGGGGGGGCTATTGTAGTGAAAAGCTTATGGGCAAGTCATGTTTGTTGCAGCAAATCCGACGGGAGTTGAGGCGGAGAAATTATAGTCATCGTAAGGTAAAGTCATATACGCAGTGGATTGTCCGATTGGTGCGTTTTTACCGGTATCGGCATCTTAAAGAGATTTCTCCGGAGCAGATTACGCAGTACCTGAATTACCTGGCAAATGAGCCTAAGGTGGCGGCTTCGACGCAGAATCAGGCACTTTGTGCAAATTCCAGAATGTTTCCCGGACGAGGTGTTCTGTCGCAGCATATTCTGATTTACGGATCTCCCGAATTCGTATTTCCATTATTTACTCTCATCGCCTTTATCCAACACTGCTTGATATACGGATTGAAAAAAATTGGCCATCCTCTCGAAATACTGCTCCTCAAAAACACCCCGGCCGTGTCGACCTCCCGGAATCAAAACAAGTTCGCTCGACCCTCCAACTTCTATCAAAGCTTCATGGAGCATCTCGCTCTGACAAGGAGGTACCAGTGGATCCTCCGTACCATGTAGAATAAGAAACGACGTATCATTAGCATCAACATAGGTTATCGGATTGGCCAACGCCACCTTGTCCCGGTTCTGCTGAATGGCTCCACCAATAAGGCGGGATTCCGGTGATGTGGGGGCATCGTGAACAAGTCGGCTGCCACATGAGTCCATAACCAGAAAATCGGTGGGACCAAACCAGTCCACTATGGCATCAACCGAACTACTGAAGGTTGTATCGGATCCAACACGTCCCTCCAAGTCAGCGGACACAGATCCAACCGTGTATTGCTTAACCAACCTGGATGTTCCAGTCAATGCGGCCAGGTGTCCGCCCGAGGAACTGCCCGCAACGCCCACAAAGGAGGTATCAAGCTGGTATTCATCCGCATGAGATCGGATAAATCGTACGACGGCCTTTATATCATGAATTTGTGCGGGGAAAATGGAATCTCTGCTCGATCTGTGATTCGGTGCAACAACGGCAAATCCGGCATCCAGCAATGCAGCGCCCAGGGTTTCAAGATTCCGTCCTTTCAAGTCGTTACCCAACCATGCGCTACCGTAAAGTAAAACCACGGGAGGATAGATCGGCTGTTGCCCGGAAGGGAGATAAATATCCATTTTATGATATACTTTATCATCCCCTGCATAATCTATATCATACCAGGCTTGCGAGTACTGTTGCCCATAACATAAACTGGAAATCAAGGCGAGGACAATGACGAATATGGATCTCATACCTGTAGCTTGTCCCTTTTGAAATCAAAGGGATAGTATTGATAGTATCTATATTCGTAATATAGGAAAAACCTAACAAACCCTTGATCACGATATCGTATTAAACCTCATTGAGCGTAACGAAAACCGGCTCCTCAAATATTATTGAGGCCCTAAAACACGAAGTGTTTTCACTTTACTCATTTCTTCCGATTCTACCATCAGCATCACCAGATTTTGCTCACTGCTTGTCCCCCTGGTACACAGCTTGAATTTGGCCGCCTTGCCGGGAGCAACCGTCGCGATTTGACCTGGTTCGCACCATATCTTCTCAACGGCTTGTCCACTCGCTGTTTCAACGCGGAGTTCTATATCCTGCAATCCCCTTGTCCCATTATTTTCTATCATGAATTCAGCATCACAACGTCTATTGGCGGTCAGCTTTATTTTATCGGGACCATAAAGTCCAGATAAAGTTGGCAGCGAGACGGCTGATCTGTTTTCATACATCTTACCGGCTTTCTCAAACAAGGTTCGATGCGTTTTTATAAACTTTTCAACTTTTTTTGCAAACTCCTCTGCATTTCGCCGGGTTTCTATAAAGAGGGGCCAGGCAAGTCGCAAACCGCTCCTACCGGATTCGGCCTTCATAGCGGCTTTCATAAAACTATTGGCCAACCGGTTGATTTCCTCGTCCGAACCCGTTCTTACCCGTATCCCCCGGGCAATACTCTGCCGGCTTTGCTGCCAGGTATCGAAATACGCAAAAGTTTCTTCCACTTCACCTTGCAACTGCCTCAATTCATCCGGATTATCCTGCTGTAAATACTGCCGTGCTTTTTCAAACAGGTTTATACGTTCCCGGAGCTCATCCGAGACATCTACTTTTTCCGCTGACCTGCTTTGCGCGTAGAGTTCATTTCCCGGTGCTGTGAAACATACAACCAAAAGAATCCCTTTCATTATAAACCGAATCATCCTGTGCAAATTTATTTATATCTCTGATGAGGGAAATACTGCCCTATAGATTAAGAAATGGTCGGCAAGACTGATTTATGCCCCTTCGCGTAATTGTTTTTTCAAGGATTTAATAAACTCATCGGGATCATCAGGCGTAACGATGATTTTTTCTCAAATTGACAGTATCGACTTCTGCGTCCATTATGCTGTATCGAAGCTGGTTAAAAAGGCAAAAGGTACTGAAACGGCCATTTCTTTCTAAACTAAATATTAATTAAATAGCAACAGCAGTACAAGTAATGCATATTCCCGGGTAACCAATCCATCGTTTATATCACTTTATTCAAGAACCGGGTGGCTATCGGACCAATACGCTTTGACTGGGTCAGCCATGGAGCATGACCACCCCCGACGACGTGGAGTTCTGCATCGGACATCTGCTCAACCATTTGTTTTCCTGTCTCCGGCGAACCAAACGGGTCGTCCTCTCCCCAGAAAATAAGCGCCGGTTGTTGCAGGCGGGTAAGTTGTTCCCGGGTGACTCGCATGCCGGGCCGATTCCCGCTTAAACGAAGCAGTTTATTCAAGGTGGATAAAAACATAGACCGGAAACCCGGCAGCTTTTCAGTCGCTACAAGTAAGCGGATCAACTCAGGTTCCATGGGATATTCATGGACCATCTTGCTCAGTTGTTCCACCTGTTTTTCTGAGGGAGGTTGGAGCCGGGTTAACAATCGCCCGAGTATTTTAACAGAAAGCAGTCGCATCGGTAAGGGAGCCGAAGTATCGAGCACTACCGCGGGACATCCCAGGTGTATCATTGAGGATACTTTTCCCGGCCGATCCAGTGAAAGCCAAATCGTCCAGAGAGATCCCATTGAGTTGGCTACAAAAGGGGCTGTCTCCAATCCCAGTTTGTCGAGCACTCCCGTCAAAAAGCGAACGGCATTGGACTGTAAATTTTTTGCGAATCCGTCAGTTGTATCAGTAAGGCCGTATCCGGGCAAATCCACCACGAACAGTTGGAAATTTTTCAACTCCGACATAAGAGGAGCAAACATCGCGCCCGGCGTCCCGATGCCGTTAATCATCACCACAGCCGGACCCTCCCCGCTCACCAATACGTGGGCCCTTCCCCCGATAAACGCAATCTCTATAAAACGAGACTGCGCTTCAACACCATAGCGGTCGAGTAACGCTCGCTGTGCTTCAACAAATTGTTCCCGTTTATCCATAGTCCCGTATTTTCTGATGAACTGTTACTATTATCAATACCTACCTGTACTTTGCGTGTCCCCGGACCAGCCGCTTGGTTTGCTGGTATTCGATCGGGTCCTTGATAGTTGCATGTGCCTGACCGACGATGAAGGCTCCACGAATCGGGAGCGGGACTTTTCCTATGCGGGGATTCTCTTCAAGGCGAACCGGCTGCCCCAGGTCTACCTCTTCCAGGATGGCTTCTGACTGTTTGATAAAATAGGTTCTCTCCGGCATGATGATCGCTCTTTGATTGGATGGAGTATCAAACGAAAGCTCCAGGTCCCCCATGTCCAATACCCGTTTGGCCATCCATTCTCTCATTCTCAGCCGGGGACCCGGCCTCCAACTGGACAGGGGCATAGTCATGGACAGTTTGTTTAACAGCCTCAGCCAAACGGGGGCTTCCATCGTGATAATCCATTCCAGGTTCGGCTTCTCCATCTCTACCTTCAAGGTGTTCTTTCCGACCCAATCCACCTTGATTCGGGTGATTGCTGCATTCTTTAATGCCGCTCCCCACCAGCGGGGACAAGTAGTTTGCAAGGAAGGACCGTCGTTGTAGATCGACCAGTCACCGCCGGGTGACCGGTGCCAAACGGAGGTGTAAGGTGCAAAGTCGTTTTCAGGAAAAACCCGTAGTCCCAACAAATGACCGCTCGAAAAGGGAAGTATCATAACCGCATACCCCTTGGAATGTTCATACCCCTCCCATGGCGAAGGACAAACCTGTGGATCAAGACCTTTCAGCTTGTGGGACAGATCCATAATAATAGCGGTCCTATGGGTTTCAATTTTAATAATCCCCAACCTCTTCCCGACTATAAAACACAGATAAAACTTCTCCTGTTATGCCATATTCTATAATATAGCTAAAAAATGAGCAATTTTACATTTCAACTCTTAAATTGTTTCTAACATTTTAGAAAATATCTTATTTAAAAGATAACCTTTTAACCAAACCCTATCTTATAATGAAAAAGGCATTCATCACACTATTTCTATTTGTCTTTGCTATCTCATTACAGGCGAATGCTCAAGACGTGCTTATCGTACCGGACAGCTTGTCGGGATGGAGCTACAACTGGGTCGCCGGACTCAACGGATCGCAGGCCTCTTATTCCAACTGGTCGCAGGGGGGCGTAAATAACATCGCCATATCGGGGAATTCCACGGTCACCATCAAACACCGGAAAAAACGCTTCTCCTACGGTTTTTTACTTAACACGCGCTATGGCCGATCCAAGGTGGAGGATCAGGGCGTGCGCAAAACATCGGATAATCTCTCCGTTACCAATCGTATCCTGTATGACCTTTTAAAAAAAGGCGGCGACTATTCGGCCTACTTGAATATCAGTTTCCGGACCCAATTCGACAAGGGATATGACTACGAAGCCGCTCCGGATGGCGGGGATATCCTGATTTCGCGTTTTATGGCCCCGGCTTATTTTCAGCAGGGTGCCGGTATTGCGTATCAACCGACCGACTACTTCAGTGCCGACGCCGGACTCGCATTAAAACAGACGATTGTAACGGACGACAGCCTGGTTACCCGCTACGGCCTGGAACAGGGGAACAACCTGCTGAACGAGGGCGGTTTTACACTGGGACTGAGTTATGAACAATCCATTGCATCCAATTTTGTACTCAGTTCCAGCGTGGAGACGTTTACCAACGTCAACAAACCCCTCTCGAGTACGGATGTCTATTTTTCCAATGAAGTAACCGGCAAGGTGAATGATTTCATCAACACCTCACTTCGGTTCGACCTGGCCTACGACGACGATTTCTCCGAGGAGGTCCAGGTGATGCAGATCCTCTCGCTGGGAGTTTCGTTTATACTTATTTAATCTGACCGGCACGGGGATATGTAACGTGCCCCTTTTCAAAGCAATACTATTATCGATCCAAGGCGGACGTGCTGTCCGCTTCCGGACTCCAGCCACCGCCCAGTGCCCGATACAGGTTCACCTCGGCGGTGAGCTGCTGCAGCCGGTCGTTGACGTGTCCGATTTGTACGCTTAAGTAGTTTTGCTGGGCGGTCAGGACTTCAGCGTAGGTCGCTTCCCCGTATTGCAAAAGTTCCCTTGAGTAGTCCACGGCTTTCTGGAGGGCTTCGAGCTGCTGACGATTCAGCCGGAGCTGCCGGCTCGCATTTTGATATTGACTCAGGGCATTGGATACTTCCCGGCCGGCTTCCAGGGTGGTCTGCTTGAGGTTGAGAAGCACCTGCTGCTGACGGGCTTTGCTCTGCTCGAGCCGCGCCTTGTTGCGTCCCTGGCTGAACACGGGCTGGGTGAGTCCGCCGATCAAATTGTAGAAGATCGAACCGGGCATGAACAAATCACCCGTCTCCAGGCTTCGAAATCCGCCTTCGGCGGTCAACGTAAAGGAGGGATAGAAATAGGTCCGCGCCTGGTTGGTCAGCTCGAAGGCACTGCGGAAATTGTATTCGGCGGCGATCACATCGGGACGGTTTTTCAACAGCTGACCCGGGACGCCGGTGGCCAGCGAATCGATCGGGTCTTGTCGCTCAAGGCTGGTTCGTTCGATCTCGCCGGGCTCCCTGCCCAACAACACGCTCAAGGCGTTTTCCTGTTCGGTGATCTGCTGTTTCAACTCGGGAATGGTAACTTCGGCGGCGTACCGGTTGGCAATACTTTGCTGGACCGATACCTTCGAGACCACAGCCCCTTCATGCAAACTTTTGACGGTCTTTACATCTTTCTTCCTGTTTTCGACGGTTTCCCGGACAATCTCCAGCTGCCGGTCGAGCGCCAACAGGCGGTAGTACGCCGTAGCCACATTGGCAATTAACGTGGTCTGCACAGCCCGGCGGGTAGCTTCAGTCTGCAGCAAATTCGCCAAACTCGCTTTGCGGGCACTGTTCAACTTACCCCACACATCCATCTCCCACGTCGAACTCAACAATGCTGCATACGACTCGCTGGCAGGTATCGATACGTTGTTAAATCCGCTGCCGAAATTCACATTATTGTCGGAGGGTTCGTTATAGGACGCGGATCCCCCGATATTCAAACTGGGAAACATGCCCATCTGATCCCGGTAATACCGGGCTTCGGCCACGCGGATCTGCTCTACGGCCTGCTGTAAATTGACGTTATTCTGCAATGCTTCATCGATCAATGCCCGCAGCTGCGGATCCTCAAAGACCTGGTCCCACGGCATATCGGCCAGGGTCGTGCTGTCCATCTGCACCTTTTCGTAGGGGTAGAGCTCCTCCGTCTCCACACCCGTATCGGGCTTTTTGTAGGATTTGGTGGCCACGCAGGAGGTCAAGAGTCCCGCGGCCAGGATGAATGCGGTTATTCTGAAAGTCGTGTTCAGTGACATAAAAGTTGACTGATATAGTTTATTCAATCGCTTTTTCTGGCGGACCGGAGATCTTCTCCTGCAGATATTGCATCAGTATAAATAACACGGGAACAACAAAGAGTCCGAACAACGTCCCGATAAACATGCCGCCCGCCGTTCCGATGCCGATCGACTGATTCGCGTTGGCGTTGACGCCGCTTGCCAAAGCCAGCGGAAGCAGTCCGGCGATAAAGGCAAAGGAGGTCATCAGAATCGGGCGAAATCGCGCCTCGGCCCCGAATATCGCCGCCTTCGAGATGCTCATCCCTTCGTTTCTCCGCCGCTGAAGGGCGAACTCGACGATCAGAATCGCGTTTTTCGCCAACAACCCCATCAGCATAATAGCCGATATCTGCAGGTAGATATTGTTGGATACCCCGAAAAGATTGGCGAAAGTGAACGATCCGGCCAACCCGATCGGCAGCGGCAAGATCACGGCCCACGGTACGATATAACTTTCATACTGGGCACTGAGCAGAAAATAGACAAACAGCAGACATAAGCCGAACACAATCAGTTCCTGTCCGCTCGATTCGTTTTCCTCGCGGGTCAAACCGGAAAAGGCATACCCGTACTCATCCGGTATCTGGTTGTTAAAGACCTCCTTGATCGCGTCGATCGCGTCGCCCGAACTGTACCCGGGATTGGTCCCTCCGGATACTTGTACGGCGGGGAATAAATTAAAGCGGGATATGTTCTGCGGACCGTATACGCGGTTGAGGTCGACAAACGAGCTTACCGGCGCCATTTCGCCCCGACCGTTGCGGACGTACATGCTCTGCAGACTCTGTTCGGATGCTCGCGCCTCGGGCGGAGCCTGAACGTATACCCGGTACAACTTGCCAAACCGGTTGAAGTTGGAGACATACAAACTCCCGTAATAGGCTTGCATTACATTCATGATGGACCGCGGCGAGACCCCGGCCTGGTTGGCCTTGGGTACGTTGATGTCAATTTCGTACTGCGGGTAGTCTGTATTGAAGTAGGAAGCGGCGTATTGAACCGAGGGCTTTTTCATGAGAGCCTGTTGAACTTTCCCGGTGACCTGCTCCAGTTCTTTGAGCGATCCGCTTTGCCGGTCCTGAACGTTCACGGTAAATCCGCTGGTGTTGCCAAACCCGGAGATAACCGGCGGAGCAAAGAAGGTAATATCGGCTTCCCGGATATCCGCCGTTTTCTCCCGCAGTTGTGCAATCACCTCTTTCACGCTGACGTCTCGTTTGGACCAGTGTTTTAGCTTGCCGACATAAAAACCGTAGGAGCTGCCCGCCCCGCTGATGAGTCCGAATCCGGAGATCGAGAGACGGTTGTCAATGGCGTCGATCTTCTTGAGCACGCTGTCGAGTTGCGTCTGCACGGCCTGCGTGCGATCGAGGGAAGCAGACGGGGGCAGGCTGACGTTCGCAAAGATGGTTCCCTGGTCTTCGTCCGGCACAAAACCGGTCGGGGTCGTCTGGAACAGCCACCAGAAGAGCACAAAGGAGCCGATGACGGCCACGACCGATACCCACGAGTAGCGAGTGACCCACCCGAGCGATCGTTTATAGCGCTGCTTGACGGCTTCGAATCCGGCTTCAAACGCCACATGAAATCGTTCTACATAACTTTCGTCGGGATTGCGATCTTTGTGCTCGGGCTTTAAAAACAGGGCACAGAGCGCCGGGCTGAGCGTCAGGGCGTTGAGGGCTGAAATCAGGATCGCCGTGGCCAAGGTAATGCCGAACTGCTGAAAAAATACGCCGGTCGAGCCGGTAATAAAGGTCACCGGGATAAAGATAGCCGACATCACCAGGGTGATCGAAATAATGGCTCCGCTGATTTCGTCCATCCCGTCCATCGCGGCCCGGGTGCCCGATTCGGCTCCCTGCTCCAGTTTCGCGTGAATAATCTCCACCACAATAATAGCGTCGTCCACCACAATCCCGATCGCCAGAACAAGGGCAAAGAGGGTGAGCAGGTTTACACTGTATCCGAACAGATTCAAGAAGAAGAAGGTCCCGATAATGGAGACCGGTACCGCAATAGCCGGTATCAACGTCGACCGCCAGTCTTGCAGGAACAGGAACACCACGATAAAAACCAGTAAAAAGGCCTCCAGGAACGTCGTATAGACTTTGTCCATCGAGGCCCCCAGGAAATTGTTCGCGTCGTACAGCGTCGTATATTCGATGCCGTCGGGAAAGTTTTCGGAGGCTTTTTCAATCTCTTTCTTCACGTCGGCGACGACCCGCTGCGCGTTGGACCCGGCGGTCTGGGAAACAAACATCCCGGCACTGGGCACCCCGTTGGTACGGGTAATGGTCGAGTAACTCTGGGCGCCAAGTTGTACCCGGGCTACATCATCCAGTCGCAGGACATCGGAGTTTTCCGATCCCTGTCGTATGATAATATCTTTATATTCGGACGCCTCGGACAACCGTCCCTCGTAAGTAAGCGTGTATTGAAAAGACTGATCGCTGTTTTCCCCGATGGCGCCGGGAGCGGCGACAAAGCTCTGCTCGTTCAATGCCCGTATTACGTCGTTCGGCGTTAAATTGTAGGAGGCCATTACATCCGGTTTGAGCCAGATCCGCATGGCATAGGTATTCGACCCGAAGGCGTTGGCCGACCCCACTCCGTTAACCCGCTGAAGACGGGGTATCAGGTTGATCCTTGCATAATTCTCAAGGAACGTTTCGTCGTGCTGACTGCCGGGACTGTATAAACTGAAAATCAAGAGCCGACTGGTTTGTTCCTTCTCGGTGGTTACCCCGGTCTGGGTCACTTCCTGCGGCAGCTTGCTGGAGGCCTGGGCGACCCGGTTTTGGACATTGACGGCCGCGATGTCGGGATCGGTCCCCAACTCGAAGAAAACCTGGATCGACGCCCGTCCCGTATTGCTGGCCGTGGAAGTCATATAGGTCATTCCCTCCACCCCGTTTATCTGCTCTTCCAACGGGGCCACGACGCTGTTAAGCACCGTCTCGGCATTCGCCCCGGGGTAGGTGGCCGACACCTGGATGGTCGGCGGAGCAATCTGCGGGTAGAGCGATACCGGCAAGGCATTATATCCCAGCACGCCGAGTATCACAATAATAATGGATATGACCGTCGATAGTACCGGTCGCTTGATAAAACGATTAATCATAAGGCTGCAATATTAGTCTTGTATAATCTCACGATGCTTTTCGATGAATTCGATCGTGCACGATCAAAGCGTCGATTCCGGTTGATCCCGCGCAGTCAGAACCTCGTAGAGACTGTCGGCATTTACCGTTTGCGGGCGAATCGGTTGACCTTTCTGCAAATTTCCCATGCCCTGGGTGACAATCCGGCTATTCGCGGAAAGTCCCTGTTCAACGACATACAGTTTTTCGGTGGACAGAGAGTTTGTCTTTATTTCGGTGCTTTCTACCGTATTGCTGTCGGTCACCGTATAGACAAACCGCTTGTTCTGAATTTCGTAGGTCGCTTTTTTGGGAACGGCGATGGCGGAATCCTGCTTAAAGGGTATCTGTACGCTGGCGGATCCGCCGCTGCGCAAAATCTCCCGGGGATTGGGAAAGATCGCCCGAAACGAAGCCGATCCGGTCTGCGTATTAATGAGTCCGCTGGCCAACCGCAGCGTGCCCCGGTGTTCATATTCGATATTGCCGGGCAGTATCAGGTTCACCTTGGGCATCTCGGCGATACATTCCTGCAGGGTTTTGTCACCGCCGTTGCCGGCTACGTCCCGTGCCATTTCAAGCAGCTCTTGCTCGCTCATCGAAAAGTAGGCATAAATCCTGGAAATATCGGACACCACCGTTAACGGCCTGGTTGTAGTATTGCTTACCAAGCTCCCGATGCGATAGGGAATGTTCCCGATGACCCCGTCGGTCGGACTCTTGATTTGAGTGTACCCCAGATTCACCCGCGCGTTTTTCAGCCGCGCTTCTGCCTGGGCCAGCCGGGCTTTAGCCGACTCCAGGGTATTCCGGGCCGATTGCAGCCGGTAGTCACTGATAATATCTTGTTCGGCAAGTCCGCGCAGACGTTTGACTTCATCCTCGGCCGTGCTCACTTCGGCGCGAGCCGCTTCAACATCGGCTTCCGCCGACCGTACTTCCTGCTCGTACTGTTCACTGTTCAACTGAAACAGCAACTCGCCCTTTTCCACCACATCTCCTTCGTCGACCGGCATCTCGACGATATATCCCTGCAGGCGGGGACGGATCTCAACCGTCTGTGCTCCTTCCAGCGTGGCGGGATAACTGCTGGTCAGTTTAATCGTTCGGGGCTCGAGTTCAAGCACCGGATAGGCCTCGACCGACGAGGTCTCCTGCTGTTCGCTCTGATTTTGAGAATTACCGCATGAGAGAAGAAATAGCGCTACACCTGCGGCGAGTAACTGTTTAAACCTAAATCGATAAGAATCTGTCATAATACGTACGTAAAAATGATTTCAGTGAAATATAGCCGTCGTTTGCCCCTCGCTTTGTTACGTATATCAACCATTCTCCTCCAAATTATCCTGCCATCTTTAATCAGGCAAATTGCTTCTCTTGCTCTTTCTCTTTGGCCCGCTTTCGTTCTTTATAATTGCGGATAATTTTCCGCACGCGCAGGCTTTTGGGGGTTACCTCCAATAGCTCGTCTTTATCGATAAATTCGATAAACTGTTCGAGGCTCATTTTCTTGGCGGGATCCAGTTTTACTTCATCAGCACTCTGTGTTTCGCGATGGTTCGTCAGATTCTTCTTTTTGATCACGTTGACCACCAGGTCGTCTGAGCGATTATTGATGCCAACCACCTGTCCCTCGTATACCGGGTCGCCCGGCTCCACAAAAAAGCTCCCGCGATCCTGCAGCCCCTCGAGGCTGTAGCTGGTTACTTCGCCTTTTTCCATCGCTACGAGGGCTCCGCTGTTTCGACCGGGAATGGAACCGGCATACGGTTCATAACTCTCAAACTGCTGGTGCATGATACCGGTGCCGCGGGTCTGGGTTAGCATTTCACTGCGGAATCCGATCAATCCCCGGGAGGGCACCTTGAAGACCAGGCGGTTATTCTCGCCTTCTTTCGTCATCGAGGTCATCATGCCTTTACGCTGCTGCAGGTTGTCAATCACCCGATTGGCATAATCCTGGTGTACATCGATCACAACCTCCTCAAAAGGTTCGTGCAGCTCGCCGTCGATCTCTTTGTAGAGGACCTGCGGACGGGATACGGCGAATTCGTATCCTTCCCGGCGCATTGTCTCAGTAAGTATGGCCAACTGCAAGTCGCCGCGGCCCGACACTTTATGGACGTCCGGGTTGTCGGTCTGCTCAACTTCGATCGACACATTCGCCCGGTTCTCGCGCATCAAGCGGTCTTTCAACTGGCTGGAGGTCACATACTCGCCTTCCAGCCCGGCGTAGGGCGAATCGTTTACGCGGAAAAACATCGCCATCGTCGGTTTGTCAATATCGTAGTATTCCAAAGCGGTCATGTCGGTCGCGGCAGTAAGCGTATCCCCGATATCCACTTTTTCATAGCCGGCCAACGCAAATATGTCGCCGGCAAAGGCTTTTTCGACCGGCTCGCGTTTGAGCCCGTTAAACGTAAACAGCTTGGTCGCCTTCGCTTTCTCCTTGAGGTTGCCATGCCGGTCAAGCAATGCAATCTCCTGCTGCTGCTTAATGGTGCCCTGCTCCACGCGACCGATGCCAATACGTCCCACATAGTCGTTCCAGTCGACGCTGCTGACCAGCATTTTGAAGGGGGCGTCCAATTTCCGCTCCGGCGGGGGAATGTGATCTACAATCATGTTAAACAGCGGGGTTAAATCCTCATTCTCATCTTCAAGCTCGTGTCGGGCAATGCCGTTGATTCCCTCGGCATAAAGAATCGGGAAATCAAGCTGGTCATGGTCGGCATCGAGCATCACAAAAAGGTCAAAGATCTCGTTAAGCACCTCGTCCGGGCGGGCGTCTTTTCGGTCGATCTTGTTGATCACTACAATCGGTTCGTATCCCAGGTCCAGGGATTTTCGAAGCACAAACTTCGTCTGCGGAAGCGGACCCTCGGCGGCATCCACCAGCAGAATAACTCCGTTCACCATCTTGAGAATCCGTTCGACTTCCCCGCCGAAATCAGAGTGACCCGGCGTATCAACGATATTAATCTTGGTATCATCCCACTTGACCGTGGTATTTTTCGAACTGATGGTAATGCCTTTTTCCCGCTCCAGGTCCCCGGAGTCCATCACGCGATCGGCCACTTCCTCGTGTTCATGAAAAGTGCCGCTCTGGCGGAGCATCTGGTCCACCAGCGTGGTTTTGCCGTGGTCAACATGCGCGATGATTGCAATGTTTCGAATATCCATGTATAAAGGGTACTGTGTGTTTATGAATTATGATATAGTAATCGTCTTTCCGCTTCCTGCCTACTCCTCATCTTGCACATGTGAGCGTGATAAGCTCAATGCCCGACTACGCCGGAAAAATTGAAAGCGAATTTACAGCAAGTAATATCTCGAAGGCTTCCTTAACTTCCCGAAGTTCACTTGAAGTAAAGCTCCCAGCGCTCCCGCTGCTCAACAGCTGCCAAATATAGGGGTTTATCAGCACAATTCCTTATATTTATATATTGGTTTATACGAGAACCTCTTCATTATTATTATGTTCAGCCCCATTTCCTCTTCACGTTCAATTCGAAGTAGTTGTCAGGCTACAGCCTGAAACGTATATTGAAGCAATACACTGCTAACCCGAATTTCACTACGTGGGAATCGCTTCGCTCGGTGCTCACAAGTAGATTATTGTGAAAGTGTCATGTTGCTTTAATGCAGGGTCTTATCTTCAACAATTAATTGAAATTTTTGAAACACTCTGTCCCGACGCTACGAAAGTTTGCTCGTCTACGGCGTTAACGGATCGTACGGCTTGATCGATGTACTAATGTACATCTCCGACGCCGTCGTTCCGTCGCCTTGCAGACGAACAAATTTCTTGGTGAGAAATTCGGGCTAACCCCATATTCTTTTTAATTTTTCTATATCAAATGTACAATCCAACGTTTCCCGCCTTTCGAATCCTCACCCTGGTGATCTCCTTTTCTGTACTCCTTGTAACCTGGCAACCTGTTGAAGCACAATCGGATTCGGCTGGCGAAAACCTGGTCGGCCTATGGAAGAACATCACGATTCGCGTTGAAATGAAAACCTACAAGGGAAGCGACTCATCGGCCGCTTTTATTGCCAATGAGCGCAATTGGAATAAGACCATGAATATTAAGCCGATTCGCACCCATATTAAGGAGGACGGTTCTTATATTTCCCGCTACTATTCGCCCGACGACAGCCTGGTTATGGAGCGGCGTGGAAACTGGAAAGTGCATGGGGACACCCTGGTTATGCAAGAAACGCATCCTGCCGACAACCGATATGTTGCCTGGTTCAATCTAAAAGGCGACACGGTTCGTTTCCGAAGGGTCATGGACTGGGATAAAGACGGTGAGGCGGACGACCAATATACCGGAGTCCAGGTGCGTGTTAAATAGCTGTTCGCCCTTTACCGGCTCAGCTTGTCTGGCACCGTACCCGGGTGTAACGGGTCTTGATATAGCAGTGAAGCTATCCAGTAATCTTAAAATACCCTTAACATGCATTCAAAAGATCACAAGGAAGAGAAACAGCGAGACTTTCTGCGCTACAAATATCTGTTTGGCTTTGCCCTGCTTGCAGTTCTCATCATCGGACTCTCGGGCTGTGCCGAATCACCGGGCTTCGCCGAGGCAGCTTTGCGCGAAAAGGTAGGGTTCTGGCATGGACTGTGGCATGGATTCATCAGTCCCATTTCCTTTTTTATTTCCCTGTTGGACGCTGACGTCTCCATGTACGCCATTTACAATAACGGGGGCTGGTACGACTTCGGTTTTGTGCTCGGTGCCGGAATTCTGTTTGGCGGATCGCAGCATACCTGATGGAAATAACAGGGATACGTTATACAACTGTAGAAAAATCAAATCTTTGACATAACTCATGTATGGCGTCCTATATCCAAAAAACCTTTAATAAATGGAAAGTTCAGTGAAACCCGGGCGGCGGTTCCGAAGCATTAAAATTTTCTGGATAAAAAGCTGTATTGACTTCTGAAGTAAAAAAGGCAATCAATTGTTAATTGCTAATTAACAAAGAAAAGTTTCCGAGCAAGGAACCGCCGCACGGGTTTCACTGAACTCCAGCAGCCAGATATCACGACATTACACCGGGTCAAGATTTTGCCCCTCTATTCCAGCTTGTCAAGACGACTCCCACCGCAACGATGAAGAGACTGATCACGTCCGTTGACTGCAGTTTATCCCCGAAAGCTACCCATGCCATAAGCATGGTGACGGGAGGTCCCAGGTAAAATAAACTCGCCACCCGGGTGGCGTCGATCCGCCCCAGCAAAAGCCACATGAGAGCATAGGCTCCCAGGGAGACGACCACGATCAGCCAGAGCATGGACCAAATGAAAGTGGTATTCACCTGTACCATCAATCCCTCTACCATGATCGCCGGAACCGTCACTGCCAACGCAGTTCCCAGGCTCTGATAAAAAAGCATCATGTCTACCGGCAGTCGATGCGCATTGCCCTCCACCTCCATTTTACGCTGTATCAGGCTCGCCACGGTTATGGCAACGACCGATCCAAAGGGAATAAAATAGGCGAAAACGGCGTTGAGATCCGAAAAATCCACCCGGGGAAACACCGCAACGGTAACTCCCACAAAACCCACCACTAATCCCAACCAACGGTGAAGGGGAGTGTGCTCACCGACCAGCACTCCGGACAATGCTCCCGTAAGCATCGGTTGAAGGGCCACTATCAAAGCAACGATACCGGCGGGCACCCCGTATTGCAGGGAGAAGAAAACACAACCGAGCCAGACCCCGTGTGCCAGTATACCCAGTGTCATAGCTATTAAAACCGCATGCCACCCCGGCCATCTTAAGCGGGATCGTATAAAGAGGTACCCCATGATAATAAAGGACAAAGGCCAATACCTCCAGAACAGCAAGGTAAAAGGGTCGGCATAGGGCAAGGCATATTCGGCACCGATAAATCCAGAGTTCCATAGCAGTACAAACGCACTGGCTAATATCAACGTTACATGTGCCGGTGAATCCACCCGGAGATATTTTAGCATGGGAAACGAATATGCATATAGCTCTTACTTAAAAAGACAGCCTTTGATTTATATTTAGCTTATTTGTCCTATAGCCTGGCTTTATCAGAGAATCGGAAAGGAAGGGGCCACTCTAAAACAACCCGCTGATATTCCCGTCTTCATCCACGTCCACATCCAGGGCCGAAGGATGCTTGGGCAATCCGGGCATCAACATCATGTTGCCACAGACAACGACCAGGAATCCGGCTCCGGCCGACAGGCGAATGTCGGTAACGGTTAGGGTCCAGCCGCTGGGAGCTCCTTTTTTGGTTTTGTCATCGCTTAACGATGCCTGTGTTTTAGCCACACAAATAGGCAGGTCCTCGTATCCCAATTGTTTCACGTGCTTCAATGCCTTTCTGGCTGGCGTCTCCAGGTAAATGTCGTCGGCCCCGTAGACATTCTTAGCAAGCTTTTCAATTTTCTCCTCTACCGTATCCTCAAGCGGATACAAGGTCGTCGGCTGGGCAGGTTCATCAGCGGCATCCACCACTGCATCGGCCAGGTCGGCCGCCCCGGCTCCTCCCGACTGAAATGCGGTATGGGGGACGCAATCGATATCGCGTTCTTCACACCACTCTTTGATCCAATCAATTTCCCGGTCGGTATCACTGGAAAACCGGTTCAAGGCCACGATCGACGGAACGCCAAACTTTTTCAGATTTTCAATATGGCGCTCCAGGTTGGGCATGCCTGCCTTAAGTGCCTTCATATTTTCTTCCTCTAAATCTTCAGCGCCACCATGCCATTTCAACGCCCGTGCCGTAGCAACCAGCACCATTGCCGAAGGCCACAGGTCGGTTTTTCGTCCCACGATATCAAAGAACTTCTCGGCCCCCAGATCGGCTCCGAAACCGGCTTCCGTAACGACATAATCTGCGAATTTCAATCCGATGCGGTTGGCCAGAATGCTGTTGGTTCCATGTGCGATATTTGCAAACGGACCGGCATGAACCAGAGCGGGGACATTTTCGGTTGTCTGCACCAGGTTGGGCATAATGGCTTCGTTAAGCACCACGGCCAGCGCACGTTGGGCATTCAACTCACTTGCCTCCACCGGTCGACCCTCGCGGGTGTAACCGATAATCATACGCCCCAGTCGCTCTTTTAAATCCTGTCGCGATTCAGCCAGGGCCAACACGGCCATAATTTCAGAGGCTGCCGTAATAATAAATCCTGATTCACGAGGCACGCTATTGCCCGCGCCGCCAAGCCCGATGGTTACTTTTCGGAGGGCCCGGTCGTTCATATCCATTGCCCGATCCCAGCTCAAGCGCGTTACATCCAGGTTCAACTCATTGCCCTGGTGCAGGTGGTTATCGATCATCGCGGCCAGCAGGTTGTGAGCCGTGGTAACCGCGTGCAGATCGCCATTGAAATGCAAGTTAACTCGTCCACTCGGCTCAATCTGGGACTGTCCGCCGCCGGTACCGCCTCCTTTAATCCCAAAGACGGGACCCAGGGAGGGCTCGCGCAGCGTCACCAGTGCACGGTGTCCCTGGTGTTGCAATCCCTGGCTCAATCCAATGCTGGTAAGTGTTTTTCCCTCACCGGCCCGGGTGGGAGTCATAGCGGTAACCAGGATCAACTTGCCGTCTTTTCTTTCGGCCCGGTTACGCAGGGCGCGAAGTCGTATCTTGCCGGTATACTTCCCATAGAATTCAAACTCTTCCTCTTCCAAACCGAACTCGGCCATGAA
This sequence comes from uncultured Balneolaceae bacterium, assembly GCA_913057825.1. GTDB lineage: Bacteria > Bacteroidota > Rhodothermia > Balneolales > Balneolaceae > CAJXOW01. The sequence continues at coordinate 39,195 of CAJXOW010000012.1, read as the reverse complement.
ATGCCGCATATGCTTCATCTGGCCGGATTGCGTCTCAACACTCTCCATTACCTTGTGCTCCTGGTCCATTATTTAATATTTGTGATTTCAATTGAAAATAGTAAAAGCTTTGTGAACCCCCAATACCCGCTCACAGTTTAAATTCGATCTTAATCGCATTCAATAAGTTTTTCTAATGAGCCGGCTATGACTTTCCCCGGTATTTTTGCTATAATCAGGGAGTAATCCCTCTTAAAGCGACAAGGGACGTTGGGTCATAAATCTTATATGGACAATCGCATTTTGCGATACCGGGTATAAATTTCTTGCAGCTCGTTCCAGGAGTTTGTTAAAATCGATCTTGCCCGATTAAAGAGCTTCGATTTATATCTATCGATAAAATTAATTGATTTCTAACATTTTAGGTTTTTTAATCATGAATCGTCAAACTTACCCTATATTCAAACGATTTTTCCGCACCATTTTTGTCGGACTTTTTACCGCCTTAATACCCTTGGTTTCGGCCTGCGCCCAAAACACCGAAGATACACTCACGACTCTTGACTACAAGGTAAAAAGCGAAGTTTTTGTCGAGGATCTTACGCAACCATGGGGGATCGACTTTATTGACGCCGAGACGGCCCTCATAACCGATCTTTCCGGCACGCTGCACGTAGTCGAAAATGGCGAGCTGCGTTCGGAGCCGGTGGCTGGGACCCCCGAAGTGGTATATGCCGGACAGGGAGGACTCATGGATGTTGCCATCGATCCCAATTATGAAGAAAACGGATGGATTTACCTGTCGTTCAGCCATGAACTGGAAAGCGAGGGCAGCGGACGTGCTCCGGCGATGACAAAAGTCGTTCGCGGACACCTTGAAAATAACCGCTGGGTCGACCAGCAAGTCGTATTTGAAGCACCTCACGACCTCTACAGGAGCACCCGTCACCACTACGGCAGCCGGATTGTATTTGATGAGGAAGGGTTGCTCTACTTTTCCATTGGCGACCGCGGGGCAATGAACCAGGCTCAACAACTGGACCGTCCGAATGGAAAAATTCACCGTATCCATCGTGACGGGCGGATACCCGGCGACAATCCTTTTGTGGATCGTGATAACGCCATCAAGTCAATCTTCACCTACGGCAATCGTAACCCCCAGGGGCTGGCCGTCCATCCCGAAACCAACGAAGTCTGGTCTGTTGAACACGGCCCGCGCGGGGGCGATGAACTGAACCTGATCAAGGCCGGAAGCAATTACGGCTGGCCCGAAATCTGCTACTGCATTAACTACGACGGATCCATCCTGACGGAAGACCGTACCAAAGAAGGCATGAAACAACCTATCTTGTACTGGAGGCCTTCCATTGCGGTGGGAGGCAGTGATTTCTATACGGGCGACCTATTCGAAAATTGGAAAAACTATCTGCTTGTCACCGCCCTTAAATACCAGGAAGTCCGCCTGGTGAACATCAAGGAAAATCGCGTTCTCCACCAGGAAGTTATTGTGAAGAACAAAGGTAGGGTACGGGAAGCAGTCACCGGTCCCGAGGGAGCTATCTACGTGGTACTTAACGGACCTTCCCGCATTTTGAAGTTAACTCCCATTGAAAAACGCTGGCAATAGAAGAGCCCGGGCCGGACGGTCCATGCTGATTATTAATTTACACATAGATTATCATAGAGGATTTATTCGTCCGGCCTTTTTTCAAATTTAGAATTTTTGATTTCTGAAGTCCGGGACCATTTTTAACTCTTTACTTCAACCGATTGCAATATCGGTTCAAATTGACGTAATTGAGTAATGCATATATTGAAAAATTAACTCATCTCTCCATCTTCATAGAGGATTGAAGCTCCCCCAACATCCTCTCGATGTTGAGTTGCCGCAATCTCCTTATTCATCAATTTAACTTCAAATTTGCTTATGCGTTTTTTTGGATATTTGCTTGCCGCACTTCTCTTCACGGGCATTTTCTTGCCGGTAATCCCTTTCCTCGCCTCTTCCGCTCACGCCCAGGATACCTCTTCCGTCCTGTTACAACGTTTTGTCGAAAACCCGGATGGAAGCCTCAACAAAAACACTCCGCCCAAAGCCTTTTTCACGGCTTACCTGAACGCCAATCGAGACAGCATCCTTATTGAAAACGCCCCTCGCTGGGAAGATGATTTGCCCAACCTTCAAGAGGGTCAGGGCACGTTTTCACTGCAAGTGGGCAACTTCCCCTCACTTTCGGCCGGGGATTCCGTTCATATTCGATTTACCGATATTTCTCTAAATGCCCAGGGATTTATGCATGTTCATATCGATACCATTCCCTGGAGCGATCCCAGCCCCTTTGCCCGTTTATCCCTGAACGATACGACCCTGCCCGCCCGACCTGCGGGCTTGAACCTTTCTCTTTCTGGTGACGGCACGCATTCGTTGAGCTGGCAAACCGAAGCGGGACTCACTTACAGCGTATACCGGCGCACCAAACAGGATACAGCTCCCACCGGAGAATCACGCAACCTGTATACGAGGGTGGCCCGGGGATTGCAGAACGGAAGTTATTCGGAACAACCCCCCAATCCCGATCACAATTACGCTTACATTGTATATGCGCAAAACGATGCCGGGATCTATAGTGCTCATTCCGCCGAAGTAACCATTACCCGTCCGGTTACGGGATTAACCATGGTCGATTCCACGGCCACCACCGTACAACTCGCCTGGAACTCCTATCCAGCCGCTGTCGGAAAAGTAGGAGGATACCAGATCTATCGTCGTACGGAAAACGGCACCTACGGTAATCCCATCGGCTATACCTCCCCGGATACCCACTACACTGACTCCCGTCTGGAGCCGGGAGCTACCTATTACTACAAGGTGGAAGCCCGCGACCAGAAGCAGAACTTCACAGGTATATCTGATGAAGTGGCCGTTACCACGGATGCCGACCGCTCCTCGTATTACCAGTACGCCACCCTGCGGATGGCCGCGATCATTTACATGCAGACCAACAATGGATCCATTACAGAAAAAGATGTCGAAAGCATCAAAAAACAATATGAACGCACACGCGATTTCTACTGGCGTAATTCCGGATTCAAGCTGAATGTTGAGATGGACTATTATATTGTCCGCAACAAGGTTAACCTTAACAACGATGCCTCCGTCTCGAACGTAGCCTATCAACTTCGACAACGGGGCGTATACAACACTCAGTACGATCTTGTTTTTGCCGCCTGGCCGGTAAACAGCGGATTCTGGTCGATCGGCGACGGGGCCAATCTCGCGCTACCGGGACCCGACCAAACCACCGGCTTTGCCCAAACTCAGCTCCCCTGCGGCAACGGCGTCGGATATCCTATCGAACCCGGCGAGGAACGGTGTGCGACATGGACGTACATGCACGAAAATCAACATACCATCGGCGCCATTTACGGTCGAATGGGAACCCCGATGATGCACGGTGACTTCCCGCAGGCTTTTTACCATCCGGCCGGCATGCATCTTGATTTTCAGGCTTCTATGTTCCGCGTATTTGACGATTATCTAAACTTGAAATATGGGTGGGGAGAGATATACGAGGCACGGGATGCCGACGGCGATCGTTTCCCGGATCACGATTCGCGTGCACCGTACGACGAATTGACCTTTGGCAGTGATCCCGACAAAGCCGACACCGACAGCGACGGATTGAACGACCGGGCCGAGGCTATGGATGGAAATTACTGGGGCAGCGATCCAACCCTTGCGGACACCGACGGGGACGGGGTCAGGGACGGTAAAGACGATCATCCCCGGTATGCTATTGATTCGTATATCAAGAAGTTACCGGATACGGTGGATATCCGGGTTAACGGGTCCCTCGACGATTGGAACGCCCTGGATGCCCGGATCAGCACCGGAGTGGACTACGTTTACAACAACAAAGACTATCAACCTGAAGTGTATATGACTTACACGGCGGATTCCCTTTATATCGGGATGAAACTGCCCGATATCGGAATCCCTGAATTGCGCTTTGAGTTTGAAGGCGACGGCCGCTGGCATGGAGCGGGCAACACCCGGATGAGCGTTAATATTTCCGACGGAACCTTCGAATCATTCCGAAGCTGGGATGCCCGTGAAGAGGTACGACAGTTTGTCGACGATAATCCCGACGACCAATATCCCGGCAATGGTATGTGGGATACGCATCCGGATTATCAAAACGAGTTTCGCCGGCGTGTGTTTCAACCTCAGTCAGTCCATTTGTCCAGCAATATCAGTTGGCCGAAAGTCGAGGTTGAACTCTCCATACCTCGAAATCCCAAGGCCGGACTGCACCTGGTGTCGGGCGATTCTATCGGGTGGAACATCCATTACGGCAAAGTACTTAACAAACCTGAAAATTGGTCTACGACCTTCGACCAACATGCTTTTGTTTACTTTGATTTGATTGACGAACAAGCTGCGGCGACCGAAAAGCAGGAAATCGCTCGAAAGCTTCGACTCAAACAAAATTATCCCAATCCTTTTAATCCCTCGACCCGCATTACCTATTCACTTCCCCAATCCCGGGGGGTATCGCTTAAAGTGTACGACTTGCTTGGCAGGGAAGTCGCTACGCTGGTGGACGGCAATCAGAAAGCCGGACAACATACGGTTCGATTCAATGCCGACCACCTATCGAGCGGTATCTACTTCTACCGGCTCAGGGCGGGTGGAGAGACAAAAATCCGGAAAATGACGCTTGTGAAGTGACAATAAAATAATTGCGCTGCGCCCTTCGGAAGTCCTCCCCCTTTCCCCTCCGAAGGGGGAAAGTAAGGCAACCGAGGCGAAAAAACGTCCCCCGTCGGAGGGGGAAAAGGGGAGGATCAACTAAGATAAAATCGGTTATAAACCCCTACCTTCCACACTACACTGAAATTCGACGCAAATCACAGGAATCCGCCACAGCCTCCCGAAACCTATAAAGACACCCTAACCAGCCCTTTCCACCGGCTCCTGCAAGTTACCGCTTACCCCGGCCAGCCATCGAATGCATTTATGTCCGATGTCCACCGGCTCATTGAACATGAGCGGACAACCGCCGGGAATAACTTTTATTCCGTTTTCACGGCCATACTCCACGGCTTTCGCATCTACACTTCCCTGTCCGAACGAGCGATGCATCCAGACGTGATTGATACCCAGCTCATGGCATTGTTGAACCAGCTCCAGTGCGGCCTCGGGCGGGGTGGCTATAATTAATCCCTCCAGTTTGGCCGGTACAGAATCTATATTGTGCCAGGCCATGTCACCTTCAATCTCAGAAGCCGAAGGATGAATGGGATAAATTTCATATCCCCGCTCCCGCAGCTTCTTGTAAATGACATTACCGGCTGTGTCTCCTTTACGGGACGCTCCCGCCAACCCGAATCGCTGCAGCTTCATAAACTCATCCGCTGCCTTTCTCAACTTTTCCATATCCATAATTCCCCTCCATTAAGCTTTATAAAATTCCATTTCTCCGCTTTCAGCGAGATCAGCCACTTTTTCTATCAACTGCTGTCGCTGGTTTTCGTTCATTTGTTGAAATGACCGAGCCAGATCTATCTTTTCCTGGAGTTGCTCATGATTGTTAAACCCTGATACAACGGTACTCACCGGCAGCGACCATGCGAAGTGAAGGGCTTCTTCCACACTGAGAAGGTCGGGAATAAGGCTCGTCTCATCCCCGTGCGCCCCGTGCGATCTCCCCCCGAAAAAACCGCCATTCGCCAATGTTTTCATGGCAATAATGCCGTAGTTCTGCTTCCGAAGCTCGGACATTACGTTAAGGATAAAACTATTGTATGATGGGTCGGCTACGTTGACCGGCATCTGACAGGTTTCAAGCTTTTCGCCCGCTTTCTCCAGCATTCGCAGATGCGCATCAGGGGTGCGATGCCCGGTAAATCCGACATGACGCACCTTGCCCTCTTCTTTGGCTTCCAATACAACTTCCAATACTCCCTCTTTAATCCGATTATCCACGTCACGTGCTGAGTTTACGGAATGTATCTGCCATAAATCCAGGTAATCCGTGTTCAAACGCCGCAGCGATCCTTCCAGGTCGCGCCGGGCCGATTCCGCATTACGTGCCTGGGTTTTAGTCATCAAAAATATTTCGTCCCGGTACTTGGGGGTCAAAAACTTGCCATAATAGCGCTCGCTCCGCCCGTTTCCATATTGCTCGGCGGTATCAAAAAACCGAACTCCTCCTTCGATCGCCATCTCAATCGCCCGTTGTGCATCCGACTCATTCATCCAACTCACGTGCGAGCCGCCCACGCCCAACATGGTGATTTCTTCTCCCGTTTTACCGAATTTTCTAAGGGGTAATAATTTTCCCCATCGATCCTCCGGAGGAGCTTTCTCGTCCCACAGAGTAGCGGGAGAAACCATGACGGAAGTGGTAAGTCCGGACAGCCAAATTAGAAATGATTTTCGATCCATAATCAATCCTCACACGCTATGTTAAATTATCTTCTTTCGTTATTGAATAAACAACCTCCCATGGTTATTCCATCGTTGCATACTTTTGAGACCAGGGCCAATGAACGCACTCCTCGATACCGGGAAGCAGTACCATGTCGGCCGATCCTTTGAAAACAAGCGTGGTAACCTCAACCTTCGCCAACAGTTTCTGCGCAAGCTCCAGGGTTTTACCCGTCACACTAACATCATCCACCAACAAGATGGTCTGTGCCGAGGAGGGAATCTTGACTCCATCTCCCAACAGCTTCGGTTCCTTATATCGTGGCTTATGATCCGGATCCCGGTAGTTGATCCGAAGAATTCGCAAATCCACTTTCAAGCGATCAGCCACCAGGACAGCCGGCACAATGCCCCCCTCCCCAATACCGACAACCAGATCCGAAGGCGGCAGGTTGAGGTTATCCAACTCCCTTGTAATGCGTGACATATCGATGGTGACCATAACACATACTATCTATTCCGAAACAGTCCTGTGGAAAACAGCATTAATATCAAAAGACCCGGCCAGCTTTTAGTCAATGCGCCCATGGCAAAAGAGAGCGGGTCCGCCTGTTGAATTCCAGTTAATACAAAAAACGCAAGGAGCATGGCAGATGCTGCTTTCGCAACCAGGTATCCGGCGGGACCGATTAACCACTGCGGCAGAGAAAACAAATCATGGTTCCACGCTGACAGCATAAATATTCCCACTTCGAGAGTTAAGATAAAGGACGTCAACGGACCGGGCATTCCGGTAATCCACATATTGAGCCAGGGTAAAAACAGGGCCAGCATCATCAAGCTTTTCAATCTCCAGGCGGTAGCAACCAACGGCAGATAAAACATGGGTAATAATACAGCACCCGCCGCGACCCCCATGATCGGAGGAGCAAGATGCACAAGCAGCGGCATCGCAGCGGCAAGTCCAATTACGAGTGATCGAACCAGTAGCTGTTGATTACTCTTGATCGAGGAAACCGAGGTTTTCATAATCAAAGGATTTATTAACTCTTGCGATATCGTAACTGCTGATTATATAAATTAGTAATTTTCAGACTCGAATGAAGCACTCTTCAAAATCTTTTTTTACTATTTCTTAGCAAATCGCTAAGCTATATGGGCATCTTTTATAACCTCGGTGGATGATTGGGTTTGAGTTTCTATTTCATGAGGAAAAGGCCCATACCGATTTTCCTTGTAATAACTTCGCCGTTGCAACAAAAATAAGAGTCCTACGGCTCCCACGACCGGCAATAATGCCAGCAAAAGCCACCAACCGCTAACTCTGACATCATGGAGACGTCGAACAGCAACTGCCAGGCTGGGTAGCAGGGTCGCTGCAGCATAAACCAACGCTAATCCCATAAAGATCAGATTCGTTTTATCCCATCCAAGATAGGTCAGACCGAATAATATTAACGAATGGATTAACGTAAATATCCAGAACTCGGTGCGATGAGCACGTCCCTGGAACACCGCATAATTCTTCAACACTTTTATGTACCATTTCATATAGCTTCTTAAAATAGATGTTGGGTTACCGCGGGTTAAACCCTTTCAGTTCCCGGCTGGCCGTTGCTCTTAACCATCTCCAGTCAGTTATTGTTTCTTCATCTTACAATAATACGAATTTTTCCAATTAGTACCTCTTCCTCCATCTTATTAATTTTCATTACCGTCCGTTTCATCGATTTAAATATGGGAAAATGGTGGGAAAATATTATCGCCTGTTCATCATCGCCGCTTAATTTCCCTGTATATGGAGCGTATTTTTCAGTTTTAATATGTCAAAATATGTAAGTGCGTATCATGCCTCCCCATCCGCCCTTCTTTAATATCCCGGCCTTAATCGATCCACGTACCGATTTGATTATCAATACTCTTTTTTCCGTTATTTATAAATTCCTTACCTTGCTTAGGCAACATTGCACCGGGTATGGTAGTTATCAATAATCTACTATATACTGAAATTCAAAGACAAAAACCGATATCATTCTATGAAATCCATTAATGCACTATTTACGCTAGCCCTTGCCTTTCTATTCGCCTGTGGTGGAGGTGGCGGTGACAGTCAATCTCAGCAGGCCGAAAGCACTTCCGGAGATCAACAAGCACAAATGTCGCAAGACGTTCGGACGATTAATTTGGTCGGAATTGACCAGATGAAATTTGTCGTAGCCGAAGCCCAGGACGGGGTATATACCAGTGACACCCTGACGGCTTCCGACGGCAACACCTATTTTGTTGTCGACAGTATTGCCGCTGCACCTGGAGAAGAGCTGCAAGTGGAGCTGGAAAATGTATCCAGCCTGCCTCCAAGCGCCATGTCTCATAATTTTGCGCTCCTGGAACTCGGAACCGATGCCCGCGCTTTTTCCAATGCTTCGGCCCAGGCCAAAGACAATGAGTACATCGCCCCGGATATGGAAGATAAAGTCATCACCCACACGAAAATGCTGGGCGGAGACGAAAGCGAGACTATCTCCTTCAACGCACCGGATCAAACAGGCCGATATGATTATGTATGCAGCTTCCCCGGTCATTATGCAGCCGGTATGAGAGGGAAACTGGTTGTCCAGGAGTAAACCTGTTTTAAACTTCAATGGCGGTGTAATCAACTTACCTCGCGCCAATCAACAGGATTAACCTATTTTAAAACCCCGGATGGTCTTCCGATCGTTCGGGGTTTTTTATTTGGATAATTACCCGCTAATATTGGTTGTCAGGAGGAATAAAAGCGGGCCGGCGCTACCCCGGCATTTTGTTTTTTTACTTCTCTAGAGCATTAAATGAATCCCGGATTAAGATATGTTGTCCGCTAAAATATTAATGTTCGCAAAACTTTCGAGCAAAGAACCTCCCGTCCGCTCATACCAACACTTGTCAACATTTTGGATGCCAGCATAGCTTTTTTATATCTTATAATTGATTTGCAGGTGTTTCGGTCACCTCGACCTGGTACGAGGATCGGACCAATTGAATCAACTGTCTGACATCTTTGGCGACACCGATCACCTGGTTTCACTTGCCTTAATTGACGGCCGCAACATCTGGAAAACGGACCTGGTCGAGAGACTCGAACAAATTCAAGCAGCTGTTGAGCAAATAGGAGACGGCCGCTTGATGCTCGCTCCTTCCTGCTTTGCTTGATTGATACATTTCTTTTGTCCCCAGTTTTCCCTTATTTACAACTATGGAACCGCAGGTCTATCCCAAAAACTAACGCACATCAATTATATTGCGAACAACAAACAAGCTCTGATCCCGGGGTGGCAGTAATATGGCTTCAAATGACGACGTCAAGCCGAACAACAATGTTGATGCCGAATCCGGCTCACCTCATCCCGCCGGTGACGCCAGGCAAACCTATCAAGATCTTTTCAATTCGGTGGAAGATGCTATCCTGATTCAGGATTCAGACGGTACCTTTCTTGATGTTAACAAGGGGGCACAACGCCTGTATGGTTACAGCAAAAAGGAACTTGTTGGGAAAAATGCCCTCTTCCTGGCAGACAAAAAACACAATGACCTGGAAAAAACAAGTGCGTACTTTGAAGAAGCCCTCCAGGGCGAATCACAAAAGTTTGAGTGGTGGGGACGCAGCAAAAACGGAAAACTCATACCCACCGAAATTATTCTCAATAGTGGTACTTATTTCGGCAAACCGGTTGTTTATGCTATTGCTCGGGATATTTCGGATCGTAAACAGTATGAAAAACGCATTACCCGGTTAAAGGAATTCTACCAAAACATCCTCCAGGAGTTACCCACCGAATTGGCCATTTTCAACACGGACGCTGAATATGTCTACATTAATCCATCAGCTATCGGGGATCCGGAAATACGAAATCAGATGCTTGGCCGCACCTCCGAAGAATATGCGGAACTCAAGGGGCGGGATCCTGAACCCTACCGGCAACGCACCCAGTGGATTAAAAACGCGATTCGTCGAAAACAATCGAATTCTCTTGTAGAACGCATAGAGGATGAAAAGGGAAAAGAAGTTTATATTCAACGCTGGATCTATCCTATTCTGGACCGGGATGGAAACGTTAAACGGGCTTTGGGATATGGCGTGGATATAACCGAACTCAAACAGACCGCTCAACAGCTAAAATATTCCCTCCGGGAGAAAAACGTTCTTCTCCAGGAAATCCATCATCGTGTTAAAAACAACCTGGCCATTGTGAATGGTCTTATCCAACTTCAATTATATAATTCTGAAGAACACCATCCCAAAGTTCAATCGATTTTAAGGGATAGTATCTCCCGTGTTCACACCATGGGCGTTATTCATGATCAACTCTACCAGAGCGGTAATCTAACCCAGGTAGCCTTCGATTCATATATAAAGACCCTCACTAATCAAATACAGGATACCTTCTGGTCGCAGGATAGACCCATTGACTTGCAGTTAGACTGTGATCCCATCAAGCTGAACATAAACCAGGCGGTTCCCTGCGGGCTTTTATTAAATGAGATCCTGACCAACGCTTTTAAACATGCCTTCAGCGGCCAGCAAAACGCGCGAATTGAAATTCAAATTCAACAGAATGCGGAAACCATTCAAATGCGGATATCAGATAACGGCGAGGGATTGCCCGAAGAGGTGCAGGATAACTCTCCTGAGACCCTGGGTTTACACATGATTCAGACGTTGATCAACCAGTTGGAGGCATCAACCGATATACAAGCCGACCAGGGAGTAACCTACCACATTTCATTCAAAAAGCAGAAGTCAAGCGGATCCAGTTCTTCACTTAATATTTTTGAATAAAGATTCATTCCCGGAAATCTATCGGACTCTCCGTGGCCCAACGAGAAAAAGTCCGAAGAACTGCCTATCCCATATCGTCCTCAAATAACGAGACAAACTCGAATGCGTCTCCGTTAAACAATCCCCTGTCACTTAATTTTAATTTTGGAATCACCAGCAGTGCCATAAAAGAAAGCGTTATAAACGGGGACCGCAGGTCACACCCGATCTTGCCGGCGAAAGAACGGATTTTTTCGTAGGACCGGGCTACTTCATCGTAGGGTCGATCGCTAATCATTCCGGCTATCGGAAGCGGAAGCAACCGCTCTTCATCGTCACCAACGGCACAAATCCCTCCCTGTTTGTTGATCACCAGGTTCGCAGCACGAGCCATTGAAGAGTCGTCCGTTCCCACTACCACAATATTATGAGAATCGTGGGCGACACTGGAGGCCAGTGCCCCTTCCTTCAGACCGAAATTCTTGATAAATGCTACCGAGGGCTCTGCATCTTGATATCTATTAACTACCGCCAGCTTAAGGATATCCCTTGACGTATCAGCCACAACATATCCATTATCTGTTTTTGGCTGATATAACAGCTCCTCGGTCACCAACTGACCCTCCCGGGCTTCGATGACCCGAAGGCGGCCGCCCTCGTAATCCACTCTAAAATCATCGGCTTCTTTCGGACCCGTATTAAACTGATTGGGGTGTTTCGACTCAACTCGCTCAATTAGAGTTTCCTGTTCTTCGGCTACTTTCAGCCCATCTACATAGGTCGCCAGGACATTAAAGGCTTCTGCTTCGGGACGGTCGATCTCAATAAAATCGGCCGGATCTCCCTCTTGCAGCAATCCCACCTCAAGATCGTAGTGATGCACCGGATTCACGCAGGCAGCTTTCAATATCTTCATCAAGTCATATCCCTGCTCCAGGGCACGTTTCACCAGCCGGTTAATATGTCGCTCCCGAAGTGCATCAGGATGCAGGTCGTCACTGCAAAACATGCAGGAATCGTAATGTTCTTCCAAAAGCGGTATCAATTCATCAAAATTGCGAGCCGCCGATCCTTCGCGAATAATCAACTTTAGGCCTGCCTCCAGTTTTTCCCGGGCTTCCTCGATCTGAAAACTTTCATGATCCGTACTGATACCCGCTTCCGCATAAGCACGAATTTTATCCCCCCGAACTCCCGGTGCATGTCCGTCGCACGGCTTCCCCCTGCTGCGCGCAGCTTCGATCTTCTTCATGATTTGCTCCTCCCGCGCAATCACATCGGGGTAGTTCATGACTTCGCCTAGATAGCGTATGCCCTCCTTATCCAGCAGCTTTTCCACTTTTTCCAGATCCAACTCTGCTCCACTGGTTTCAAATGGCGTGGCCGGCACGCAGGAAGGAGCGCTGAAGTTGAACTTGAAAGGGACTCGATTTCCATCTTCCAACATATATTCGACCCCTTCGATGCCTAGCACATTGGCAATTTCGTGAGGATCCGAGACGGTGGCAACCGTTCCGTGCCGCGTGGCCGCGCGTGCAAACTCAGAGGGTGTTAACATCGAACTTTCTACATGTATATGAGCATCGACAAAGCCCGGTAAAAGATAAGTCTCATACTCAGAATCGTCTTCCCGCTCTATACGATCAACAGTTCCCCGACTCACATGAACGGTAGCTGGGAAAATATCTTCTCCCACCGGGTCAATGATATTACCTGAAATCGAAAAGGATCGATTATCCATAACTTCTCTTTCTAGATTTGATAGGATTCTTAAAAACCCTTCATCAATAAAACGGTTAAACCCCGTTTTCGCAATAAACCGAACAAAAACTTATAACAATTCGTAATTGACCCTCTCTCTGCAGTTATTTAAATTCAATCTAAATAAAAAAGAGCCTTGGTCGGATTCAGACCGTGATAATGAAGATGCATGACATTATGAATATAGCAGGTTTAGAAGCACGTAGCAGAATTTCTTCACTATTTATCTTCATAGTTAGTTTACTGATTGTTCTTCCCGCCCGCGCCCAGTCGGACATATCATCGGATAAAGCCCGAACTACAATTCATATGCTTGATTACATGGCGGCGGACTACCCGGTAGCCGTGGAAAACGGGAAAATTATCAACGAGACGGAGTACCGGGAGATGAAAAATTTTGCCGTTTCCATCGACTCCCTCTATCACGACCTCGGCTTATCGCCCGATGCCCCCGAGTTCCGGCAGACGGCCAACCGGATCGATTCACTGCACCAGTTGGTCCTCGACAGGGCGGCCCCCACGCAGATTGCCAAAACGGCCCGAACGATCAAACAAGAAGTCGTTCAGCAGACCAATATCACTGTTGCTCCCCGCCGCTGGCCGAATATGAAGCGGGGAAAACAAGTGTTTATTCAAAAATGCGCCTCTTGTCACGGCCAAACCGGTAAAGGAGACGGTCCGCTGGCCCCCGATTTAAATCCCCCGCCCACCAACTTTCACGACGACCAACGTTTGAGCAAAATATCCCCCTTCCAGGCGTACAACACTATTCAACTGGGAGTAGAGGGGACCTCCATGAGAGCGTATGCAGACTTAAGCGACCAACAAGCCTGGAATCTTGCATTTTACTTGAAGAGCCTTCGTTTCAAAGAGCAAGCTGGTCAGCCCCTGATCGATCGGGCGGTCGACTCGCTGCTCCGGCAGAGCAAGCTCGACCTGGCGACCGTATCACAGTTGAGCGACCAACAGTTAAAAGAGAAAATTTCCGAAAGTTCCCTGGAAGTCAATCCCACACGCGCCGTTAAGAGTTTGCGTCTATATCAACCCGCCATGGATACAAGCGGATATATAAGCAAGACCCAGAACTTATTAGGCCGCGTCGAAAAATTTTACGCCAACCGGGAGTTCAAAAGAGCTTATCAAACGGCCCTGTCTGCATACCTGGAAGGCTTTGAACCGGTCGAGGCCCAACTTGGTGCTCACAATGCAGCATTAATGCGGGATATTGAAAATAAAATGATCAGCCTGCGGACGGATATTAAAAATCGCATACCGGCGGATGAATTTAGTGCCCGGATCAACTCCCTGCAGGGACAGCTTGACGAAGCCCAGGCTACGCTCGACGATTCTGACACCACCCCGTGGCTTTCCTTCCTGCTATCTTTTTCCATTCTACTGAGGGAAGGGCTGGAAGCGTTCCTGATCATCATCACGATCCTCGGCATCTTGAACTCACTCAAAGCCCGTCGTCAGAAAAAATGGATCCATGCCGGCTGGATTTTGGCGGTCGGACTTGGCTTTGCCGGGTGGTTTTTTACCGACTGGCTGCTGGCAATCGGGGGCGGACAACGTGAGTTGATGGAAGGCGGACTTTCGCTGGTGGCCGTATTGATCCTGATCTATGTCGGGTTCTGGATGCACAGCAAGAGCGAAGCCAAACAATGGAAAGAATTTATAGACAGCAAGATTCGTGAAAAACTGCACGGCGGCAACTTGATTGGATTGTTCACTATTTCATTTATTGCTGTTTTCCGTGAGGCCTTCGAATCGGTCATTTTCCTATCCGCTATTAGCCTGGAAGCCGGTCCCTCCGGTGATACAGCTATCGGCCTGGGAGCCGTCATCGCTTTTGTCGCTCTCGCCGTCATAGGTTACGCCTTGCTGAAATTGACCGTGAAAGTCCCGCTGCGCTCTATTTTCCGATATGGGTCCTATGCCATAGGGTTCTTTGCCATTATCATGGTCGGTCAGGGCATCCATGCCGTCCAGGAATCGGGCTTGCTTTCGGTCACTCCGACACAGCTTCCCATCCAGGCCAGTCTGATCGGCGTTTACCCCACCCTTGAAACCCTGCTGGCACAGGGACTAACAATCGGTGTTCTGCTCGGTCTGTGGAAGTACTCCAAGTCCAAAAAATAATTCCGCCATCCCTTTGAACAATTTGAGCTTCGCCCGGTGAACTCTCAGTTCTCCGGGCTTTTTGTTTTTAATTTTCTTTTGAAAGCAATAACATCTATATAATGAATTGAAATCAAAGCGGCTACGATTCAACGGTGATATTATGAAAGAAAAATT
The DNA here is from genome assembly GCA_913057825.1 of uncultured Balneolaceae bacterium. GTDB lineage: Bacteria > Bacteroidota > Rhodothermia > Balneolales > Balneolaceae > CAJXOW01. Next base: position 23,932 of record CAJXOW010000012.1, on the reverse strand, counting down.
ACGGCGGCTTGAAGAAGTCTCTCGTCAGTTGGAACCGGATGTAATAAAACGCAAAAACTACTTCGACCAGATTGGTCGATACGCCGAGCATTATCTTCAGAACCTGGACGATAAGCCCGCCTACCAGGAAACCGAGAAGCAGGGAGCGGGTCTGTATAACCACCCCTTCGAGGAAGAGCCGGAACCCCTGGAAGACCTGCTCGAACTGGTGGAACAGGAAGTGGATACTCCGGGTATCAATACCTCCTCGGGCCGTCATCTCGGATACATTCCCGGCGGTGGTTTGTACCCCGGCGCTTTGGGAGATTACCTGGCGGCTGTTACCAACCGGTATGCCGGAATCTATTTTGCATCTCCGGGCGCCGTTCGCATGGAGAATCAGTTAATTCGTTGGTTGGCCGAACTTATCGGATTTGATCCGGAGCAAGCCGGGGGAAATCTGACCTCCGGGGGATCCCTGGCGAATCTTATCGGACTGGTAACGGCACGAGACAATACCAAGGTCCCGATCCGTGAGTTCCAGAACATGGTAATCTACGCCACCAACCATACCCACCACTGCATTCACAAGTCACTCAACATCACCGGCATGCATGAAGCGGTCATGCGGCATGTTCCGATGGATGATGGGTATCGCATGGACCCTGAAGCTCTTCAAGAGCAAATTGAAAAGGATGAAAAAGACGGACTTTGGCCTTTTATTGTCGTTGCTTCAGCAGGAACTACCAACGTTGGAGCCGTAGATCCGTTGGACAAAATTGCCGATATTGCCGAACAACACAATGCCTGGCTGCATGTTGATGCCGCTTACGGAGGATTTTTTCTTCTGTGCGAGGAGGGACGAAAACAGATTCGACATCTCGACCGGGCTGATTCGGTAATCATGGATCCTCACAAGGGACTCTTCCTCCCCTACGGCACGGGGGCCGTGGTGGTTCGCGATAAACAGAAGTTATTCCGATCCCAGCATTACACGGCAGATTACATGATGGAGGCCCAGGAAAACAATCATGAAATATCCCCCGCCGACATGTCGCCTGAGTTAACGAAGCATTTTCGGGGATTGCGTATGTGGCTGCCGCTTAAACTGTTCGGCCTCAAACCTTTCCGGGCAGCACTGGAAGAAAAAATATGGCTGGCCCGGTTCCTCCACCGAGAACTCAACAAGATCGACGGCCTTGAAACCGGCCCCTCTCCCGAACTTTCCATCACTTTCTTCAGATACGTTCCCGAGGAGGGAGATGCGGATGAGTTCAACAAAAAGCTCCTGGAGAAGATACGAGACGACGGACATATATTTCTTTCGGCTACCCGGATTGACAGTATCTACTATATCCGTGCTGCGGTCATGAGTTTTCGGACCCATCTCAAACAAATTGAAGAAGTTCTGCAGACCATACGGGATAACGTGGAAGTTGTTAAGAAGAATTCTGAAATGAGAGGTTGACGGCGTTGATATGATTGTATTCATAGTCGGACTTCGAAGATCGGGTACTACCGTGTTCTGGCGTAACTTCCGCCAGGATGAACGTTTTACCTGCTTTGATGAACCATTCAATCCCCTGCACCGGGAAATACCCAGGCCTCATTTTAAAAACACGCGCACTGAACTTATCCGGCAGTATCGGAAGAACCCCTCACAGTTTAAATCGTTATTCAACCCCATTAAACCCCTGCAGGAACTGTCGGATGAATTTACCCCCGCACAACGCACTTATATTCAATTTCTGCTGCATAACGCAAGCCATCAACATTATGTCGTTGATCTGACCCGCTGTCATTTTAAAATCGGGGCGCTGCACTCGCTCTTCCCCGGCAGTTACCTGATACATCTGCATAAATCGCCCGCATCGTTTGCCAGCTCTCACCTGCTGCCCTCCTACAAACGGTTGCCCCGGTGGTCGCGGGGAGCCAAACGGTTTGTGGACCGATTCTTTTTCTTCAGTCGTCGATTCAACTTCAATCGTTGGAAGATGGAAGATATCATCGGCCGAAATTCCGCCGGACCCTTTCCCCGCCAGGTGCTCGAAGATCCCTCTTTCCGGGAAAACTTCGGTCGGGCACCGGCCGTATCCAAACTGATGTCATACTGGGACATCCTTTATAAAAAAGTGGAAAAAGAGGGAGCTCACCATTTCGGCGATCGCTTCCGTTCTATCAGCCTGGAAGCGTTTTGCCGGGCGCCTGAAGATGTAATTCAATCGCTTTATCAATGGATCGACCTCCCCTACCATCCGCTTTCTTTTAACCATGTAAAGTTCCCCTCAAAGCCTTATAAGGCCGGGGATCCCCGCTGGAAAGAACGCGCTCGGTTACTGAATCTTGAAGATTCGAGCTCCTTCTTGTTTCGCTATGAATCCTGAGCACATATTTTACGTATAAACCGTCAAGTAGCTGCCTGTTTTACCAAAAAATACATTTTCTTATGCCTCGATGTCTATTGACCCTGTTAGTCACCATTTCTTTAGTAACTGCATGCAGTCCCGGAGTCAACGCTCAACCCCGAAATACACCTAAATATACGCTGCAGTACCGTACGTTTCGGGCCGGCTTAATTCCCGGCTGCAGTAACCTCATATTAAAACAGGCTTTGAGTATGTCCGGGAAATCTGTATGTTAAAGAAACCATATTCCAAATCTTTGCTCGATATACTCATAAATGTATCGCGTACAACTTGAGAATTTTGAGGGACCGCTTGACCTGTTGCTCTTTTTTATCAAGCGGGACGAACTCGATATCTACGATATTCCCATCTCTTATATCACCGAGCAATTCCTTGAATACATCCACTGGATGGAAGAGCTGGACCTCGACATTGCCAGTGAGTTTATTCATATGGCCAGTATGTTGATGTCGATCAAGGCTAAAATGATGCTCCCGCATGTTGTATCTGACGGGGAAGAAAATATCGACGAGCGCGACCCACGCTACGAGTTGGTACAACGACTGTTGGAGTACAAGCGATACAAGGAGATGGGCGATAAGATGGAACAGATGGATCGTGAAGCCCGCAAAACCTATACCCGCGGCTACACGGAAATCGACGAGGTTGACAAGCAGGCCAGCGGGGAGGCCCTGAAGGATGTGACGATGTACGAGCTGATGGCAGCCTTCAAAAACGTACTCAGCGAGGTCAAAAAGCAAAAAGCCGTTCACACCGTCGAGCGGGAAGACGTCACCACCGAACAGCAAACCGAGTACTTACTGGATAAACTTCACGAGGAAGGAAGAACCAGTTTTCTGGATATCTGCCGGGAACTCAAGGATCGCATGAAAATCGTCGTAACCTTCCTGGCCATTCTTGAAATGCTGAAAGAGCAACAAATCAACCTGTTTATGGGCGAATCCTCCTCCGACTTCGCCATCGACCTCAAGCCGGTGGATGAGATTTTATCTGATTAATAATTTATGATTTATGATGGATGATTAATCTGGATTACTCGCATATAGCCCCAATCTAACATCAGTAGTGTAATTGAATCCTCCCATCCACTGCTATCCCGTAGTTTAATATCATCCTTAAACCACTGTGCGAGCAATCTCTAATCATTAATCATAAATCACGCGATCGCTAGCTCGCGGAATCCCCAAACAGTGCATTCACAAAATCTTCCCGGTCGAATATCTGCAGGTCTTCAATTTCTTCTCCGACGCCGATGTATTTCACCGGGACGTCCATCTCGTTTGAAACTCCAATGACGACGCCGCCTTTGGCAGTGCCGTCGAGTTTCGCCAGTACCAAGCCTGTCACGTCAACGACATCCGTAAAGTGCTTGGCCTGCTGCATGGCATTTTGTCCGGTCGAGGCATCCAGTACCAGCAACACTTCGTGGGGAGCATCTTCCACGACTTTACCCATGGCTCGCTTGATCTTCTCAAGCTCTTCCATCAGTGACTTCTTGTTATGCAGTCGGCCGGCCGTATCCACCATTACAACATCCGAGTCTCTCGACTGGGCGGCTGCTACCGTATCATAAGCGACCGCTGCCGGGTCCGCTCCATGCTTTTGCTTAATCAGGGGCACTCCCGCACGATCACCCCAAATTTCCAACTGCTCGACGGCAGCCGCCCGGAACGTATCGCCGGCCCCGATCATCACTTTTTTGCCCGCCTTCTTATACAAATGCGCCAGCTTGCCGATCGTGGTTGTTTTACCCACCCCGTTTACGCCGACTACCATGATCACATGCGGTTTATTCGGCAAATCCGCTTCAAACTTTGCAGGATGATCAGGTCGATGCTCTTTCAAAAGCTTGATAATCTCTTCCCGCAGCATTTGCTGCAGTTCCGACTGAGTCACATATTTATCCTTGGCGACCCGCTCTTCGATGCGATCAATAATTTCCAGGGTGGTATTGACTCCCACATCCGAACGGATCAGTACTTCTTCCACCTCGTCAAGGGTGGCGGCGTCAATCTCATCTTTACCGGCCACCGCCCGCCCGAGTTTATCTAGCAGTCCTTCCCGGCTTTTCTCTACGCCCTTATCCAGTTTCTCTTTTTTCTTCAGACCAATTTTTTCTAAAAAACCCATAGCTATTTAAAACGTTTTCTAACTTTAATTCGACTCATTTTTTGTCATAATGCGATATGTCCTCCAATACCGAACCATATAATCACCCAACGAGTATATCATTAACGCGATCGACAACCACATTAATGCACTCACCAATACGTGGGCTTCGGGAGCAAAAAAAGTGGCAACCCAATAGGCAGCCACTGCGTTAATCGAAATTTTACCTGAAATAATCGCTTTGGGCATCGTGCCCGTAATTTTCCTAATGTACAGCGACACCGACATAATCACCAAATCACGGGCGACTATAAACAGTAAATATAACACGGGAATTCGTCCTATCCATACCGCATAGAGAAATAATAGGCCGCTGCCGAATTTATCGGTTGCCGGATCGATCGCGTTGCCCAGGTCGGATACCTCTCCTCGCCGGCGTGCCCAGTATCCATCGAGATAATCCGATAATATCCCATATACCACGAGCACAATCAGCTCCCAGGTCAGCCGGTGTTCATGCACCTCATAGGTCCAAATAATCAGTATCGCCACGAGCACCCGGGAGAGAGACAAAAGGTTGGGACCTTTAAATAAATCCCCCGGTTTAGCACCCAGAATGGTTTTTATATTAGAGGTTGTTGACAAAGTTTTGTTTTTTCTTGTCTTAACATTTTTAATACTCCCGTATGGCAGGAGCTTGGATATGTAAAAACCCCGACTCCTCGTTTAAGACAAGCAAAAATAACAAGCACCGCCGCTAATTCATAACTATGGCTGAGGAACACCGACCGGACCCGTTGAAAGAGGTCCAAATATCGTCCAAATCTATTTATCACGGCAATTTGCTGGACCTGTATGAAGATGAAGTGAGGCTCCCCGACGGTCAAACTTCCACTCGCGAATACGTAAAACACCAGGGAGCCGCTGCGCTGCTGCCGGTGTTTTCAAACGGCGACCTGATGCTGGTGAAGCAATTTCGCTACCCGTTGGGTCAAACTTTCCTGGAAGTTCCGGCCGGTAAAATCGATCCCGATGAAGCCCCGGAGAAGACGGCTACCCGCGAATTGGAAGAAGAGACAGGGCTGAGATGCAGCAAGTGGGCAGAACTCGACTACTTTTATCCGAGTATCGGGTACACGAACGAAATCATCTATCTATATGTAGGCTGGGACATCGAGGAAAAGACGCAACAAATCGATGACGAGGAGTTCCTGCAGAAAAAACGAGTCCCCTTCAACCAGGCCCACCAAATGGTTCTAAACGGGGAGATCACCGACAGCAAAACCGCCCTTATTATCTTGAAAGCCGCCCATTGGTGGAAAAAAGAGCAACCTTTTTTGATTAATGATTTATGATGGGTAATTAATAATCTAGAATAGATGATAAGCAGAGCTTGCTATTAAATTAGCCTTTCGAGAATAAGCGATCTGTGTCCCCGCATTTTTCAGATCCTGATCAACGGCATTTATTGTTTTAATGTTTTTATTCAATAAACAGGCTGCAAAAATCATCCATTCTTAATCATAAATCACTAATCAATAATCCCCTCCTGTACGGCCAGGTCGTAGAGCGACTTATGCAGGTTGGTATCGTTGATCTCGCCGCGTTCGATCAATTCTTCCATTTCATTGCCGGTCAACATCACGATACAGCCCATATTATCCAGTTCCTCATCAAAATTGCGTGGATCCGCCAACTTAAGCTTTTCCAGGTCAATTCCGTCGGGGCTCTTGGTCAGGTCTACCAAACAGTAAAACGTATCTTCGGTCTCATCGCCAAATCCAAATATTTCCAGTTTCGTATCGTCTTTATCCAGCATGGGATCTTAAGCGTCGTAATTAATATTACCATTAAAATACGTCCTTCAACTCACAACCATTCACTTTATTACCCATCCCCCCGTTATTCGCCTGCTCTTGCCCGAAATTAATGGCGAGCTCCAGGTCTCAACCAGCAAACACACCGGGCAAAGCGATTCTCACGTCGTACTCAGGTATAGCACCCCCGCGCTATTGTTCAGAACGGAGCGTCACCCACGAAGTGCACCGAGCGACAGCGATTCCCGCGTTAGCGCTCCGAGCGACAGCGATTCCCACGAAGTGACATGCAGACCGGGAGTCTGCCGGACTGTCACAAATTTTCTCCAATCCGGTACGTACGCTCCCCTATGCATGCCGTTCCATAAATTCACGAGCTTTGACCAATTCCACAATCTCTCCGGATTCCCGGTTAACCTTCGCTACCTGGAACAAGCTGATAATCGCCTGGTTTTCCAGGCATTCGAGTGCTTCCTCAACCGTGTCACACTCCTCTTTTTCCGATACGAGGTCGTTCACCCCCTGAATGATATACTTGTAATAGGTTTCCGGTGGTTCCTTCTCTTCGGCGGACTGTTCCGGCTTTTTCTCCGTTGACTCCCCAAAGTACTCACGCAGCGCCTGCTCCGTAACATACCAGGAAACTCCCAGCTTGCGTCCCCGAATACGTCCTTCTCGCAAATACGTGCGAATCGTCATTTTACTTAATCCGAGCTGTTCATGCAGATCATCCACCGAATACAACGTAAGATTACCGATCTTTTTGGGCATACCTGTCTATAGGGTTTACACTCGTTTTTTGCTAACACTGTAATGTAATAGGAACTTTGTTTAACTCATAAATCCTGTTATTCATATATATTAAACAGCATACATAAGGGATTTTGAAAGCGGAACCAAATTCAACAAGATATTATACACACGAATTGTTAAATTCAATGCTTGTTTGCATAAGGTGAAACCTTGCCGGCATTTGAATAACATCGGATCAAGGACCGTCCCGCGTAAGCGCCATTTCCCTTCAAAATTATTGGGATCAATATGAATTTTAAAGAATTTAAATCTTTTTTCCGTCACGTCCGGTTCGGTTACCTGCTGCTTACGTCTGTGCTGATCATCGGGCTGATCTATGGCGCATTTGAAATCCTGGAGGAAACCATTTTTACCAACTCCTCCATGGAAACCCTTCGTTGGCTGTATATCAGTCGCGGTGTGATCTCCTCTATTTTACTCATGATATGGGCGGCCTGGACAGTCTATCACTATCGGCAGCTTTACCAGTCCAAAATGGAGATCAGGGAGGGACGTTACCGGGATATTATAGAAAGTTCGGCCGACGCCATCCTGACGGCGGATAATGATAATATTATCACGTATTGGAATCGCGGGGCCGAGAATCTACTGGGATGGCGTCGGGACGAAATTATCGGGAAGCCCCTCGAAACCTTGATCCCCGACGATCTGTTGGAAGCCCGGGAAATGTCTTGTATCGAATACGGACTCAAACAGAAAGGAAAGGTCACGAACTATCAAACTGAACGGCTAACAAGGGAGGGAAAACGGGTACTTGTGAGCTTGACAGTGACCTTGCTTCCCGGCGAATTTGAAGATGTTGACGGGTATTCGATTATCATGCGTGATTTAACGGAATTGAAAGTGCGTGAAGAGCAGGTGCGCCGTTCCGAGCGCCTCGCCTCAGTCGGACACATGGCGGCGGGGGTCGCCCATGAAATTGGAAATCCGCTTACTGCCATTTCATCGATTGTGCAAATCATACAACGTAAGGTGGACGATGATTTTGCCCAGGAGCGCCTCGACAAAGTGCGCGAAAATATAAAACGCATCAACAAAATTGTGCGCGACCTGGTCGATTTCTCCCGTCCCGCCAGCACCGATAAAACCCGCGCCCAGGTCAACGAAATTATTGAGTCGGCCGTAGGACTCTTGCAGCACGACGCCCGGTGCCGGGATGTTTCCTTTGAACTGGAACTGGATCCCAGGCTGCCTGAAGTACAATGCGTACCGGACCACATTCACCAGGTCCTGGTCAACCTGATGCTGAATGCGGTAGATGCCCTGCAAGATGAGTCCGAACCGGCCATCACTGCCAGAACCTATGACAAAGACGGATTCATTCACATTGAAGTGGAAGATAACGGGGAGGGTATCGACCAAGAACATATCGACCACATTTTTGAACCGTTCTTCAGTACCAAGGAAGTCGGCAGCGGTACCGGCCTTGGGTTATCCGTCAGTTACGGGATCATCTCAAAAATGGACGGTACCATCGACGCTGCCTCAGAAGTGGGAGAGGGAACCTGTTTTACTATCAAGCTACCGAAAAATTCAAATTAAGTGCCATGAAAGGTGATATTCTTATAGCAGATGATGAGCATGAAATCAGGGAATCCCTGTATTATGTACTCGAAGAGGAGTCCTTTCGCTGCAGTACAGCCAAAAACGGGGAAGAGGCCATCGAAAAAATCCGGGAAGGCAGTTTTGACATCGTCATTACTGATTTAAAGATGCCGCAATACGATGGACTGGAGGTCACCGACCAAGTCAACCGGTACGCTCCCGATACCCTCGTTATGATCATAACAGCTTATGCCACCGTTGATACTGCCGTCCAGGCTTTGCGTAAAGGTGCTTCCGACTACCTGCTCAAGCCGCTCGACCTTGATGAAGTAACAGTGCGGGTAAATCAATTGATGGAACGAAAATCGCTCATGCAGGAGAACAAGTACCTGCGCGAACAAATTGATAAAGACTTCAACTTCAATCATATCATCGGTGAAAGCGAAGCCATGAAAGAGGTCTATGATATGATTGAACGTGTAAGCCAGGCGCAAACCACTGTATTGATCAGCGGAAAAACGGGTACCGGAAAGGAGCTTGTCGCCCGCGCCATCCACAAAAACAGCCCGCGATCCGACAACCCTTTTTTTGCTATCAACTGCGGTGCCACCCCGGAAGATCTTTTCGCCTCGGAGCTCTTTGGCCACAAAAAAGGAGCTTTCACCGGGGCCAGTGAAGATAAGGAAGGGGTGTTTGTGGCAGCCAACGGCGGTACACTCTTCCTGGATGAAGTCGGTGAAATCCCGCTGAAAGTGCAGGTCGATCTGCTTCGGGTGCTGCAGGAACGCGAAGTCAAACCGCTGGGCGCCAATTTTACAAAGTCGTTCGATACCCGCATCGTGGCCGCCACCAACCGAAACTTGTACCAGGAAGTTGAAGACGGCAATTTCAGGGAGGACCTGTACTATCGACTCAATGTCGTCGAACTTCCCCTGCCGTCGCTGAAAGAGCGCCGCCATGATATTCCACTGCTTGCCCAGCATTTTATTGAAAAATACAATCAGAAAGTGAATCGATCGGTACAGGGTGTCGACAGTGAAGCCATGCGCTTGATGATGGCCTATGAGTGGAAAGGGGAAGTTCGTGAATTGGAAAACGTTGTCGAACGGGCCCTCTTATTGGGAGACTCTGAGTATGTCCAACCTGAGGACCTGCCTCCCTATATCAGGGACACCCAGCCGGCCCCGGAGCATGACCTGAATGCTGAGTCGCTGAACGAAGCGGTCCAATCGTTCGAAAAGCACCATATTAAAAACATATTGCGTCGTACCGACGGCAACCGGTCGGAGGCCGCCAGGCTTCTCAACATCGATCCGTCCACCCTCTATCGGAAAATGGAAAAGCTGGGAATACAGCAAGAAGAACAATAGAAAGGCGCCATGAATGCCCGGCCAGCGGGTCCTTGTCCTTACTCAGAAATTTTACTCCTCCTGTGAGGGCTGTGTCCCCCCTTCATCAAACCGTTATTTATTGTAATAGGTTTTACGGCCGAAAAACTGGATGCTTTGGGGCCTCCGTGCCGGCTATCAACGAACTCATCCGGTCGGTTCGCCTATCGATTATCCAGTCTTTGCTGCAATTGCTGATGGGATACAGTATCTGCCGGAGCTGTAACTAAATCGAAGTGAACCGTTAAACTGTCCTCCGCCCGCACAAGGCCAAACAAGGCCGTCGGGGGATCTACGCCATAGGATTTCATATTCAGACGCTTCTTGCCCTGCACCTGCACTTTTTCTCCCTCTAATTGCTTCCCTTTCACCTGGATTCTAACCGTTCGGGTACTACCGGCTATGGTCAACGTTCCCTCGGTTTCTATGCGGACCCATTCGGATGCGGTATCGGCCGTCCACGAAATCCCGTCATCCCCGGGCCCCAGAACTCTCGTTAGTTCGTAATGGATATGGGGATGGTTGCTCGACTTTAACGCTTCGTACATATCCCGATTCATTCCCGCCTTTCCGCAGTCCAGCTCATGAACAGGAACCTGCACTTCAACCATAGCCCGGCTGCCGGTTTGCCGGTCGGCCTCAACCGTATCCACAAGAAAGCCAAACCCATGAATATCACGTGCGTGACAGGTATAGGATGATACCGACGTTTGTCCACTCACCCACAAGCGACTTTCCTGTAATGGAATGAGGGGCTTGTTTGTAAGAAATTGGGCATTCGAAGTTTTTGCTCCCGGCAGCCCCCAACACAGCCCCGCCAATAATAGAAAAGGAATGAGCCGGTTAAACAGGCAACTCCACACTCCATTCCAAGTCAGACCTTGACGGGACATTAGGTAGTTTTGTTTTGGAATCTTACTGCTTATTCGAGGGCTTCATTGTCACATCAAATGCTACCGTGATTTCATCCCCCGCTTTAATTGCGCCAAACATAGCTGATGGCGGATCAACTTCGAATTCAGTCATTTTCATCGATTTACTGCCTTTAAACTGATAAGTCCCGTCGGGATGCTGTTGTCCGTTCACATCACTCAATTTTACAGAACGAGTGACGCCGGCAATAGTCAGTTCCCCGCTCAGGGTTAAGGTGAAGGTCGTATCTTCAGTAGGACTGTCAACGCGGGAAACCTCGTTCAGATTGAATCTGATCTTCGGATGTTTCTTCTCTTTCAGGGCTCCATAAATTTTATTATTCATTCCTCCTTTTCCACTCTCAATACTCTTAACCGGGACTTCTACCGTGACCGACTTATAATGTTCGGGCTGAGGTGTTTCCACTTTTTTTGCCTGTGGATTCAGTTTTAATTGTACGTCAAACCCTTCCACGTTAGCTTCCCAGTCATGTACCGTGGAGGTTCCGGTAATTTTCATAGTACTTTGGTCGGTCATCTTGTACGTGGCCGAAGTATCTGGCGAAGTTTGTCCCATTAGCAGGGAAACGTTGATCACAAAGAGAAATATCGCAGTTATATAATTTTTAAATGATTTCATAGTAAACTCAATTTAACTGATTATTATTAGTAGACAGTAATTATGTGCAAAATTCGTACCAACTTATCCTATTACTTTCGGTCTCACCCTCTAAAGACTTGTACCACCTTTAAATCCAACCCTTTTCCCTCGTTTATGGCTGCCTGCTTGCTGACCCGATAATTGCACCTGTGCAAGAACCGCCATTTCCTTCTCGTGCACCGCTACAAAGATGTATCAATAACGTTCGGCAGGTTTCGGGTATTTTAAAGCCTATCTACGACTTGAAAAATTCCGGATTCGTTGTCGCAATGATAAAATCCGGACCGTCCGGCCAAACATTGGTATTGATACTATGTAACAGGCAGTACCAAAAAAAATTGTATCACGGATAGGAATTGTTCTGGACCTCAACCTGTCGGCAAAGACCCAGCTAGAGGGCATTAACATCCATTACCCATCCTATCAATGCATCATCGCCTGAACGGAAAAAACCCCCTGCGGGAATTTTTCAACAAAAGGGTTGATATATCAATTTTTTGTGCTATATTGTATTGATCTTAAAAAAACAGATCATGAGAGTAAACTAGTAAAAAACTAAACATCAAGTTGCCAATACCCTATATGGATTATTCCAATCTTGTTCAGGCAGTCCTCGCCGATGACAAAAAAGAAGTCAACCGTATATTAAAAAAGATACAGCCGATACTCCTCAACTATTTACTGGCCGAAATGAACGCGCGGCTGCAAGATGCCCAGGATTGCGTCCAGGACGCCATCTTTTCGGTTCTTAACTACATAAAACAGGAAAAAATAAGAAAGCCGGATAAGATTCTTTCCTTTTTTTACACTACTACAAGACACCGATACTACAAGCTTTGCAACCGCAGAAAGGAAATCCCTTATTCCACCCTGGAAAATCGAACTACCCAGCCAAGTAATCAGTATACCCTGCTGGTGGAGAAAGAGGAGCGAAAGTGGTTCAAACTTTGTATCAACAAATTATCAGCCAAACATCGTAATTATATCCTCTATTGGTTTAAACATCCCGATAATCAAGCAGCGCAAACCGCCCATTATTTTGATATCAGTGTTTCCAATGCATGGACCCGGAAACATCGGATCCAAAATGCTCTGAGAAAATGCATGAAAAAGTTTCTGCCGGCTGGCCAATCCGGCTCATCTTCACTCCGTAAACACTTTAAACAGATTGTCCATAAAGTAGCGGAGCCCGACCCTAAAGAAAGCGATACCTGAAATCCTTACACAAAATCATTAAAAGGAGAACCTTATGAATATTGATGAAAGAAATGCCCGACTTGAACAACAAATTCACGCTTATGTGAACGGGAAGCTCGATCCCCGGCAAAAAGATGCTTTCTGGAAACAGCTGCTAAAATATCCCCACTACTTAGACTATTTAAAAGTCGAATGCCTGTTGAAAGAAATGGCCGACAAGGAAAGTCCCAATAACCCCGACTCAAGTAATACTGAGCGGGATGAGAAGGGAATTGTTTTCAGCGAATGGATCAATCTGGCCCTTATTATGATCATAATACTGGCCTTTTAGTCAAAATTCTTTAATTTGAGGCCAAACCCTGTTTTTTTAAATACAGTCGTACTGTCCGACCAAAATGGGCAGTACGCGCCTGAAAGCGAGGATTAATCTTAAACCAGAGGCCTTTGCGTAATCCGCTGCTGAACGCGTCCCAAAAAGAAGAAGCCTTCGAACGTACGGTTCGCCCAACCTCGATCGACGAATTCGTTGGTCAACAAAAGGTCATAGATAACCTTGAGGTTTTTATTGAGGCGGCTCGAAAGAGGGAGGAAGCCCTGGACCATGTGATTTTATCAGGTCCGCCGGGACTTGGAAAAACCACCCTGGCTCACATCATTGCACATGAAATGGGGGTGCAGATCAAACCCACCACGGGACCCGTGCTTGAAAAACCGGGCGACCTGGCCGGCATGCTCACCAACCTTGAAGAAGGAGACGTATTATTTATCGATGAGATTCATCGTCTCAACTCGGTCATCGAAGAATACCTCTACTCGGCCATGGAGGATTATCAGCTGGATATCGTCATCGATTCGGGTCCTAACGCCCGCAGCATTCAGATTGAACTGAATCACTTCACCCTGGTCGGGGCAACGACCCGCAAAGGACTCCTGACTGCTCCGCTGCGGGCTCGCTTTGGTATTGATATGCGCCTCGATTACTATGATGTGGATTTATTGAAGCAAATCGCCCTTCGAACAGCCTCCATACTCGATTTTGGTATTACAGATAAGGGAGCATTTGAAATCGCACGTCGCAGTCGGGGAACTCCTCGTATCGTGAACAAGCTCTTGCGTCGCACCCGGGACTTTGCGCAGGTGGAAGAGATGGATCATATTGATGATGCCATAGCCGACAAAGCCCTGAATGCACTGGATGTCGACCAAAATGGCTTTGACGATATGGACATCCGCATTCTGAATGCGATCGTTGAAAACTATTCCGGCGGCCCCGTTGGACTTGGGACCCTGGCAGTCTCCGTGGGAGAAGACAAGGGCACCATTGAAGAAGTGTACGAGCCATATCTTATCAAGGAGGGATTTATAAAACGAACTCCCAAAGGACGGGTGGCTACAGCCAAAGCATTCAACTACCTGGGATTTACTCCGCCGCAAAAGGATAATGACCTGTTCGACAGTTCCAATTAATGCATAACCTTCCCTGCTTAGCAATAACAGCAGGACGGGTCCCCGTTTATTAATTCAATTCCGTTTTAAAAGTTCCCCTTCCTTTTTTCTCTATCCCCCTTGGAATATGCATCCGACCTGCACAAACGATCCGGCACTCCCACGCTGCACTTTTTGTTAAATAAAAAAAGGAGGCCGGATTGTTCCGGCCTCCAACATTCCAACCAAGCGACCTAGACAAACGTCCTCTCTAGACGTCGTATAAATTCATAGTTTGATTAATTTCAAGCACTTTGAGCGCTTAAAGTATCTTCACCAGCCACATCGGTTTCAAAAGCTTTATTCAATGGCTTGCGCAACCCTTCGGCGTTGACCGGTTTGACCAAGTAGTCGACACAGTTACTCATCTGGTTGATGCGGTCATGCGTCTCTTGTTTGTTATCGCCGGATAAAAATATGACCGGTACAGAGGAAAACTGCCGTATCCGATTCATGGCTTCTATTCCATCCATAGAATCATTCAGGTTTATATCCATAACAATCAGATCAGGATCTTCCTCTTTGGCAAACCTTATCGCTTCTTCTCCACTGACCGCCTTACCCGCCAGGTTATAGCCGAGTTTTTTAATCAGACGCTCTTCTACAAAAGAAAGTAATTTGTCGTCCTCTACAATTAATATCCTGTGTTTTCCTTTACTCATAAGTGCCAATGATTTATTCTAAGTAGCCGGGAAACTATCGACTACCCGCGTCATTAATAATTATTAAACTCTATTAACATTTCTTAATTTCAATTTATTAATATTTTTTAATGTTCCCAAATAGGAATGGAAGGGTTTTTATTGTTTCTCCAGACAGACTAGCAGATAGGAGTCTGTCGGACTTTCCGGACCGAAACGAAAAACCCGACAGTGTGAATGGTAGGTTTTTGCAGTAGAACTGTTGAAAGTCCGTTAACCTCCCAGGAAGGCAAAAATAAGAAAGCCTTGCCCCTTTACATTAGGACAAGGCTCTTGATCCAGATTTTTCCGATAAATTCAAGAAAAGAACAGTCCGGTTAAGCACACCAAGCGAACCAATGCCCGAAAAATGCCCGGAGCTGATTTTTACCCGCGCTCGCGCATCGAACGAAGCGTCCCGTGAAAGCGAAATTCGGGCTTGGGTCTAAAAAGAGAACGGGCTTTTACTGCTTGCGGAAATGGAAGATGCCCCAGGCGAGATAACCATTCTCCCCGCCGTCGACCCAGTGGTTCAGCCCTTTTTTCATATTCTCTATGTATTCGTCACTGACTTTACCCTCGAGCTTGTCTTCATTTGCTTTGAGCTCTTTCAGTACCCGGCTGTAATGGGTCGTCAATTGTTCGTCGTGCTGATCAAACTCCACTTCTTCCAACCCGTACTTGGGGGCTGTTTCCCGGTAAAATTTGGGAGAAGCCAGCGACTCGAGATGAATGCGGTCCAGGATGGGCTGGAGTACGCCTTCCGGACAGTCGTCGGCCTGCATCGGATCGGTAAAGACGAATTCACCGCCGCTTTTCAGGACCCGGGCCACCTCTTCAATAACTTTTTCCCGGTTGTCGCTATGCAGAATGGAATCCTGGCACCAAACCACGTCAAAAGACTCCTCGTCATAGGGGATATCGTCAAAACTGGCATCAACGACATCGATCTTGTCGTCCAGCCCCTGCTCTTTGTTTTTCTGGCGATCCCGCTCGTTCTCAACCTCGCTCAGGTTGAGAGCCACCACTGTGCAGCCATAATTTTTGGCAATATAACGGGCAGCTCCGCCGTAACCGGCCCCGATATCAAGCACCCGCGTATTTTCGCCGAGCTCATCGAGCTTCGATATCATCCGCTCTACCGTTCGCCGACTGGCGTCAAATATCGGTTCGTCGTCGCTTTGATAAAGACCGACATGGATATCTTCACCACCCCATATCGTATGATAAAAGGTGTCGGCATCATCACTGTTGTAATATTCGCGCGTGGTCTCAACAACTTCTGAAGAATATTGTTTGTCGTCACTCATAATATTTACTCACTTTTTTAAGAATTCTCATTTAACTCTTCCGGATACTTCTTTTCAGCTACATGGATGAAATAATCCGGTTCGTCTTCGGAAAATGTTTCCTGGAAATCACCGTACGTATTTATGGTCTGGAAGCCCACTTCATGCATCAAACGTCGCGTATAGTCTTTTCGCAGCGGGAACATGTTCAAGTAAAATTCTGAATCATCCTGGAATTTATACTTGAAACGGGTAAGTCCCTCATCTATATGAATGGGCTCCACACTAACGTCCGTTCCACAATAATAATAAACGTGCTTGCTGCTGAACCCGTGGTCCAGGATCCGATCGTAGTTGCGTTGATCCAGGACCAACACCCCGTCATGCTTCAGAGCTGCATAAAATTCAGCCAGGGCTTTGCGTCGGTCTCGCTCCGAAAAAAGGTGGGTGAAGGAATTCCCCAGGCAGATAATCGCATCATACTTATTGTGGATATCGCGATTCAACCAACGCCAGTCGGCCTCCCGGGTATGCAAGAGTACTCCCTGCTCACGAGCATTGTCAAATGCCTTGGCCAGCATGTGGGGACTGCCGTCGGCACTGATCACATCAAAACCATTTTGCACCAATCGAACCGAGTGGAATCCGGTGCCGGTCGCTACGTCCAACACCCGTTCGGCTCCAATTTCTTTGAGCGTCTCAATAAAAAATTCTCCTTCGCCCTCAGCTCGTTTATTCCAGTCGATTAACTCATCCCACTTTTCAACAAATTCATGGATGTACTCCTCTTTATATTGATCCGTATCGCGAACCTTTACAGGATTCTCTCCATATGCCTGTTCCTTTTTGTCACTCATAGTTACCTCTGTTTAATTCCTGTCACTTAACAAGTTATAAATTCCAATTTGTCTAATCGACACTCCTGCGAAGTGCACTTAGCCCCGGATTTGACCACAATGGTAATATTGCCACTCTGCAAGCTAATTCGGTAATTCCTTCACGGTGCACTTCATGTGTGGTGATTCTCTCAGAAACCACCCAGAAAACCGGGGCAGCAGATTAATCATCAAATAAATCATATAAATCCCCGCAACTTGTCAACGGTGGTTACTTTAAACCCAATAAATCACAAAATATTACCTTTGAAACTTTCTAAGCCTCTCTTGCCGATAACTTACGTCAGCTTGTGTCAGATATTTCATACACGCTAATATCTTTATATCTGCTCTTTAACGGCCCTACAACATGTATAACTGTTCTATGATAATCAAATTATTATTGCATTAATATTTCAGATACCATGAATAATTTATATGAGTAAAGTCACGAAGCATAATCGTACATTTTTGGCAAATTACAGACCCTCCCATCGCCTATGGCATTTCAGGCGTTTCTGTTCAAGGGGAACCTCCAATAATATAGAAATTCCGCCCAGCTCCGACACCTCTGTTTATAAGTCATTGTTTTTTATATATTTACAAGCTTTTTATCCCGTCCCGATTGCAAGCTCAATTCCTCTTTTGATACTGCTTCTTCTGAAAAATTAATCATTTAAAAATAACTGCTTGTTAAATTTGCAGTTTAGCTAAAAATTACTTTAATATTAGGGTCCTTCAGAGAGGGGCCTTCCAGCCCCGCATGGTCATTGTTTTGCGCATATTTTTGTCTAGGATTTTCTCAACTCCGTCCTATAAGATTTTATCACAATATTTTTTGTTTGAACTAATTACATATTGTCTGTAAACAATATTGATTTTCGACTATTAACAAGAACACCTGAATCTAAAATGTTCGTTCTCTAAAATGAAAAATTTATTTACATCTGAATCTGTCTCCGAAGGTCATCCGGACAAGGTGGCCGATCAGATCTCTGATGCCGTGCTCGATGGTTTTCTGGAAAAGGATCCCAATTCACGGGTAGCATGTGAAACGCTGGTAACGACTGGACTGGTCGTGATTGCCGGCGAGATTAATTCTAAAGCTCATATTGACGAGCGTGATCTGGCTCGGGATGTGATTCGCAATATCGGCTATACCGACTCGGCGTATCAGTTTGACGCTGATTCCTGCGGTATCCTGACGACCCTTCACCAACAGAGCCCCGACATTGCTCAGGGCGTCGAAGAAGGTGACGATGATGAACAGGGCGCAGGCGACCAGGGTATGATGGTGGGCTACGCGGTTAACGAAACCGATACCTACATGCCGATGAGTATTCAATACTCGCACGACCTGGTGCGCACGCTGGCCAAGATCCGCAAGGAGGAATCCGATATGTCGTACTTGCGGCCCGACAGCAAGAGCCAGGTTACGATCGAGTATGACGACGAGGGCAGCCCCTATCGCGTCGATACGGTCGTCATTTCCACGCAGCATGACGAAGACGTAAGCCAGGACGAGATTAAAGGCGATGTAGCCGATATCCTGCTGCCGCGCGTTATTCCGTCGGAGCTGATTGACGATGAAACGAAACTGCATGTGAACCCCACCGGCAAGTTTGTCATCGGCGGACCTCACGGCGATACCGGACTGACCGGCCGCAAAATTATAGTCGATACGTACGGCGGCTGGGGCGGACACGGCGGAGGTGCTTTCTCCGGCAAGGATCCATCGAAGGTCGACCGAAGCGCCGCGTATGCCGGTCGTCACATCGCTAAAAATATCGTCGCTGCCGGACTGGCTGATGAATGCCTCGTGCAGCTGGCCTATGCAATCGGCGTGGCCAACCCGGTTTCCATCAAGGTAAATACGTACGGAACCGGAAAGGTAAGCGATACGAAACTCGCCGAAGCCGTCAACGACATTTTCGATTGTCGTCCGGCCGGCATCATCAAGCGTTTCGACCTGAAACGACCGATTTATCGTGATACGGCCGCCTACGGACACTTCGGACGAGACGAATTTCCGTGGGAAAATCTCGACTATGTGGATAAGCTGAAATCCGCATTCAGCGAGGTTACCGCCTGATTGTTGCGTCTTACGTAGTATCTATCAGGTAAGAATGTAAAAAGCCCGGAGCCTTTCGGTTCCGGGCTTTTTTAGTTAATCACCTCTTATTACATCTACGGACGGTAATTTACCGGCCGGAGCCAATCAATACCGAAATATGGCCGCTATCGTGGCATATTCGGGCATGCGGTCGCCTTCGATGGCATAAACCTTGCCATCCTTGGTCAACGTGTGCAGGGCGGCGTAGTTGTACAGATCGTGGAAGCCGTCTTGCTGCTGATCATCGGTGTGGACCGTATCTTTTTCTTCGTCAAACTGTCCCCAGCGATACTTGCTTTTGGGTACGAATAGCGTATCGATGCGACCATAGCGAGCCGCTTTGACGACCTCATCCAGGTCGCTCGAAATCTTGTCGGTGCTCGACAAATCCGCATACTGCTCGAGTGCTTTCTCAATGACGGAGAGAAATTTGGGTTTGATAATCTCCCATCCTTCCTCGCGCAGTTCCTGGTCCGATTTTTCATCGGTATTCCCGCGGATAAAATCATCCACCAGCTCATTATACTGATTGTATTCCCGGTACATCGAGGCCGTGTCCACCACCCCGGCCAGGACCAACGGATCTCCCTGCTTTTTCATATAGTTGGTTACCCCGGTTTCTACCTGGCTCACAAACTCGCTGATCTTTTTCATCTGCTCCTCTTTCTGATCGTCGCCGAGCCCGTGAAACGACATCCCTCCGTTGGCTCCCGTTGTACGTCCACCGCTGTGGCGTTCATACGTGAATTCTTCCTGAAACTCCTGAAAACTTTGAGGGATATCATCCAGCTCCACACGAGCCTGGGATTCACGGGTACAATCCAACAGTCGAACCTGCTTCTGACTCAACGCCAGTACGTAGTAGGATCCATCTCTTGCCAACATCGGCAGCAGCGGCGTTACGAAAAAACGATCATCGACATATACGAAGTTCTCAAACTGCAGCGGCACTTTATAAAACTCAAAAAACTCGGGCGTACAGAATAGCGCCAGTCCCTCACTCTGGTGCAGCCAGAAATTACTGGTACCAACCAGTTGCCGGGCCTCATCTAAAATATCGTCAATCTGACTTTTACGTAACCCTCGATCCTCCAGCTTTGCTTCTGCTTCACTTAATAATTTTTTTAACCGAATGGGATCTTGCTGGGCTTCCTGGTTTGTTCGGTGGGTTTGTAAATAGATGGAAACACTGTGTTCATGATGTTGTTCGGTGAGATTCTGAATCGTGCTTTGTGTGACCATAGATCCTCCAAATAATTTGATTCCATTTTTGAAATGCCGTGAGAAGTCATGCTCTTGGACGTTGCATTACTCCTCCCTGGCATCCATGACTTCTTTTAATCCTGATTTAATTACAACAAATATTCACCTTCCTATAATTCAATATATCTATTTTTCCGTTTGCCTACCCCTTATTTTTTAATGTGCTTTTTAATTAGTTGTTTGTTTACTGAGATCGTTTGAAAAGCGGGCCCCGGGCGGTGCCTTCGATGAAAAATTTTTTCTCACGGCTTTGCTTTTCGTCTCTAGTTGCTATGCAATTTCTATTTTATAATCCTATAAGATGTTTGGGTTCGAAAAATTTTAAGTACTCAGCACCGCCCGGGGCCCGCTTTTCAAACGATCTCTTATGGGGTCAATACCGATTAAACACGCAACTAACTAATCACTTATTTCGCAAACCATGCAAACGTCAAGCAAGTGGAAGGGCTTTATTAAAACGCTGGGTCCCGGCCTGCTGATGGCGGGAGCTGCTATCGGGGTTTCCCACCTGGTTCAATCCACCCGGGCAGGAGCCACCTATGGTTTTACCCTGCTCTGGGCGGTGATCCTGGCCAACCTGTTTAAATACCCCTTCCTGGAATTTGGTCCCCGGTACGCCGCCGCAACGGGCAGCAGCCTGCTCGAAGGATATATGAAGCTGGGCTGGTGGGCGATGGGAATCTTTATCCTCTTTACGCTCGGGACCATGTTCACGATCCAGGCGGCTGTCACGGTGGTCACCGCCGGACTCGCCTCGCAACTCACGGGAATCTCGCTCGGACCGGTGTGGTGGAGTGCCATTATACTGGTGATCTGCATTGCCCTGCTCATTTCGGGTCAGTATCCCATGCTGGATTCCAGCATGAAAGTAATCATGTCGGCCCTGGCCGTTTCTACCCTTTTTGCTTTAATCATTGCCCTTATCCACGGGCCTGTAGCCTCCGACCCAGCTTCATCGCCGGCCGTATGGACCGTCTCCGGCGTTTCGTTTATGCTGGCATTGATGGGATGGATGCCGATCCCGATCGACGTGTCGGTCTGGCATTCGCTGTGGACGCTCGAACGCAAAAAACAAACCCGCCATAAACCGAAACTGCGTGAGTCGCTATTTGACTTTAACGTGGGATATCTGTCGGCGGCTTTTATGGCTATATCATTTCTTCTGCTGGGAGCCCTTGTAATGCACGGAACGGGCGAGGGATTCAAAGACAGCGGAGCGGCCTTCGCAGGACAGCTGATTGATCTTTACACGCACAACCTCGGCAGTTGGAGTTATCCTGTCATCGCCCTGGCAGCTTTCACCACGATGTTTTCCACTACCCTTACCGTTACTGACGCCTTTCCGCGGGTGCTGCGTCGCACGCTCGAAGTGATTTTCCCGGAAACCGTGGGAGGATATTCTAAAATACGCCTTTATATCCTGTTTATCATCATCGTACCTGCTATCTCTCTCGCTGTACTCTCCCTGCTGGGCAAAAGTTTTACCTTTATGGTGGATCTGGCCACGACGCTCTCATTCCTGACGGCCCCGCTGTTGGGATACATCAATCACCGGGTTGTCACCTCCCCGGATATGCCCCGGGAAGCCCGTCCGCCACAGTGGCTTCGATGGTTGAGCTGGTCGGGCATGCTGTTCCTGATCGGGTTCGCAGGTATGTTCCTATACTGGCAAATCGCTTTTTAAAGTTTATTGCCGCTCATCGGATGCACCTAACTTTAAATTCTCAGAGACCTTTGAAAACACCGGGCGGCGGTTCCTCGTTCGAAAGTTTTTCTCTTTTTGAGTTCGTTTAATTATCTGCAGACCATGATAAATGCCTATCAACTACTAAGTATTTTTTACCTATTTACCGAAAAACTTAATACTTCGGAACCGCCGCCCGGTGTTTTCAAAGGTCTCTGAGAAGGGAAATCTATGGGTAGAGCTCTCACTATGATTTACAACTACTTATTTTCAAATAAAGATTTTATCATGGATAATAGTCTATCATCGCTACATACCAATCGTGTTTCACAAAGTGCTCAGTGCAAAACGTTAACAGCGTTGGCGCTCCGAGCGACAGCGATTCCCACGAAGTGCACAGAGCGAAGCGTTACCCGTGTAAGCGAAATCCGGGCTAGCTAAAAACCCTTTATATCTGATTCCATTAAAGTGCATCATTTAAATAAATCTTTACCAATCCAGGCAGTTGGACGGGTCGTCGGATTCCTTTTTTTATCCCTGATGCCCTTTGCCAATCCGGCACAGGCACAGGAACTGTCGGCCGTATCCGGATCGGATCTGTACGAGGTTAAACGACGGCCCGACATTTCCTGGCAACAGCTTGAAACACCTCACTTTTCCATCCTGCATCCCGCCCATGCAGACGGACAGGCCCGCCGTACGGGACGCATCCTGGAAGCTCAGTACGATCAAGCCCGACAACTGGTGGGGGGTCAATTGCAGGATTTTCCCGTGATACTGAATCCCCGGAACGATCGGTCCAATGGACTGGTAAGTCCAATCAATTTCCGGATGGAAGTTGAATTGCATCCCATCCAGGGAAAAGTACTCAACCCCCGTTCCGGCAACTGGCTGGAAGCGGTGTTACCCCATGAATTGATCCACGCCCTGCAATTGAGTAACCACAACCGGGTGGGACTGACTCGGTTGATTTATCCCTTTTCGCCGGATTTTGCCCGGTCAGTCCACACCGCGATACCGCTCGGCGTGCTAGAGGGACTCGCCGTCCATCACGAAACCGAATCCGTCTTGCCCTCGGGAGGTCGGGGACAATACCCCTACTTCACGGGTCTTTTTCAGTCCACATTTTCAACCGAGCGGCAGTGGTCCATGGGACAGCTGGTCCACATATCGAGCCAAGCCCGTCCATTCAATCGTCATTATGTGGGGGGATTTGAGTTTACCAACTGGCTGCAGAACACCTACGGTCCCTCTACCTCGCGGGAGGCGATCAGCTTTTATTCCCGGTATCCTTTCCTGGGTTACGGAACGGCCCTTCGTCACGCCACCGGACAATGGCCGGGCCAACTCTATGACACGTTTGTTGAAGACTACCGCAAGCAACCAACGTCCCGCAATACCACTTCCAAAGTCGCGCAAAGCTCTTCTTTTCATATACTTCCGGTCTCGTACAAAGGGGCCGAAGTTCGCCGTCCCCTGTGGCTTTCCAACAGCGAACTACTCTTCTATGGCGATTTCTACAACGGCCGTCCGGGTTTTTACCGCTATAATCTGAATACCAGGAATTCCCGTCGAATTTTTGAAACGCGGCTTGTCGAAGACTACCGTTACGATTTGTCAGCCCAACGCGATTCTCTCGTCTTTGCTCGCTACCACGCCCACCTGTTTTACGACCAACTCTACGATTCCCGCATCCA